>JAAENK010000347.1 GCA_024224415.1 Gammaproteobacteria bacterium | reverse complement strand
GATGGATCAGGATGTTGATATTACATTCAAAGCAGCCAGCGATATCCCAATCGGCCATAAACTGGCGATAAAACCATTAAAAAATGGCGATACCGTAATCAAATACAGCACTGACATAGGCAAGGTTGTAGCTGATATTGGTGTCGGCGAACATGCCCATGTGCACAATATCAAGACCAAGCGCTGGTAGCGGTAGCCCTGTCCCGTTTTAGAAACATTAATTCCCTTTTGGAGAATAATTCATGTCACAAGATTTAAGTAAAGCCACATTTATGGGCTATCGACGCGAAAACGGTCGTGTAGGTGTCCGCAACCACGTCATTATCCTGCCCGTCGATGACCTCGCGAATGCTGCCTGTGAGGCAGTTGCGAATAATATTTCTGGCACCATGGCGTTGCCGCATCCTTATGGAAGACTACAGTTTGGCGAAGATCTGGAGTTGCATTTTCGTACCCTTATCGGTACGGGGGCAAATCCTAATGTCGCCGCCGTAGTTGTCATAGGCATAGAAAATGAGTGGACAAAACTGATCGTAGATGGCATTGCGAAAACAGGTAAGCCGGTAACTGGTTTTGGTATCGAGCAACATGGTGATCACGAAACCATTATGCAGGCTTCCAGGGTGGCCAAG
>JAAENK010000346.1 GCA_024224415.1 Gammaproteobacteria bacterium | reverse complement strand
GAACTTGTGTAAAGGAGACAATTATGAAAGGTGGCGGAATCACCTTACAAATCAATGAAATTCAGTCGAAGATTGTATTGGATCAATTTTTGCTTGATACAAAAATCAAGTCTTCATCTGCAACAGATGCAGTAAGCCCGGGTGCGGCAGGCCGTGATCTGGCGCATGCGCCAGAATACACGCTCAATGTGGGGGCGAGTTATCGTGATAACCAGGGTTGGTTTGGCCGCTTCGACTTCACGCTGGTAGATGAGTTTTACTTCGATATCAGTAACAACGAAAAAGCAGATAATTACCAGATCGCCAATCTACGTATCGGTAAGGAATGGCAATACTGGACCGTGGAAGCCTGGGGTCGAAACATCTTTGATGAAGATTATGAGACCCGTGGGTTTTTCTTTGGTAACGAACCGCCGGCATTTGCGGAAACGCGGTACACCAAATTCGGCGACCCGCGTACCATCGGTTTAACGGTGCGTTACAGCTACTAAGGTGGGCTAAATAATGAACATTACTGTCGATATCAGTATGTATCCGCTGGCAACTGACTATAAACCGGCTATCAAAGCCTTTATCCGACAGTTGCGAGGTTTTGACGGGTTAACGCTGGTCACGAACCAGCTCAGCACACAGATTAATGGCGACTTCGAGACGGTTACGGCAG
>JAAENK010000345.1 GCA_024224415.1 Gammaproteobacteria bacterium | reverse complement strand
TCAAGCAAGGCAACGGGTTTTACAGCCGACTCAAGATCACGGTCTCTAAATTTACCGGTTTTTACCAGCAACGCACGCAACCCGGCTTTTTGCGCTCCCTCGATGTCACCAACGATATCGTCACCAATCATTACTACCTGTTCAGCCGAATAGCCCAGCAATGCCAATGCAGACTGATAAAAAGCCACCGAGGGCTTGCCGATGACTTCGGCCTTGCAGTCGGCCGCATGTTCCAGCGCCTTGATAAACGGCGCCACATCGAGACACAAACCATCATTTGATTGCCAGTAACGCGTCATGCCCAGGGCGATGAGAATCGGTTGTGGTGTGCGCATCAGCAAGCGGAAAACATGGTTGAGCGTTGGATAGTCCCAGGCTTCGCCAAGGTCGCCAACAATAACCGCTTCAACCGGTTGTTCGGAATTGATATCGACGGGTTCAATATTGGTAAAATCCTGCCTGGCGTCTTCCTTGACCAGCAGTACTGCTGATTTTATGCCCTTCTGCTGAAGCCACTCGGTAGTTGCAACAATCGGTGTGATAATCCGATCAATACTGGTGTTCAAGCCCATATCTTCAAATTTTCCTAACAGGGACGATCGAGATTTTGAAGTGGTATTGGTAACGAATAAATAGCTTATTTGCTGCTTTTCGATCCAGTGCATGGTTTCGATAGCGCCGGGTATGATTTGATTTTCCTGGTATAGCACACCATCCAGGTCGATTAATAGAGCTCGACTTTGATTTGTCATTAAAAGCCTCTCACCGATATCCGGTATCTGATTTCCCAGATCACATTTTAACCCCATCTAGTAAGAATTTCAGATTCATGATAGTGTCCCGCTGCGATAAATACAGGCTTGCTCATGAGAATAGAAGACGACAGCAAACTCGACTACAAAGACGTTTTGATCCGCCCCAAGCGCAGTACCCTGGGGAGTCGTAAAGACGTTGATTTATTTAGAAATTTCAGCTTTCGTAATTATCAGGCCAGCGAAGCCCAGCCGCATTACCGTGGGATACCAATTATGGCGTCGAACATGGATGGTGTCGGCACTTTCACCCTGGCCGACAAACTAGCCGAACTTGGATTATTCACCTGCCTGGTAAAAAACTATACCGAACAGGAACTCGTCGAATACTTCAACGCTGACAAATCGACACGTACCGAGAATGTTGCTTATTCCACGGGTATCACCCAGCAGGATTTTGAAAAATTCGAAACTGTGTACAAAAGTGTCAGGGAACGATTGAAATACGTTTGCGTGGATGTTGCCAATGGCTATTCAGAGCGCTTTTCTGATTTTATCAAACAACTTCGAGATGCCTATCCAGCTATCGTCATTATCGCAGGCAACGTCGTCACCGGCGAAATGACCGAAGAACTCATACTCAGCGGTGCCGATATCGTCAAAGTGGGTATAGGTCCAGGTAGCGTCTGCACAACAAGAATTCAAACCGGTGTCGGTTTTCCTCAGTTATCCGCCGTTATTGAATGTGCCGATTCGGCCCATGGGCTTGGCGGGCATATCATCGCGGATGGTGGTTGCACCTGTCCGGGTGATCTTTCCAAAGCATTCGCCGCGGGCGCTGATTATGTCATGCTAGGCGGCATGCTCGCCGGTCACGACGAAGGTGGTGGTGAGATAATTACGCGCTACTACAAAACCGGCGAAGTTGAAAAAACAGACAGCGGTTGGGAAGACATAATCGAACAGCGCAAATACGTCCAGTTCTACGGCATGAGTTCCAAAGCCGCCAACGAAAAGCATTTCGGTGGTTTAAAGGAATAC
>JAAENK010000344.1 GCA_024224415.1 Gammaproteobacteria bacterium | reverse complement strand
TAAAAAGCTCTGCCTTAACCCTGACGCTGTTTATGGCGCGGGTCTTTACAGATCACTCGAACTGCACCATTGCGACGAATCACCTTGCAGTTTTTACACATTTTCTTAACGGAAGCTCTCACTTTCATTTTTCTACCCTATTTCCTGATCTGGTGCCTAGCGAACCGAGCCAGCGCCACCGTAACCTTTAAAATTCGATTTCTTCATCAAGCCATCGTACTGGTGACTCATTAAATGTGCCTGAATCTGAGACATGAAGTCCATCACCACAACGACAATGATCAACAGTGATGTGCCACCGAAGTAAAAAGGCACGTTCCAGAACAGAATCAGAAATTCCGGCAACAAACAGACACCGGTAATATACATCGCACCGACCAGGGTCAGTCGTGACATGACGCCGTCTATATAATTTGCAGTTTGATTACCTGGACGAATACCAGGAATAAACGCACCCGACTTCTTCAGGTTATCAGCGGTATCTTTTGAATTAAACACTAACGCGGTGTAGAAAAAACAAAAGAAAATAATCGCTGCTGCGTAAAACATAACGTATAGCGGTTGGCCCGGTGACAAGGTCGCAGATAAGTCCTGCAACCAACGCATACCTTCAGCCTGCCCAAACCAGCTACCAAGAGTAGCCGGGAATAAAATAATACTCGAAGCAAATATTGGTGGTATAACACCGGCCATGTTCAACTTCAGCGGTAAATGACTGCTTTGCGCCGCGTACATTTTTCGTCCCTGCTGACGCTTGGCGTAATTCACGGTAATGCGACGCTGACCACGTTCTACGAATACCACAAAATAGGTGACACCTATCACGCCGAAGAACAGTCCCAGAATAACGATTGAATTCAATTCACCGGTTCTTACCAGCTCAAAAGTATTGCCTATCGCCGACGGTAGACCCGCTACGATACCGGCGAATATCAATACTGAAATACCATTACCTATACCGCGTTCGGTAATTTGTTCACCCAACCACATCAAAAACATGGTACCAGTTACCAGCGTCACCGCCGCAGTAAAAATGAACGATGGCCCTGGATTAATCACCAATGCCGCACCGCCACCACCACTTTGGCCCGACAAGGCCACCGCAATACCGACCGACTGAAAACTGGCTAATGCTACCGTGCCATAACGCGTATATTGCGTAATCTTGCGACGTCCCGATTCACCTTCTTTCTTTAGCTGTTCGAGCGCAGGTACCGCAACCGTCATCAACTGCATGATGATTGATGCTGAAATATACGGCAT
>JAAENK010000343.1 GCA_024224415.1 Gammaproteobacteria bacterium | reverse complement strand
AGCCGAAGCACTCGCAGGAGTTCACGCGGTGATCACCGCTAGCGATGTACCCAATAAACCGCTGGGAGTCACCAAAGACAACCCTCCTCTAAAGGGCGATAAGGTACGTTGCGAGCGCGATGAAATTGCAGCAATAGCCGCAGAAACCGAAGAAATTGCAACCCGGGCGCTTTCACTGATCAAAGTCGAATACGAGGACTTACCCTGCATTTTTGATCCACGTGCATCCCGCAAGCCAGGTGCCACTGTCATTCAGGAACACAAGCCCGACAACCTTTCCATGGAATTTGATTATGGCCATGGTGATGTAGCACAGGGTGAGGCAGAGTCCGATATTGTTGTTGAAGATGTTTTCAAGCTGCACTATGTCACCCACTGTTGCATGGGGGTGAGCGGCGTCATCGCCGATTTTGACACTACCTCGGGTAACCTGACACTTTATTCCAATACCCAGGTGCCCTTCTTGCATAAGCGTGAATTTGCCAGCGTACTCGGCATGGATCCTAACCGAATCCGCATCATTCAACCACCAATCGGTGGTGGTTTCGGTTCCAAACTGGATATTTATCCTTTCGAACCAATCGCTGTATACCTGGCACAAAAAGCTCGCCGACCGGTAAAGATGATCTTTAGTCGTGAGGAGGAATTCCTGGCTTCACCTACGCGACAACCCGCATATCTGCGCCTGCGCAGTGGTGCGAAAAAAGACGGTACACTCACCTTTCGCACCCTTGATTCGCTACTCGACAACGGCGCCTATACCTCGTGGGGCGCCACAATTCCATTTGTGATGATGCAAACCTTTTCATCACTTTACCGCGTACCCCACTGCAAGTACCACACTGAAACGGTATACACCAATAACCCCTACGCCGGTTCTTTCCGAGGCTATGGTAATTTGCAGGCCACCTTCTCGGTTGAAGCGCATATGGACAAGCTTGCTGAAGCCATCAAGATGGATCCACTGGAATTTCGCATGAAAAACGCACAGGAAGCTGGAGAGACTACGGGACAGGGTATGCATTTTAAAACCTGTGGTTTTAAGGCGTGCCTGACAACCGCGACCGAACAAAGCGGTTTCAGCCAGCAGCGGCTTGCTAACCTGGCTGCTCGTGATAACGGTAACCCGGTCAAACGAGGAGTCGGCCTGGCGTCTATGCTACACGTCGGCGGTGGAGCAAAAATCTATCCATCGGATGGCTGCGGCACCATCCTTAAGCTAGACGACTTCGGTCACATAACTCTGATGACAGGTGCGTCGGAGATTGGACAGGGTTCAGAAACGGTGCTTTCACAGTTGGTTGGCGAGGAACTCGGCGTACCGCTCTCGGCAATAACCGTGGTGAACAACGACACCGATATAACTCCATGGGATGTCGGCGTACATGCCAGCCGTACGACCTTTATTGCCGGCAACTCAGCCATCGGTGCTGCTCGCCTGGCCAAAGAGAAAATACTCAATGCTGCATCGACAATAACCGACATACCAGTCCCACAGCTAGGTCTTCGCGGTGCCTGCATTGTGAAAGAAGATAGCGGTGAAATTGTGATGCCGATGGACAAAATGCTGCGCTCACTGCATTTTAGAGACAGGGCCGAACTAATCACTACGTCTTATTATTACGAACCCCCGAGTGTTCATCAGGATAAAGGTTTCAAAGGCGACGTCTCAGCAGCTTATGCCTGGGCTACTCAGGTGGTTGAAGTAGAAGTCGACACCGACACTGGTATGGTACGCCTGTTAAAATGCACCGCTGCACACGATGTCGGGCGAGTACTGAACCAACTCGGTATCGAAGGTCAGATTGAAGGCGGCATTGTCATGGGTCAGGGTTATGCCCTCACCGAAGATTTAATGATTGAAGGTGGTCATTGTATCAATCCCAATTTTCGTGATTACAAATTAATAACCGCGCCAGAAATCCCTGAAATGGACCTGCACTTTATCGAGACTATGGACGGTGAAGGTCCCCAGGGTGCCAAAGGAGTAGGTGAGGCTCCCTCTATTTGTATAGCTGCTGCAGTTGCCAATGCTATTTACAACGCTACCGGAGTGCGGCTATACGAAGCACCATTTACCCCGGAGAAAGTTTATCGAGCATTGCATGGCGCTTCTAACAAACCAAGTTTTTAAAGGCTGCTAGCCATGAAACAACGCACTATTCTGTCTTTGGAACAAGCTCTGTCCATGCCCTATGCAACACTACGTTTTGCACAACTCGGCTGGCGCGTAATCCGTATCGAATCTACTCCACGCGGTGAGTCACTACCGGGTGATCCCAACCGGTATATCGGTGCTACAGTGGCTGACGACGACAGACGTAGTTATTTTATCGCCCCCAATGTCGGCAAACAGTCAATTGCCCTGAATCTCAAAGAACCGGAAGGACGTGCCGCCTTACACCGTATTATCAGAGAACTCGACATTGATATATTTTGCTGCAACACCCTGCCGGGTCGATATGAGGCGATGGGCATCGATTATGAAACTCTCAAAGCAATTAAGCCGGATATTATCTGGGCCGGCATCTCGGCTATGGGTCCCGACTACCCAATGGTACCCGGTTATGATCCAGCAATTCAGGCAATGGCCGGATACATGGAACTCTCCGGTGAGAGATCAGGGCCACCAACTTTGACGGGGGTTCCCCTGATTGATCTGAAAGCTGGCGATGAAGTTTACGCCGGTGTTTGTCTGGCGCTGGCTGAACGTGCCGAGACTGGTAGCGGTCAGGCTATCAACATATCAATGCTGCAGGCCGCCGCCTCATGGCTTATCACCACACTGCCGCTGCTGGATTTTGACTGCGACTATTCCGAGATAACCCGCTGCGGTAACGAGCATCGCAAGTTTATTCCCACCAATGCTTACCCTACTTCCGACGGCTTTATCTTTGTCGCAATCGGTAATGATGTGCAATGGCAACGACTCACTGAGATAACAAAATTTGATAGCATCGCCAACCAAATGCGACGCACAAATGATGGCAGACATCAGGAGCGCGAGTCCATTCAAAAAGAGATAGCCGGTATCAGCGTCAACTTCAGCACCGAAGAACTCACCACCGATTTCGCCCAGGCCACAATCCCTCACGCTCCAATAAACACCATCCCTCAGGTAGCCGCGATGGATGCCATTAAAAGCAAGCTCACCCGCACGCAACTCCCGGATGATGGCAGAGAAATCCGCATGCAACCCAACGCAGTAGATCGTGATGATGGTAAGACAACTCTGTCGTTCCCGCCAAAATATGGTGAGCATACTCAGGAGTTAATGCTGGAGGCTGGATATTCCGAGGCTGAGCTCCAGGTTTTGTTAGAGGGTGGTTTTGTTTATGGGTGATTGGATGCTGCCTGTTTGAAACTAGAGGTGTCTTCCATAGATTCTTAATCACCAGTAATATAGGTTAACTAACCAAAACTAACTTATAGAGATTAAGTATTATGGATTCCGCGATGTACTGGAAAGAAATTACCGTTGACTGGGGTGAGTCAGACCCGTTCGGGTTGGTTTATTATCCCCGAATTGTTGCCTGGTTTAATGAAACTGAGCATGAGTTTTTTCGTACCATCGGTTATCCAATCGATGAAATGATCAGAAACGAAAAAACCACTTTTGTCATGGGTGAGGTTCATTTTCGTTTTATCGGCCCGGCCGCTTATGGTGATCGTGTAGCAACCACTATTACACTTACCGAAATTGGAGAACGAACCCTGCACTGGAACTGCAAAGCCCGAAACGCAGTAACTGGAGCCGACATTACTGAAGGAAAGGCAACTCGTGTTTATGCTCGTATTGATGACAGTGGCGAACTTAATTCTGCCATTATCCCCGATCATATGCGTCGCGCTCTCACAGAGACCGGCCAGCTGAATCATCTGGAGACAGACATTGAACAGGAAGCAGGCTATAAAAAGCTCGAGGAATGACGGACGTTATCGATAATTCGGGCGCACCTGTCTGGCACAGTGGGTTCCGCCCTTTTTATTTGCTTGCGATTATTTATGGCCCCTTGCTGATGCTCTACACGCTGGCGGTTTATAGCGAGCTGTTACCTGCGCCGTCAACACTCCCAGTTTTCCTCTGGCACGGGCATGAAATGATTTTTGGTTTCGCCTCAGCCATTGCTACCGGGTTTATTTTAACCGCGCTCCCAGGCTGGGCAGGAACAGAGGAAATAGGCGGAGCACGTCTCATGCTACTAACCGCAGTCTGGCTTGCCGGTCGGCTGGTTTTTTGGTGTCTACCCCTTGATGCCATCCTGGTTGCCGCCAGCATAGACAGCCTGCTTTTTGTTTTATTAGCCATAATAATCGCTCCTGGTTTACTGGCTGCTCGTAATAAACTTTATCTACTTCTGCTGCCCATACTCGCAGGATTCATTATTGCGAATATTGTGTTTTATTCCGGCGTGTCTCAGGGGCACATGGAACTGGCATGGCAAGGGGTCAATCTGTCAGTTTATAGCCTGATGATTATGTTCACATTTATTGGTGGTTTTCTTACACCTATATTTACCTATAACTATCTTCGTACAAAGGGTCAGGGTGGCAAGTACCAGTTTCTGCCACCACTGGAAATCATGGCTATAGTGACAGTCCTGCTATTTGCCTTAACGGGGTTGGTATCTGTCAATCCATTTTGGGGTTTAGCCGCTGCATTGCTTGCACTGCTTGTGCATTTTTACAGAGTATTCAGGTGGCGTGGCTGGTTAGCATTGCAAGACCCATTGGTTTTATTAATGCAGTTAGGATATTGCTGGCTAGTGCTAACTTTTTTATTGAGAGGTCTGGGAGAATATTACAGCAGCTGGACAACCGATATCGCCATTCATGCATTCACCATTGGCGCATTCGGCATGATGAAACTAAGCTTGATGACCCGTGTTGTGTTAAAACATACAGGTAGAGCACTCAATCCTCCAGGACTGATAACAATTGCTTTCTGGATGATGCCGATAGCTGCCATCACTCGCTTGCTGGCGGGACTGTCAATATTTGAAATGCCCTTGATGCTTTTATCCGGCTTGCTCTGGTCACTGTGCTGGATTTTGTATTTGGTTTGTTTTGGGCCTATGTTGATCAGGCCGAGTTTGCCTAATAACTGACTATTAAATTCACTGTTCCGTAGGGGCTCGGGATTCTGACTGATCATTTAGCCGTTACTGCTTATTCATCCTTTTGATTCAAAGCAGTGATTTGTGCACGCCGGTCGACTGCCCAGCCGTATTGTTTTGGCCACATTTTGAAGTCCGGGTCGACACCCAGTGCTTCTGCTGCATGCAAAGGCCAAAATGGGTCATGCATAATCTCCCGCCCCAATGCGGCAAAATCTGCCCTGCCATTTTGGATAATTTCTTCTGCTTGATGTGGATCCACAATCACACCGACAGCCATCGTCATTACATCGGTTTCTTTGCGGATTCGCTCGGCATAGGGTACCTGAAACCCCGGTGCCCGAGCAGAATCCTTATTCAAAGGTTTACCATCGTCATCAGACCTGAATCGAGGTGCACCACTGATCCCGCCAGAGGAGCAGTCGACCACATCAATTCCACATTTACCCAGTTCACTCGCCAGGATAACGGAATCATCCATCGTCCATCCACCTTCGCCCCCATCAACCGCAGAGATACGAAAAAATAGTGGCATTTCCTCGCCCACAACAGCACGGGTAGCTCGTGCGACTTCCAGTGCGAAGCGCATACGCCCGTGAATATCGCCACCGTAGGCATCCTCACGCAAATTCGAGATTGGGGATAGAAAACTGTTAATGAGGTACCCGTGCGCACCGTGCAATTCGATAACCCTGAAACCTGCCCGGATCGACCGTTCTGCCGCCAGAGCGAAAGTATCGACGAGTCGCTGGATTTCGGCCACGCTTAGTTCGTGCGGAACGGGGAAACCTGGCCCGGCCGAAGCAGCACTCGGCCCGACCACTGGCCAGGCCTGTGGATCATCCTGCACCAGGGGTTTTCCACCAAGAAATGGAGCCGCCGTCGACGCCTTGCGCCCGGCATGGGATAATTGAATCGCGGGTACGCAATCCATCTCGTCGATAAATGCGGTAATCGGCTTGAGTACGTCTACCTGAGCCTCCGTCCATATACCCAGGCAATGCGGCGTAATACGCCCAATGGCTTCAACTGCAATCGCCTCGGAAAAAATCAGCCCGGCTTTACCACGAGCAAAAGTACTCAGGTGCGCAAAATGCCAGGGTTGAGCAACGCCATCTATCGCCGAGTACATACATAACGGTGAAACTGCAATTCGATTAGGAAACGTAACTCCGCGAATGGTTACAGGTGCGAATAGTGCAGACATAAAGCCCTCAAACTGATCAAAATTTGGTTGATTGTAACAGGCATGGCCGTGGGTGTTAAAAAATCAGTAGTTATCTTCTTCCAGCTTTGAATAATGAAGATGTAACATTTTCATTAGTCCATTTCTAAGGCCTTTTGCTTTGCCCAGGACAAGGCAGCATCCAAATTCGAAAATAAATAAATATCAGTTCCCTCTATGCACTTCTTTTCGTATGAATACAATTCTTCCTGTATGGGTGTATAGGCTACAATCGCAGAAAAGTGAATTTTATTGCGACGAATCAGGTCTGTAGTTGCTACCACATCAAGAGAGTAAGAATTAATCCTGTCGCTAATATAAATAATGGGTCGACCGGAGTAATGTTTCTGGATTAGATCTGTTAGGTGATCTACAAATTCATTGCCCGCATTCACTCCCTCGTAGATGCGACCAATAAAGTACTTATCATAAAACTCGAAATTCCCAAAACCGCTAATGGTTTCCTGAATCATCGTATTCTCTTATTATTTTCAATAGAATCCATAATTTTACTGCTAATTGTATCAGCCCATGGATTCGACTATTTACAGTAATGATAGAAGAGTTGAAAAATATTTTTCTGCAAATTCTTATATCACTGACGACAATGATTGTTTTTAATCTGTATCAAAATCAAGGTATTCCCGATCCTCTACAGTAATTCAGAGATGGAAAGAAATCATTAATTACAATAAACTGCGCTGCTTCCCGCCAATTTTCAAACTGGTAATCTAGATGACGATAATAACCGAATTTTTCAGTAAGCAACACCGGGAATGTGACGCGATACTGGAACAAATGGAACAGGCTCTCAATGCCGAAGACTGGACGACCGGTGCAGAGAAATTTGCGAAAATGAAGCAGGATATAATTGATCATCTGGCCAATGAAGAAGAGATTCTTTTCCCAATGTTTCAGGAAAAAACTGGTATGCAGGGAGGCCCCGTAATGGTAATGCTTGGGGAGCATGTCGAAATAAAAAGCCTTATCGAAAGAATCGATAATGCGATCACTGTACAGGATACCGATGAAGCCCTCGATACCACCGAGACTCTATTCATGTTTTTACAGCAACATAATGTAAAAGAAGAACAGATGTTATACCCAATGACTGATGAAGCCCTGCGGGATTACCTGCCAGAGTTGAAGGCTAAAATCACAGGTTTTGAGTAGCTCTGCATAGCAGGAAATGAACATACGCAGTATCGATGTAAGGGGGATGGAACCCCCGGAACCATTAGAGACGATTCTGGACAACCTGGAATCACTCGCCGCTGATGAAAAACTGGAGGTTACTCATTGGCGAGAACCTCTATTGTTATACCCCATTCTGGAGGAACAGGGATGGAAAAAAGCAATCTCCTATAATAAAAATGCACAAATTTATTTGATCACTATCTGGAAGCCTGCAACATGAGCCTGCAATGAACAAATCGGCTCTCTCATTTGAAAATGCTCCAGGCCTCTGGACACCGGTGCGTTTTTTCATGACCGTTCCGGTATTTGCCATGTTAGCGGCAATAGTCATGTTGATTGATGGTGGTGAACTATTCCAGTCCCGCTGGCTACCATCAACGCTCGCCATTACCCATATATTCACGCTTGGCTTTATCTCCATGGCGATGCTAGGGGCATTATTTCAAATGCTGCCGGTAGTCATGGGAGTGATAATTCCTAACACCAACCGCATTGCGAGCATTACACATTCCGGATTTACTCTTGGAGTTAGCAACCTGGTTGTCGGTTTCTGGCTAAATCATCATGGTTTGCTAAACACAGGCATGGTGTTAATAGTCGCCGTCATAGTACTGTTTGTAGCTAGTGTTTTCTGGTCAATAAATAAAACCACAAAAATCCAGAATACTCTTCATGTAGTACGACTTGCACTGCTGTCTCTATCCATTACTGTGGCTATCGGTGTGTATCTGGTTGCAGGGTATAGTTTTGATACTATTTTAATTGATCGTAGTTTGACCGACATTCATGCAGGTTGGGGCATTGCTGGTTGGATAATAATATTGCTAATCGGGATATCGGAACAGGTATTACCAATGTTTTTATCTACCAAACCATATCCTGCCAGGTTCAACATACGACTGAGTTATGTCTTGTTTTCATTACTCCTGCTGATCTCCTTCTCGCCCTGGGCTTTACCGAGTCAATTATCCCTGTTTGCAGCCAGTATAATTATTTCAACTTATTGTGGCAAAACCCTGCATATGCTACATAAACGCCACAGCCGTCGTTTTGATATTGTTGTCAGATTCTGGCAACTGTCTCTGGTCAGTTTGTTGCTTGCGTTTGCTTTGACTATATACCATTATTTTATCAGCACGGATTTTTCAGTTTTAATTGCGACTGTGGTTCTAATTGGTTTTGCCTGCTCAGTCATCAATGGCATGTTGTACAAGATCGTTCCCTTTCTAGTCTGGTTGCACCTGCGTTTACCTGTGATGACGGGCAAAGTTAGTCCGAGCGAAAAAAACCACACCCCCAATGTAAGCAAAGTCATCAATAAAAAATCTATGTTAGTGCAATTTTGGTTGCATTTACTAGCAACAGTTCTTTGCATTATCAGCGCCGTCTTTAAGAGCTATTGGGTATATCTGGCGGCAACTAGTCTTTTTGCTTCAAATGCCCTGTTGTTTGTTAATTTTGTGCTGGCTATTAAATTGTATCACGCGCATAGGTAATCAAAGCCTGCCTTCAAAAATCAAACCAACGCTTTCTTGACTGGATTAAGCGCAAGGTGGCTTTTGACCTGCTGCACACCAGGGAAATGGATGAACTCTTCACGTAGAAACTCATCGTAAGCACTTATACTGGCAACCATGATATGTAGTATGTAGTCATGCCCTCCAGTGATTGCATAGCATTCGACAATTTCATCTCGCTCCTGAACAACTTCTTCGAAAGCTTTTGCCTGGTGTAAATCCAGTGAAACTTCAATAAAGACGTCCAGATTCTGGTTGAAAACTGCAGGATCAATAACGGCGGTATAGCGCTCGATAACACCAGATTCCTGAAGACGACGAACCCGACGCCAGCACGGAGTAGTCGATAAACCAATCTTCTCCGCCAGGTCGGCAATCGCAATACGTCCATTTCGACGCATTTCAATCAATATCTTATGATCATACGCGTCTAATTCATACTCTGTGGTTGATATTTTCACTGAAATACCTGCTGTTAAAATTTATTTCTATATAAAAACAGAATACAGAAGAAATGGCAAAGATATTTCTCTGGTAATTAGTTATAAATTCTCCTGCCTATCACGAGCAGCATAAATGTTAAAGAATAGAGTCGCAGAGATTTTGACCCCCTTCGACGCCCCCGAAAGTGTCTGTGTCATGGGCAACGAAGGTGTCGCAAGAGCCGCCATTGAGTCTGGAGTAGCCGGCGTGTTCGCATACCCAGGCACACCTTCGACAGAAATCTCCATGATTTTTTCAAGCATCAGGGAGTTTCAGGCGGCAGATAACTGGGCGGCTGAATATCCTCAGATAGCTAATAACCACATTTATTTTGAATACAGTGTTAATGAAAAAATTGCTCTGGAAAAGGCCATCGCCTGCTCAATCGGCAATAAAAGCTCGATGGCCTGCATGAAAAATGTAGGTCTGAATGTTGCCGCCGATCCATTGATGACTATTCCATATCAGGTCATTAATGCCCCATTGGTCGTGATCGTCTGTGATGATCCAGGTTGCCATTCCAGCTCAAATGAGCAAGATTCCCGTCATTTTGCTATCAGTGCTTCGATCCCCCTGCTTGACCCTGCATCACCGGGAGAAGCCTATCGCATGACGCGCGAAGCATTCATTATTTCAGAAGACCTGAAGTTACCTGTCATTGTGCGTCTGACTACGCGGGTTTCACATGGTCGGGAAACGTTTCACTACAATTCGATAAAGCCTGATCAACGTATGGGCTGTTTCAATCGAGATCCAGTCAATATCAATGTCCCAGCCAGAACAGCGATTGCCCACGAACGCTTGCTGGAGAAGCTACAGGGCGAGCGGATACAGCCTTATTTCTCAAATCTGAATACAAAACAGTTATCCAAGTCTGACAGTAAAGAGCTAGCAGTTATAACCTCTGGTATGGCGACAAGCTACTTTCTCGAACTCCATGAGATTCATGAGCTAGCCGGGGAACTGGCATGGCTGAAAATTGGCATGATCAACCCTTTTCCCGAACTTGATGTACTGAATTTTTTACAAAAAGGATATCGCCGAATATTGGTACTCGAGGAGCTGGATCCGATTCTGGAAAATGGTATCCGTATCGTGGCACAGAAAAATCATATCGACGTGGATATTGTAGGGAAGAATTTCTCCGGTTTGACAACAGTGGGAGAGTATTCACTAAGCCTCACAACCAGGGCACTTGAGCAATTTTTACAAAGACCACTATCCCACAAACAGCCTCTGGCCATGCTTGCCGATTTTACCGACAAACTACCTGTACGACCTCCGACATTATGCGTGGGCTGCCCCCATCGTGCAACTTTTTACGCGATGAAGCTGGTACTACCGAGAAACGATGACGAAACAATTTTATGCGGCGATATCGGCTGCCTGGGTCTGGGTGCTTTGCCGCCAATGGGAATGATGGATACCGTCAACCACATGGGCATGAGTATTTCCATGGCTCAGGGTCTGGATCTGGCAATTGGTCAAAACAAAAACGGCAGGGCTGGTAAAACAATCGCCCTGATTGGTGATGGAACATTTTTCCACTCCGGCATGACATCACTTTTGAACGCAATATATACCAATGCAGATATCAGCATTATCATTTTTGATAATCGCACTATTGCAATGACCGGCGGTCAAATCAATCCCGGAGCACCTCTTACCAATATAGGCGAATTCCAACGTGTAGATATCGAAAAACTGGTACGTGGCATGGGGGTTGATTTTGTTGAGAGCATGGATCCATTCAAGGTGGAGGACACCTATCAGAAGATAAAAGCTTCGATTAACCACCGCGGTGTTTCAGTTTTAATATCGGTAAGTCCTTGTGTGATGCTGGAGTACGACAGACAAATTTCTACGACACCAGTATATGTTGATCACAATAAATGTAAGACCTGCGCGAATCATAGTGATCGTGCCCAGTATTGTTCACACGAGACAACCCCGGAATATGGTCTGGCACGAGCCAGGGCAAAAATTACAGCGAAGCAACATATTGCCGGAGAACAACAGGCCTGTCCTGCCAATATTTGCAACCATGGTTTCTTTAACGCCATCCTGGCAAAAGACTACCAGACTGCTCTCGAAATCGTGCGCGACAAAATGTTATTCGCGCGTACCTGTGGGGATATTTGTCACCGACCTTGCGAAAGAGGTAGTCATCCCAGCGTCCCCATAAAATTACTCAAACATTTTGTTGCTGGCGATGCGGCCAACTTTGCCGATCACGAGGCAGCTCTGCAGCGAGTTCGACCCCAGACACCTGGCCACCGTGTCGCTATCATTGGCGCAGGCCCAGCCGGACTCAGCACCGCTTACGATCTGGCATTGAGCGGCTATGCGGTTTTTGTTTTTGAAAAAGAGCAATCGCCTGGAGGTGTCTTGTTTCACCAGATACCTGATTTTCGCATGGATAAGCAAGGTTTGCAGTCTGAAATCCACATACTGAAAAAACTGGGTGTTAGTTTCAACTACGGCGCCGCTCTCGGTGAACAGATAAATCTACAGGCTTTATCCAGAGAATATGACGCTGTCGTCCTGGCGATAGGCGTCAGTATTTCCTCAACTCTGGCTATCGTCGAAAACACTGTGCCAGCTCAAAATCGTTACAACGCTATGGACTTTTTAAAGCTGTTTAACGAAAGCAAACTGATGCTTAAAAATGACTCTTCCTTTGTTGTGATAGGTGGCGGCAATAGCGCCATCGACGCCGCTCGTGCCGCAATGAAACTGTCCCCCGAAAACCGGGTTATCCTCTCCTGCATCGAAGATAGACATACCATGCCAGCTTTTCAGGACGAAATCGAAGAAGCTCTTAGAGAGGGCGTATTGATACATCACAATAGCTTTATCAGCGACCTGCAATGCAATAGTGATGATGAATTGACACTACGGATGAAAGCTTACGATAGCAAAAAAGATCTGCCATCACTTCAATGCAATTTCATTATTTCTGCAATAGGTCAGCACGGTGATGCTGAGCTATTACGAACATCGGGTATTGATACCCTTGACCAACTGCATCGCATCGAAACAAATGCTCAAAGCCTGATACCTTCGGCTGACAATATTTTTGCGGCAGGTGATATCAACTCGAATCATCATATGAGTTTGATCGGCGCTATTGCCAGCGGAAAGAAGGCCGCCGTAAGTGTTCGACAGTTACTCGAAGGTTATGAATACCCCTACGAGGGCGACAGGGCGATGCAAAGCCTTAACAGCGAAACTGCGCTTGAAGCAGAAAGCAACATCACCTCGCTCGAAGATATCTACCAATACGATCTACACCAGACCTGCGAGCGCTGTAATCACTGCATCGACAACTTTGCCTGCCCCTCACTGGTAAGAAAAAATGGCAAAATCACCATCGAGCAATCCAGCTGCATCCGCTGTGGTTTATGCATTGATGTCTGTCCCAATAATGCCATTCAGTGGCAAACAGAAACCGCAATTACCGGTGAAATGGTATGAAGAAACTTATCATCTCAGGTGTCGGCGGGCAGGGTGTTACCTATCTGGTAAGACTGCTCATGCATGCAGCAGTATTAGCAGATATCAAAGTCGCTACCGGTGAAATTCATGGCTTATCCCAACGTGGAGGCATGGTGAATGCCGGCATCACTTTTGGCGAGCCTGGTCATGGTCAGGTCGACGCGGGAGAAGCTGATTTTATGATTGGACTGGAAAGGCTAGAAGCCCAAAGGTGTGCCTCCTACTTAAATTCAGGCAGTCGGGTAGTTATCAACAACACCGAGATCATGCCTTACGCGGTCAATGCTGGTATCAGTCAATATCCGGATATGGAAACATTTGTTTCAAGGTTGAAAGACTGTATCGAAGAAGTGGTTTATGTACGTGACGACACAACTATCGACCCCAGATATCAGCTTTATTTTGTATTGGGTATAGCCTCATCATTACAGGGGTTTCCAGTCGGCTACAACTATCTTAGCCAGGCAATTGAATTAATAGCCAGAAAAGGTGGTCAGGCGCCTGCTATTGCGGCATGCGAGCTGGGCAGAAGCTATAACTGACTCTGGTGCTGTATACAGGCATCAACCAATTGCTCCATGCCTGCGCCATTATCAGCCTGTGTCAAAAGTACCGGCACCTTCCAGTCACTTGATGACCGCATAGCTATCATGGCCAGCAATTGATTTTGTGCCTGCGATGCCAGGGGCAGATCTGCCTTATTCACCACCAGAATATCTGCAACTTCAAGAATGCCACCCTTAAGTGTCTGCACAGCATCCCCCATCCCGGGCGCACAAATGACAACCGTGGTCTTAACCATTTGTGTTACATCAACCTCGGATTGACCGACACCAACTGTTTCCACAAGTATCACATCACGACCTGATGCATTGAACATCTCGGCTATCCGTGTTGCTGCAGGCGCTAATCCACCTAGTTGCCTGCGTGAAGCGAGAGAGCGCACAAACACTCCATCATCCAGATCATGGGTCGCCATGCGAATGCGGTCTCCAAGCACAGCCCCACCATAAACCGGGCTACTCGGATCTATGGCTATCACCCCAACCGATAATTCGCGTTTTCGCCATTCTTCGATCAGGGCCGCCGTGAGCGTAGATTTGCCGACCCCGGGAGCACCGGTTAATCCGATGGTAATCGCATTGCCAGGTACATTCCGGGCAAGGCTGCCAAGGTATTTTGCGCCTGTTAGGTTCTTCTCGGCAATACTTAGACAGCGTGACAATGCCGATGTGGTACCGCCGCGCATCCTCTCAAACAAATGAGTTAGCTCGGCTTTTTCCACATCGTCTATCAACACATCTAGCCAGTTGCAGAAAAGTCCGCGCGACGACGCTCCTGAAATGCACTGATGCCTTCTTTTGCAGCTGCTGTGCAGGCACTTTTACCAAAGGCCTGATAACCCGTTTCCAAAGCATCACTCAGAGAAGAAGCAACAGCAGCAGAGGCGACAGTTTCTTCCAGAATACCAATAACTTCGGCGCTAAGAGTCTGTCCACTTGCAGCAACTGGATCAATCGGTGGCATTGCAGCAATATCAACCGGTTCATCGCTCGTTTTAGTGAACCCACTACTTAGCTGATTAACCCGTTCAATAGCCGCCGCAATCATCTCTTCATAACTATCGGATACCGTCGTAAAAATACCCAATTCAAAAGCCTCAGCCGATTTAAGCTTTGTGGCCTTGCGCAGCATGTCATGCAATACCAACGCTGCGTGTGGCCACCTGCGATACGGCACCACCATGGCACCGATACCAGGCACTATGCCCAAAGTAATTTCCGGTAATTGTAACCAGGCATCCTTCATCGCCACTATATCGTGACAACGCATAGCCAACTCGAATCCACCACCTAGTGCCATACCATTCAGTGCTGCAACAACGGGCTTCGACATGCCATCAAGATAACGCAACAGGTTTGAGCAGTCCCTGGCATACTGTGCTGCTGCTTGGGGCTGGCCAAGCATGGTTGGGAATCGCCCAATATCTGCCCCGGCACAAAATGCTCGCATGCCGTAGCCGGTTAGCACGAAACCTTTGACGGCTGGATCATCTTCATATTGTTTAATTACCGCAAGAATTTCATCGGTCATTTCATCGTGCAGGGCATTAAGAGCGTCCGGTCTTCTGATACTGATAACTTTAACGCCAGCCATATCATCAACCAGTATATGTCGATAAAAGTCGAGGTAATCTCCTATCGGTTTTGCAGGCATTGGCATGCCTGGCCTGTCTTTCAAAAACTTTGATAATATGCGATTGACTTCATCAACACCCACATCCTGCATTAACGCAAAAGGCCCCTGTTTGAATCCCAACGCAATACGGCAACCAAGCTCAAGATCAATACTCGATGCTATACCACGATCAATGATATCGACAGATTGCGAAAACAGGACTCCCAATAAACGGTCACGAATATTAGCTGCTGGCTCAGCATCAACAGGAATGCTTTGGCCCGGCTCCAGAGTTTTCCATTTGTCCACCGAACTAAAAATTGATGCTGGCCGATAATGCTCACCTTCTTCCTGCGCCTGGAAACTATTGGTCTCGATAATAATGGGATTACCGTTGGCAATATTCAAAACACAAAATGGTCCCGCGTGTACGAATTCAGTAGCTACAGAGTCCACTTCCATGGCACTCACATTTTCATCAAGCAAATAGCCAGCCTCGTTGCACCAATTATCGAAAACTCTGTCTAGCATAAAACACAGCACATCATCCGTTGACATAGGAATCTTACCGGTAGCACAGAAAATCCAGTGCAAACGCTCCAGCACGGCAGCATCTGTAGTTGTGCCCCCTACCACTTCTACAGCAGGATTACTAAATGCCGGCGCAAAAAAATGGGTTATTGCGGCCCGCTGCTTATGCTCCAAATCAGAGAATATCAGCGATGCAGGCAATGAGCTGGTATTAGATGTGATGATTGTTTCTGGGGAGACAATGGATTCGATCTGACTAAAAATCTTACGCTTTAGTTCTACATTTTCGGTAACCGCTTCTAATACCCATTCACAGTTTACAATTGCCTCGTAATCCACCGTGTAAGTAATATTGTTGCTGACCCAATCAGCCTGAGCCGGTGTCAGTTTGCCACGATCCAGACCCTTTTTGACATATGCCTGTATACGCTTTTCGGCACGACCCAGAGATTCCTGCGATACGTCCACCAGTGTTAACGACAATTCGGGAATACTACTGACCAGATAATAACCAATATCAGGGCCGATAGTTCCGGCACCAATCACAGCAATAGCTTTAGGGAAAGAATGCTCAGGCGTTCGAATAAGTGGATTCAGCAGTTTAATTTGCTCCATTAACCCTCTGCCCCGGGTTTTTTACCGATGATATTACTCGCCAGGGCGATCATAGATGTCATATCACTCAAATTGGCAGGCACTACCAGAGTATTGCCTTCCTTCGCCAGATTGCCAAATTGTTGCACATAGGATTCGGCAATACGCAGCTTCATCGCCGAGTCACCACCATCAGCAACCAGTGAGCTAGCAACCTGACGCAAGCCTTCCGCGGTCGCAGTAGCTACCGCGAGTATGGCCTGTGCCTCGCCTTCTGCTTCATTGATTTGCTGTTGTTTGGCTGCTTCAGATGCCTTTATTACACGCTGCTTTTCACCCTCAGCTTCATTAATATTGGCATCTCGCTCGCCTTCCGAAGTTAATATCACCGCACGCTTTTCTCGTTCAGCGCGCATTTGTTTTTCCATCGCGCTCAGCACATCCTGTGGTGGATTGATATTCTTGATTTCGTAGCGCAGCACCTTGACGCCCCAGGGATCGGAAGCCTTGTCCAGTTCGGAAACAACATTGGCATTAATCGAACCGCGTTCTTCGAAGGTGCGGTCGAGATCGATCTTGCCAATCTCGCTACGTAGCGTAGTTTGCGCAAGTTGTGAAATTGCGAAGGCGAAGTCGGTAATGCCGTACGACGCTCGCTCAGGATTCATCACCTGCAGATATAACACGCCATCTACACCGACCTGCACATTATCTTTGGTGATACAGATTTGCTCGGGTATATCGAATGCCAGTTCCTTGAGGCTGTGCTTGTATGCCGATGATTCGATAAAGGGAATCAAAATGTGAAATCCGGCACGAAGTGTTCGGCTATATTTACCCAGACTTTCTATCACGAAAGCACTTTGCTGTGGTACAACGACAGCCGTTTTGAATATGACTAATACTACGACGATTGCTACTGCAATCGACACCCAAAAAGCAAAATTATCAATCATCATTGTCTTCTCCTGTGTTAACGATTAAGGTCAGGCCATCGACACGATCGATAGGCAATCTTTTACCTTTTTCTTTGTCAGTTTCACCATCATTAGTTACCGTCCAGTCTGTGCCACGAAACGATTGCCTACAGCTTTCACCTGATTGCAGGCTTTGATCCATGCGAATGAATTCTCCAGCCGGGCCAACATCGTAACCCACACCAGCACCACGTAATTTTGCATAAAGCTTCTTACGAAAAAGAACCATTAATACCAAACTGAATCCGGCAAAGGTCAGCCACTGAACCCACGGTTCCAACTCGAAACCGGCTACCTCCAACAAACCAGTCATCGCTGCCGCAAGACCGATAAAAACCAGATAAAAGCCTGCATCGACACCGAGTAATTCCGATCCCAGTAAAAACGCGCCAAATATCATCCATCCCCACCAGGGCATAGTCGTCTCCTGTTATTTTCTTATCGCCATATTAGGGCAGGTATATTTGCAGTCAAGTATAGATTTCGGCTTGAAGGCGGTAATGTCAACGGATTAATTTTCATGGATTAACCTGTTTTATTTTGATAGCCAAATAAACTGAAAAGTAATCGCCATAACGCGCCTGCAATTCTGCCAATTGCCAGTCATTCCCGGTAATTTTTCCACGGCATAGCGAACTGCCGCAGTGACAGTCTAGCTGGTAATCGTCACTGCGTTCCATCGAATAATCATGGCAAAGTTCTTCACCAGCCCTTATGTCACGCATTGCGACATAAACCACCTGCCCACGAAAGCCAACATTCGGATCGCAGGAATGATTGATAAATACGGTCATGTCGTCTACTTCGTCTTTGTAACGTGGTGATAAATAAAATTCATCATCGATTTGCAGGGCAAAATCACCCACCATTTCACTCACTCGCTTCACTTCGTCATGTCTCATAATATGACCGACTTTGATGGCAACGATTTCATCTTTGGCGATGTCGTTAATGGCAATCACACCCCGCCCCGCCAGGGTGTCGTTTCTAACTTCAATTTTTGGGGAGCGCCAGGTTTTCATTAGCCTTAGTGCTCAATCCCTTCGCGATCATAAACCGACATCAAGGTGCCAACCATACTGGCAACGAGTTTTTTACCACTACCGCTATGCGCATAGACTTCACCTTCAGCAACAGTCACATTTCGACCGGGCTTCTTCACGCCCCCAATCGCCTCAAACCAATCACCTTTGGCAGGTGACAGCAGGTTAATTTTGTATTCAATCGTGAGTACCGCCGCGTTTTTTGGCATCAGTGAAAATGCCGCATAACCACAGGCACTATCCAACACGGTAGAGATGATCCCTGCGTGGATGAAGCCGTGTTGTTGGGTTAATTTGTCGTCAAAAGGCAGGTGGATAATGACTTTACCGGCTTCGACTTTGGCTATTGATGCACCCAGTGTAGTCATGGCTTTTTGCAGATCGAAACTGTGACGTACACGGGTATCAAAATCAGGATTTTCAGGCTGAAATACTTGGGTCATAGAATTTATACTGGGGCCTTGGTTGGATACAACAGAATAGTAGCGTCGGGTCAGTAGATCAATCGTTATCGGCACTGGTTTGCAGGATGCACTAACGAAATAGAGGACCACAATCCAATTTTGCCGAAATGCTCTGCCCTCCAAACAGCGAATATATGATAGAGTGCCGTCGTTAACCTACCTGCCAAAATAATATTGGACATAATCACTCAGGGCCTGCTTGGTGCCACGCTGGCGCAAGCTGCATCAAAACAAAGAGACACTTGCATAGCCACTGTGGTCGGCTTTGCGGCCGCCATGCTGGCCGATGCCGACATTCTGATTCGCTCGACCAACGATCCCTTACTCAACATCGAGTTTCATCGCCATTTCAGTCATTCACTGATTTTTATTCCCATCGGCGGCCTACTCGCGGCAGTAATTTTATGGCCTTTTCTGCGCAAACATCTTAGCTTCGGACGAATATTATTCTTCACCCTGCTGGGCTATGCAACCAGCGGGCTTCTGGATGCCTGCACCAGTTATGGTACACAACTACTCTGGCCGTTTAGTGACGCACGTATTGCCTGGCGGATCATTGCGATCATCGATCCGGTATTTTCACTGATTCTTATCATCGCGATAATATTCACTATACGAAAACGAAAACCACGAGCCAGCCAAATTGGCCTGCTACTCGCAGGCTCTTATCTACTCTTTGGTTTCTGGCAGCATCAAAATGCTTTTGATGCTGCCACCAGGCTCGCCGAACAACGCGGCCATACCGTTGATCGCATGATGGTGAAACCCACCATGGCGAACCTGGTGCTGTGGCGCTCGGTGTACGAATCCGAGGGTATTTTCTTTGTCGATGGCATCCGCGTTGGGCTATGGTCTGAAAACAGGATTTATGCGGGAGGACAGGCCAAACGTTATATACCAGAGCTAAATCCAGATGCAGCCCTGCAACATGATATTGAACGGTTTTTATATTTTTCGGAAGATTATGTCATAACTGACCTGGAGCGGGAGAATGTACTGGTTGACCTGCGTTATTCGATGTTGCCCAACGGTTTGTCACCGCTTTGGGGAATTGATATGAATGTTGATACACCCGGACAGCATGCGCAGTTTATTAATTTCCGTGATCGTTCAAGTAATACACGACAACGATTTATTGGGATGTTGTTGGGGCAGGATTAAACAGCATTCGAACTACGTTCCAAATCAAGCAAAAACTTCTTGCGCCATATCCCACCACCAAACCCTGCCAGACCACCATCCTTGGCTATCACCCGATGGCAGGGAATCACTATCGCAATATGGTTTTTCGCATTCGCGCTGGCAATTGCGCGCACTGCTTTGGGTTTGCCGATACGATCGGCCTGTTGTTGATAGGATCGGGTTTCGCCATAGGGAATTTTCAGCAATGCCTCCCAGGCTTGCTTTTGAAAGTCGGTACCCTGCACATCAAGAGCCAGGTCAAAGGCACGGCGATCACCGGTAAAGTATTCATTCACCTGTTGTTCGACCCGATCCAGTAGCTTTGATTTGCCTGCTACGAAACTGGCTTTCATTTGTTTTTGTAATTGTTCGATTTGGCCGTCAATCATTTTGCGGTCTACAAATTCCAGAAAACATAAGCCCTTCTCGCTGGCACCGGCGTACATCGAACCGAGTGGTGTGGCGAACTGACTGAGGGTAATCAATGTTTGTCGACGTGACTGCGATGGGCTCAGGCCGGTGACATGACGAAAAGCCTGATGAAAACCACTGATCGATTCGTAACCGCTATCCATCGCAGTAGTTGTAACATCCTGGTTGTGTTTCATTTTTTCGAAGGCGCGGTTAATGCGCAGTGCTTTCAAATAGGCATGAAAGGTCATGCCGTGGGTTTTCTGAAACCAGCGCCGCACGCGGGTCGCATCGATACCTCGCGCCTGCAAGTCGTCATCCTTATAACTTTCTTCAGGGTTGGCGTGAATATCGTTAAACAGGGCATTTAACCAGTCGGGTGGTTCACCGGTTTTAGCCAGTGGCGAACAGATTTTGCAAGGGCGATAACCGCTATTCATAGCTGCTGAAATCGAATTAAAATACTCGACATTCTGTTTTAGCGGTTTACGTGCGCTACAGCTCGGTCGGCAGAATATACCAGTGGTTTTCACACCAAAATAAACCACCCCTTCGAGGCTTGTATCGCGATTGAGTAACGCCTGGTAGAGGGTTTCTTCGTCAGGTAATGTTTGCATAGACTCGATTATACGGCGTGCAGAACTGACTGCATCCGAAAAATCGACAGGTAATTTATGCTACTTCCACTTTGGTTTAAACGCCTTTGGCCTGGGATAACGCGAGGTGATATCGAACTTCGTCAAATCGAGATGGCTACGTGTATATTCCTCGGAGGCATCGCGCGCCGGGTTAAAGTCCCAACCCTGGTAGCGGCCGATGCGTAACGCAGCATGCACGGCACGCCGACGTTTTTGCTCGTGTATGACTTTTTGTTTGACGGCATCGACATCCCAGTAGTCTGCCACCTCGCGGCGGAAATCTTCGAGGGTCTCCGAGGGCTGCTCAGCCAGGTTGTTGAGTTCGTCGGGATCTTCCTGCAAATTAAACAATTGTTCCGGATCGGTCGGGCAGCAGATATATTTATATTGTCCTCGACGGATCATCAACATCGGCGCTGTGGTGCCTTCACCGAGGTATTCACAGACACAGGCATTCGGATCTTTGCTCGCATCACCATCACACAAAGGTATTAGCGAGCGACCGTGTAGCGGATCGATGGCATCGGGCCTTGGTCGACCAGTCGCTTCGTGGGCGATATCGACAAGGGTCGGTAACACATCCACGTGCGCCACTGGTTGAGCCATATGTCGCGGTTCGAAACGTTTGGGTTGATGTACGATCAGCGGGCTACGGCAGGACCATTCGCGTAAACTCATTTTGTACCAGAGCCGAAATTCACCGAGCGTGTCGCCGTGATCCGAGGTGAATATGATTGTGGTATCGTCGGCCATGCCGCAATCATCCAGTGTCGTGCGCAGACGTCCGAGCCATTCATCGACGTAAGACACATTACCGTAATATGCCCGACGTGCATTGATGATTTCCTCATCACTGACGTCGACTGCATCGAGTGCGATAACCTTTTCCAGGCGCTTATTATGCGCATCCTGTCTAGCTGGCCTTGATACCGACGGCAGCGCAATATCGACCTCATCGTATAAATCCCAGTACTTCTGTCGTGTTGCATAAGGGTCGTGCGGATGAATAAAGCTCGCCACCAGGCACAAGGGCCGCTCGTCTTCACTACGTGCATGCTCGTAAATAGTGCGCATCGCTTGAGCGCCAACTTCGTCATCGTAGGCAAGTTGATTGGTGATCGACGCTATACCAGCCTGCTTGACGCTCGACATATTGTGATACCACAAATCAATACGTTCATCGGGTCTGGTCCAGTCTGGAATCCAGCCGAAGTCAGCGGGATAGACGTCGGTAGTGACACGATCTTCAAAGCCATGCAATTGATCAGCACCGACAAAATGCATCTTGCCAGACAAACAGGTTTTGTAGCCCATCAGGCGCAAATAATGTGCGAAGGTTGGCATCGTCGCAGGCATGTAGGCTGCATTATCATAACCACCACATTGCGAAACATTCTGCCCTGTCATAAAGGCATAGCGGGCCGGTGTACAAAGCGGGCTGCTACAATATGCCGATTCGAATAGAACACCTTCTTTCGCAAGGCGATCTATGTTTGGGCTTTTAACTTCGGTATTTCCATAACAGCCCGTAGCCTTGGCACTGAGCTGGTCAACCATGACAATAAGGATGTTCTGTGGTTTTACTTTCAAAGCAAATTCCTCCCATCAAAAACAGTCACTTCCAAATCATCGGTTTCCACTCCATCGATACAGCCCAGATTAACGCGCATATGCCCAGGCGTACGCATGGTTTCATGGTGAGTATAAATACCGCAGGTTTTGCAGAAATAGTGTTTCGCGATCTTGCTATCGAACTTGTAAAGACCGAGGTTATCGCCTTCTATTTCGACCTTTAGATTCTCCTGAGGAATAGCTTCAGTAGACATCATTGCACCTTTGCGCGAGCATATCGAGCAGGTGCAGCGCAATGCCTTTTCGATAATTTCACCAACGTAGGAAAGTTTGATCGCTCCGCAGTGGCAACTACCCTGATAAGCTTGTGTCATTGTATCGCCTTCATAACGGTTTAGGCGGATACTAACCGTTTTATTTTACCGCAGTAAACAAAAATCGATTAACACAGAAGAAGAAGGCCTGTTGCTCGGCGAGGTCAAAAAAACCCTTTAACCACTGCTCCACCTGATCCTGATCCAGCAATTTTTGTTTTACTGCATTTTTAGCAATAAAGTCGAGCATACTTCCACCAAAACCCTGTCTGCTATAGCTGGTGTTTAATACCGGAATCGGCTGTACCCGGATTGACGAAAAGCCAGACTGGTTCAACAACGGTATCAGTCTGGTCGGGAGATTAGGGCTGGCCACAGCTTCATCCCAGGCATCGAAAATGTGTCGGGTGAGTTGATGATCAGGACTATTCATCACCAGACCTCGCCAGTCAGTTTCGAGTATCGCCACACGACCACAAGGTTTTAATACACGGTGTAATTCAGTGATTGCGGTTTCAACTTCATCAACATACAGCAAGGTTTGTATACAGCTAGCGGCATCGAAATAACTATCTTCGAATTCGAGCTGTGTAACGCTACCCTGCCGAAGCGTGACATTGCCCAACGACTCACAACGCGATGTAGCAAAATCGAGCATATCCTGACTAAAATCAACACCACTAACATAGCCGCTTTCACCGACCTGGTTTGATATCAGCTCAGTTAACAGCCCGGTGCCACAACCGGCATCGAGCACGTATTCGCCAGCGCGTAAACCCATCGCCTCGATGGTCTTCAGACGTTGATTGATGATTTCGGGATTTTGGTAACTGCGATCAGTATTAAGCGCCGCTTTGGCGTCATACTTAACCATTTTTCAAACTAAGTTCCAGACCCATTTGATAATACTTTGAAGCTTTTTCCTGTTCTTTCAAATGCTCGCCAAACAATTCGGCAAGCGCCAGGCAGCAGGCTGGCTTTGCTCGAATGCCGATACTGGCCTCGAGATAGCCCTGGGCTTTACCCCAGAGGCGCGCACGCATGCAAATTCTTCCCAACGCCAATAGCAGGTTTTCGTTCTGGCTATAATCGGTGAGCCACTTTTCCGCCTGCTTGAGCTGGGCATTAACGTCGCTTGCCTGATACTCACCGTATACTTCAATCATGCGATCATCCCAGCCTTGCTCCAGCGCCTTAATTATCAGGTTCTCGGCGCTATCAAGTTTGACCCCAAGTTGATTGACCAGGCCAATATAATGTAATAACAATCCCGGTTCGGCTCGGTTTGACCCTGGAATTTTGTACCAGGCTTTTTCCAGTGCAATAACGTCGCCACTAATCGCCACGGCATCGAGCATACCCTGGTAGGCCTGCGCTTCCATTTTTTTCAGCCGATAGTCTGGAATTAATTTTTTCTTGCGTACCTCGGGTAACATATCCACCAGTGGCTGCCAGTCCTCGAGTTCGCAATAAACCCGCGCCAGCAGCATGACGACGTAGTCGTGCCTGGGAGCGATACTGCGTAGATGATTTAAGGTAGCCAGGGCCTGCTCGTCCTGCTGATGCGCCAGCTGTAATTCCGCCTGGGTAACGCCTATCGCAATTTCGGCTTCCGGCCTGGCTTCGTGTGCGGCTTTTAAATAGTTATCACGCTCATCGTGTTTACCCTGTAATTGTGCCGCGCGCGCTGCGGCCAGATAATGCAATAGCGGACTTTCGCTAGAATCCACCAGGCGGATCAAATTGTTTTCGGCCTGCGCGAATTTGCCCTCGGCTAGATCGATCAAACCCTGATTCAGTAATTTACGACTTCGGGTCAGGCGACGTTTCTCTGATTGCTGCCTCATCGAGTCGGGTAAGTGCCAGATGCCGCGCAATAGGCGTAATGCAAAAAGGATCACCACCATAGCGACGATCATCGCCACAATTGCAAAGGCCAGACTGGTTTCAACGGAAAAATCGGCGTATTTAATCAGTACAAAACCTGGATCGTCTTTCACCAGTAAGACTGCACCGAGCACGACGATAATCAGAATTAATGAACGCACTATCAGCTTAAACATTGTCGCCGTCCTCGCCGATTGGTTGTTCAGCAGCATTGTCGCGCTTACTGATAATTTTCCTTAGCATTTCCAGTGATCCCATGATATCGGGCTTTTCGGGTTTAATTTCGGCTTTTTGCAACGCTTCTAACTGGCTGAGAAAATCATGATTGGCGGCATTGTCGAGATTGTAATATTGCCGGAATAACTCGATATTTTCTTTCATCAACCGACGGTATTGAATGGCATCGCGCTCCAGTACCGACCAGCGCGTTAGCTTGAGATTATCTTCCAGGGTTTCACCGACATTTATAACCAGCGCTTCGGTTTGTGTCGGCGGCAGGTCGGTTTCGCGTTTGACGCTCACCAGCGAGCCCAGCAATGATTTGGCCTGATCCATGAAATCTGCTTCGGGTACCAAAGCGGTTTCTGGCTCGGTTTTGAACGGTGCATCGGTACGCGGTTGAAACCCTGGTCTTAGTGAACGAATTTGCTGCGCTAGCTGCGATAGCTTTAATGTCATGCCCACCAGGTCAGCACGGGTGCGGGTTTTCAGCTCCGCAATTTCATCGCTGATTTTTACCCGTACCGGTAATAGTCCCAGATCGCCGGTACTGGCAATACGGTCACTGGCGGCCTGCAAGGTCAGTGCCGCGCCTTCAAAATCATTTTCCAGAATCAATTTGTGCTGCGCAATGCGCATCAGGTACTCGACTTCGGCAAGTTGCCAGCCATTCTGGTCACGACCAAATAATTCGTAGAGCTGTTCACTGGAACCCTGCAAGTCCTTCTGTTGCTGTTGCAGGCCTGCGATGCGTTGGGTAATTTCAGCCAGGCCCGATTCCAGCGGCTGCAGACCAGACTCTATCTGACTACTCTCGGCTTTGCTGGCTATCTGTTTTTTCAAGGTGTCAAATGCAGCCTGCTTTTCGGCCTCGGTCTTTTGCTGGAGTTGCCAGAAATAACCTGCTGCCGCGATTAAGCCAAGTATCAGCAAAAAATTAAACACCCCGAACCATGGAAAGCCTCTACGCGGTCGTTCAGCCAGGGTATCTTTATCAGCTTTTTCCAGCTCAGGTTCTTCCAACTTTTCCGGTGTTTCGACTATTTTAATGCCAGTATCTTCGATTGGCATATCGACACTGTCGTTGGCATCGGTTGTTTCCCTGTTTTCGTCTGTGGTTTTGTCACTCATAGATTCTGCTTAGCTTTGCTGTACCCAATCGACTATCGTTTGCCGTATGCCTTCGTCGCTTGCTTTTGCGGCGATTAATATCTCTGCATTATGTCCCAGTTTAAGAGCCGATTCACGCATTCTTTCGCTAATCAACAACCAGGGTATGGTTAACAGGCTCTCTCCTGAGCGTTGATCGACAAGCTGCATCAGATTATGCATACCCTCGGTGCTGGTGAATAATGTCAATGTCGGGAACCGTTTCGCAGTGAGTTCGGCAAAGTGATGCTCGGCATAAGTTGGTAAACGCCGATGATAAACCTCACACTGACTGACCAACGCACCACGTGCGGTCAGTTCGTCGGCCAACAAAGTTCTACCCTGTTGACCTCGGAAGATCACAATTTCCTTACCCGCAACCCGCTGCAGTGCCCCGGCACGTAACAGGCCTTCGCTATTATAGGGCTCGCTTCGAATCAGGCGTTGATCGAGGTCATTTACCCGTTTCACAAGCGCCTGGAAAGTACCTTCACCGATTACCGCAAGTTGCAGATGCGCGGGCAACGAAGTATCGGGCAATAACCGAAATGTGCCATCTACCGCATTACGGCTAACAAATATAGCTATCTGGTAATTCTCGATACCGGTTATCAATCGAGTATGCTCTACTTCGGCGATTTCAATCGATGGAAATGATAAAACCTGTGCACCCTGCGCCTCCAGCAAAGCCTGCAAACCAGCCTGCTGATGCGCGGGGCGTGTATTTAAAATACAGTGCTCGTGCAGTACAGCCTGATGCTGTCCGGCCATTAATCCTGAATACTGGCGAGGATACTGTCCGCGCCCTGCGAAATTAAATCTTCGGCCAACGACACCCCGAGTTGCTCAGCATTTTCAGCTTTACCCCGAATTTCAGCACGTAATATGCGGCTACCGTCTGGTTCTCCGACCAGACCGCGCAGGTAAATCTCATCTTGTTGAAAAATTGCGTGGCCAGCGATAGGCACCTGACAACCGCCGTTCAGAGTTTTATTCAACGCGCGCTCCGCCGTAATCAGGGTGGTCGTCTCGGCATCGCCCAGCGGGGCAAGCAATTGCCGCACAGCGTCATCATCACTGCGAATCTCAATACCTAGCACACCCTGACCAATCGCCGGTAGGCACAATTCGGGTTCGATGGCGACCTTGATGCGGTCATTAAAACCGAGGCGCTTGAGCCCGGCACTGGCAAGGATTATGGCGTCGTACTCACCATCGTCGAGCTTGCGCAGTCGCGTATTGACGTTACCGCGTAACCAGTCAATTTTCAAATGCGGGTAACGCTCGCATATTTGCGTCTGGCGGCGCAGACTGGAAGTCCCCACCAATGCACCCTCTGGCATATCCGCCAGGGAAGTGTATTTGTTCGAAACAAACGCATCACGCGGATCTTCGCGCGCCATAATCAGGCCTAGCTCCAGGCCTGCGGGGAAACTCACCGGCACATCTTTCATCGAATGCACGGCAATATCAGCACGGCCTTCGAGCATACCGGTTTCGAGTTCCTTGACGAACAAACCCTTGCCGCCGACCTTGGCCAGCGGCGCATCGAGCAACTTGTCGCCGCGGGTTTTCATTTGCACCAGCGTCACTTTAAGTTGCGGGTAGTGCTCGCCAAGCTGTCGGCTGACTTCTTCGGCCTGCCATAACGCCAGTGGGCTACTGCGCGTGGCAATGCGTAATTCGCTAAGTTCTGTTTGCATAGGCTGGATTGATTGACTGTAAAGGCGCGCAGATTATAGATTTTTTATAATCTTGCGTATAGCGGGCAAATGCCGACGACTAACTTCGAGGGTATCTTCAATCTCGCTAAAGCGTACGTGCTGACCGTCATCCTGCACACGCATTCCGGCGAGGTATTTGAGATTGATCAGCGCATTGCGATGAATGCGTACAAAACCGTTGGCGAATTCCTTTTCCAGGCTTTTGAGCGGATCCTCAATTAACACTTCACCAGCTTTGTGGCGCACGGTGACGTATTTCTGTTCGGCATGAAAAAAATAAATATCGTCGAGTTTCACCAACACCAGGTTGCCACGTACGCGAGCGCAAATATGTTGCCGTGCTTCTATATTGGCAAGCACATCATTGCTTTGTTCAACCTGCGCACGGGTGGGCTTTTTTGCGGCTTCGAGTGCTTTTTGCAAACGCTCTTTCTTCACCGGTTTTAACAGATAATCAACTGCGTGAGTTTCGAAGGCCTCGAGTGCATGGTCAGCATAAGCTGTAGTAAAAATAACCGCCGGTGGTTGCGGCATTTGTGACAAATGCCGGGCAGCCTGAATACCGTCGAGACCGGGCATGCGGATATCCATCAGGATGATGTCCGCTTCGCAGGCATCGGCCTGTTGCAGCGCCTGATCACCACTCGCGGCCTGACCGACGACCTCGTAATCGGATAGTCTATCGACCATGCGCGTTAACCGGTCGCGTGCGGGTTTTTCATCGTCGACGATTAATACCTTCATACTTAGTCCTCGCCTGTATTTGTCGGGAGCGTCAGGGTAACAGTAAACAGTTCATCGACTTCGCTGAGCTGCATAGCCGCCTCGCCCCCAAAAGCGATATGTAAGCGTTCGCGGATATTGTCCACCGCCATTTGATTACCATCATGATGTTGTTGGCTACGATCTTCGAGCACCGGGTTGGTAATAACAATTTCGATGGCAGTCGATTCTGACCGCACGATAATATCGATGGTACCGCCTTCGTAAATAGGTTCGACACCGTGATAAATAGCATTCTCAACCAGCGGTTGTAAGGTCAGCGCCGGTAATAGTAGCTCTGGCGTCGGTGAGGGGACAGACCAGTTAATCTGCAAGCGATCACCCAGGCGCAACGATTCGAGTTCGATATAACTCCGCGTCAGCTCCAACTCCTGTTGCAGGCTAACACTCGATTCAGCGGCGAGACTGGCACGAAACAGATCCGACAGGTTTTCGATACTCTGCTCGGCAAGGTCGGGTTCATCGTGTGTGAGGCTGGCGATGGTATTCATACTATTGAAAAGGAAATGTGGCCGTATACGTGCCTGCAACGCCTGTAATCGTGCCTGCGCCTGTACTTCCAGAATTAACTTGGATTCGAATTCGAGATAAAAATAGCGTAACGCCAAACCTATCAGTATCACCGCTACCGCCCCATTGCGGACCAGCAAATAAGCCATACCCTGGGATTGATTGCTGATGCGCATGGTAGACTCCAGGACGACGCTGAGCAGTGTGATGAGTAGCGTTATGAGCAGAGTAACACCGATACTCCAGACCGTGGTGCTCACTGTCGTCCTCAACCAACCGAGTCGATTTATCCAGCACAGAATCGCAGCAACACATAATCCAACCCAGAGCATGAGCACCGAGATCAATGCGATGTGAACATAGAAGCTACCACTTTGATAACTCACTAACGCGAAAACGATGGCGATCAACTCGACCACCAGCAGTGCACGCAGGAAGACATCGGTGTTGCAGAAATCGGGGAGGTAGCCTCGGTTTTTCGATTCTATGATATTTTTTTCTCCGTAATGGGGCATAAACGGTTGATTTGTTCGTCTTGCGCTGCAAGCATACAACAATCTTCGCCAAATTTTCGCTGTACTTTACGATGACTTCAAGCAAACAACTATGAGCAAACAGGATTCCCGTATGTGGGGTGGACGGTTTAGCGAACCCACCGACGCCTTTGTCGAAGCCTTTACCGCTTCGGTATTTTTCGACCAACGCATGGCACTGGTCGATATCCAGGGTTCATTGGCTCACGCCAAAATGCTGCACCGTATCGGCATACTCGATGACGACGAGCTGACTGCAATCGAAAAAGGCATGGCGCAAATTACCGAGGAAATCGACAATGGCAGCTTCGAGTGGTCGGTAAGCCTCGAAGATGTACACATGAATATCGAATCACGGCTCACGCAACTCATCGGCGATGCGGGAAAGAAGCTGCATACCGGGCGCTCACGTAACGACCAGGTGGCTACCGATATTCGGCTTTATCTGCGCCAGGCGATTAAACAGCTGCTCGACCAGATCCGATATTTTCAGGCCGGCCTGCTCAACCTCGCCGAGAGCGAGGCGGAAACGATACTACCCGGCTTTACGCATTTGCAGGTCGCGCAGCCGATTACCTTCGGTCATCACATGCTGGCCTGGTTTGAAATGCTCGAACGCGATCACAGTCGCCTCGCCGACTGTCAACAGCGCATGAACCAGTTGCCGCTTGGCGCAGCGGCACTGGCGGGTACCTCCTATCCGCTAGACCGACATTACACCGCAAAATTGCTCGACTTCGACATGCCCTGCCGCAATTCACTCGATGCCGTAAGTGATCGTGATTTCGCCATCGAATTTTGCGCCACAGCGGCGATTTGCATGACGCACCTGTCACGCATGGCGGAGGAACTGGTGCTATGGTCATCGGCGCAGTTTAACTTTATTCAATTGCCCGACCGTTATTGCACCGGCTCGTCGATCATGCCTCAGAAAAAAAACCCCGATGTGCCTGAACTGGTACGTGGCAAAAGCGGGCGTGTGAATGGACATCTGGTCAGTTTATTAACCCTGATGAAATCACAGCCGCTGGCGTACAACAAAGACAACCAGGAAGACAAGGAGCCACTATTCGATACCCTGGAAACTCTCAGCGGCAGCCTGCGCGCCTTCGGCGACATGGTGCCAAATCTTAATGTCAACAGGGATGCCATGTACGCTGCCGCGAAACAGGGATACGCCACCGCTACCGACCTCGCGGACTACCTGGTTAACAAAGGCTTGCCGTTTCGCGACGCGCATGAAGTGGTGGGCAATGCCGTGGCCTTTGGTATTCAGCAGGGGAAAGACTTGAGCGAATTATCGCTAGAAGAAATGCAGGGGTTTAACAATCGCATCGAAGCGGATGTGTTTGAAGTGTTGACACTGGAAGGCTCGGTGAATGCCAGAAATATCGTCGGCGGCACCGCACCTGACCAGGTTTATTTGCAGGTTGAAGCCGGGCGGAAATTGATTCTGGATTAAAACCAAATCAGGGCAACCACAAGGGCTGCCCCTACGCAAGGATGCGGTTCAACCAGTCGCTGATATGATTGATTTCATCCAGTGACACGCTATGCGGCATGTGTTCGTATTCCTGCCAGTCGAGTTTATAACCCGCCTTCTCCAGTCGACCGCGTGTGCTATAAGCCAGATCAACGGGAATTACCTGATCGATAGTCCCATGTGCGAGAAAGATAGGCATGTCCTGGTTGATTTCGCTCTTTTCAGCCGCAAGTTTTTCTGGCAGGGTTAAATAAGTCGATAATGCCATAATTCCCGCCAGCTTATTCATTTGCCGCAAACCCGCCTGCAATACAATCGCACCACCCTGCGAAAACCCGGCCAGCACGATTCGATTTGCCGAAATGCCTGCGGTAATTTGCTCATCAACCAGGTGATTCACCAGCTCAGCCGATTTGCAAATATTCTCTTCATCAGGCTCCGAAGCGATATCGGAAGATGTAACGTTATACCAGGCCCGCATCACAAAACCCTGATTAATCGTCACCGGCATCATCGGCGCGTGTGGAAAAATAAAACGAATATTGAGTTCCGGGGAAAGTTTCAGCTCCGGCACAATGGGCTCGAAATCATGCCCATCTGCTCCCAGGCCATGCAACCAGATCACACAACTATCGGCCGGACTGGAACCGGTTTCAACCACTATCGGGGAATCGGACATTTGATTTGTTGCCTGCAAAAGCGGGGATTATATATTGTCCGTGCATAAATATTATCTTGTTTTATCACTATCGTGTCACAATTCTCCTCGAAAACGAATTCGAGCAAGAAGCTATCATTCTAATCCGATAATGGGCTTACTAATGCAAAAGAATATTTTATTCATCATGTGCGATCAACTACGTTTTGACTACTTGAGTTGTTACGGTCACGAGCATCTACACACTCCTAATGTTGACGCGTTAGCGGCCAAAGGGATTCGCTTTAACAACGCCTACGCGCAATCACCTATTTGTGGCCCTTCGCGTATGAGTTTTTATACCGGGCGTTATGTACGCTCGCATGGCTCGACATGGAATTGCACACCATTGCGTATTGGTGAACCAACCCTGGGCGATCATTTAAATGCGATTGGTGTACGCAATGTCCTGTTAGGTAAAACACATATGCGAGCTGACCGCGAAGGGATGAAGCGCCTGGGTATTGACTGTGAATCAGAAATTGGATTGTTCAATGCTGAGTGTGGTTTTGAGGTGTACGAGCGAGATGACGGATTGCACCCCGACGCATACCAGGATGCGTGTCCAAGATATAACCAATACCTGAACGACAATGGTTTCGACGGAGCAAACCCCTGGCAATCCTGGGCCAACTCCGCGAAAGGGGAATCGGGGGAATTGCTCTCTGGCTGGTTGATGGAAAATGCGGATAAGCCCGCACGGATCCCAGACTACTATTCAGAAACACCCTATTTAACCCGGCGTGCCATGGATTTTATCGACGACGCCAACGATACGCCGTGGTGTTTACACCTGTCATATATCAAGCCCCACTGGCCGTATATGGCGCCGGCACCCTATCACAACATGTATAACAGCACCCAGGTGCAAGCGGCTATTCGTAGCGAAGAAGAAACACAAAACACCCACCCATTACTCAACGCCTTTATGCAACACAACTACTCTCAAACCTGTAGCCGTGACGATTTCCGCGAACGCGTAATCCCCACTTATATGGGCTTGATCAAACAACTTGATGACCAACTCGGTTTATTGTTTGCGCACCTGGAAAAACGGGGATTAAACGAAGACACCATGATTGTGTTTACCTCCGATCATGGCGACTACCTGGGTGACCACTGGCTTGGTGATAAAGAGTTATTTCATGATGCTGCGGTCAAAATACCGCTCATTATTTTTGACCCATCAAAAGACGCCGATGGGACGCGTGGGCACACCAGTCAGCAGCTAGTTGAATCAATTGATCTGGCTCCTACCTTTATCGAATACATGGGCGGCAGGATCAAAAAGAATGTGCTCGAAGGGCATTCCCTGCTGCCATTATTACACGGTGAAAATAAACCCTTACGCCGCTACGCTTTTTCCGAATTAGACTACGCCTCAAGCTATGCCTGTATTCAACTAAACATGGCGAGCACCGATGCACGAGCCGTCATGGTGCGCGATAAACAATACAAATATATCTACGTTGAAGGCATGCGGCCGTTGTTATTTGACCTGCAACAAGACCCGCAAGAACTCAATGATCTGGGTACTAGCGAGAAGTACCAGAATATTTGCCAACGCTTCGAATGGGCAATTTTGAAATGGTCGTTAAAACATCACAACCGAATCACCTTAACCGACGAGCAAATCGAAACCAGCCGTGGCAATGAGTTGGATGAAGGTATTTTTATCGGCTACTGGGATCAGGATGAAGTCAACCAGGCGATGTCTAAGGCTGGAAAATCGTAACTATAATACATCAACCTATCCTGCCACCCTGGGGCTAGAACACGAGGGAAAAATCATAAATAAAATCCAAAATTAAGCCTGAAAAACTAGAGTGTGGAACAAATCATGCTCATACCATTATTGGTATCCAGTCAACTCCATATACCCCTCGCCAACTCTGTTGCCCTCATTATCTTCAACCAGAACCATACCCTCCCAATATGGGAAACGTGTCCCCATCCATTGTTGGTCATAAAGCGGTTTGATTTGTAATTGACGATTTAATACAGGCAGGTTAATCCGCCAATCAAGCGGTAGCCTGAGACTATTTTGTTGATCAATCTTCACTTCACGAAAAGCTAGTTCGGACATTTCAATGGAGTCACTACCCAGATGTTTTAAAAAACCACTCTGGTCGATCCAGCTACCACTCAACCAGTGCTCACCGTCAGCATGACGTAATCGATACAACATGAGTTTGGCGCCATCGTTTAAATGTAAAGAAAACCAGTCCCAACCACTCTGGTTATCCGCCAGTGGTTGTGAACTCCATTCCCTGTCCAACCAGGCAGAGCCCGATAGACGATGCTCGCCGATTTGGCCACTGATCCCGATTTGTGGTTGGCTATAATAGTAACTGGCCTGTCCCTGTGCAGACTTTCGGCTGTACCCGTGATCACCGTGTAAAACCCATTCGTCGGTACTAGATAATTGCATCTCAACCTTTATTTCGCTCACATTGAATTTCAGTGTCGCAGGAAGAGGTGATGGAGTTTCCGAAAGCCATTGCCAGTCATCGATCCAGGCCTCAAATTGAGGCATGTTAACAACACTGGCCTGACCGATGCCGCCACGGGCAAAACGTTGCTCAAATTGATGTCCGTCCGGCGTGCTGACCGCTGCGTGCGCCATCCACATCTGGTCGCTTGACCAGCCGGTCTGTTCGGTTTGTGCTGACAATGCCTGCCTGAACAAAGTCCATTGTATACCCCAGTCACGTCCCTTTTGGTCAACCAGGTTGGCGGTTAAATACCACCATTCTATACGGTAGTCGGGGTGTGCTCCGTGATCGGCTGGAAACACAATCGACTTGCCAGGCACTACCTGGGCAAAACCTTCGGCTTTGTTGCGCAATACCTGAAAGGTATCATCAGCCAATGCAGTTTGCAGGAGCAGCAATATTATTACAAATCGCTTCAATCCATTTCCCCAAGCTGAGCCAGCGCATCCGGCAACCGTCGTCGCAATTGCCAGCCGGTCATTGCCAGCGTAGCGCATACTACGAGCAAAATAATCCCGCCAAGCCGCCATGCCGGGGCCATTTCCCAAAGCATCGGCATACTCCAGCCGAAGCTGACGATATTGAGCTTGTGAATGAGTAGCCAGCTTAGTAATGCACCTAGTGGGATCGCCAATAGCCAGGCAACAGTGACGAAAATCAAAATCGGACATGCGATGATGAAGAATTGTTCTCTGCTACGAACGCCCAAGGCTCGCCACTGAGCAAATTGAGGTAATCGCTCCTGTAGTATTGCCAGCAATGATGCCAGTAATGCGATAGCGGCGACGATCATGGTGAGTGCGTTCATCGCGGCGGTTATGGTGAAGGTGCGCTCGAAGATATTTAATGACAGTTTGCGTACCTGCAGTTGCGAAATCCAGTCACCTGCTGATGCACCAGCTGCGCGCATTGCTGCTTCGGCAAGCAGAACAGCATTTTCATTTTGCGGGTTCAACCAGAGTGCGACACCGCGGGAGTAGTGTTGCGGCCATTGTCGCACCACCTCTTCGCGCGACAGGTAAAACTGAAAATATGGATTACCATAGTCGTAAAAAAACCCCAGTACCCGATAACTTTTTGGGCCATTAGCGGTTTCGAGATCTATCTTGTCCCCTAGTTGTAAACCACCAAGATAATGCGACTGTTCATTGACGAGCAGGCTGTTGGCATCGGCTCGCCATAATGCCAGAGTTTTTGCTGGACTATCCGCAGACCATTGCGCCAGCGGCAGGTTCAGGCTATCGGGAGCCTGTTTATCAACACCGCGGATAAGGGTCTGGCGAAATTGCCAGCGTGTGGTCACACCGATGCGGCGGTGGCTATGCTGTAGCCAGGCCGACGATTGTTGCGGATCGAGCAATCGACCAAAATCAACCCGTGATGAGCGCAAATAAATATCGGCGCTTTGGCGCACTTCAAGCCAGTCGACAAAGGCGTTGCGAAAACTGTCGACCAGGGTGCCGACACCTAAATTGGCCGTCATCGCCAGCATCAATGCCATCATAGCGGTGCGTAGCGCGGGTAATTGTGACCAGCCATCGCTGACCAGCCAGCGGGCGATGAAGGGATGGTCAGGGATAGAGCATGAAATTGTTTGCAAAGCCAATGCAAGCAGGCTGGGTAAAAACCAGGCTGCACTGAACAACAATAAACCCAATAACAGGAATCCGCTTAAAGCATCCTGTAAATATGGATACAAAAGTACGGAACAAACAACCAGTACTACAGCAGCCCTGGTGAGACGTTGTCGGGATTGTTTTTCATCTTCGCTAACGCGAGAGGCCAGACTATGCTGCTTGAGTTGCCTGTATAAGGGCCAGGCCAGCGCCCAGCATAGTCCCAGCAGGGTAATACCCCAGGCTTTGAGTATGGTATCGAGTTGCCAGATCAGTTGGGTATTTACCGTGGCGTCGTAAAGACTATGTAAACTGGCGCTGAGTCCGGGTAGTAATAATTTACCAATTTGCATACCAACCAGTACACCGGCTGTTGTGCCGATGATGCTCCAGAACAGGGTTTCGATGAGTACCGATGTCATTAGCAGTCGAGTGCTAACACCCATCAGGCGCAAATTGATAAAGGTTGGACGGCGATACCAGAGTGAAAATCGCACTGCGTTAAATACGATAAAAATGCCTACTGCAAAAGATAACAAACTCATCGCGCTCAAATGCGTATGCAGGCTTTCGGTTAATTGTTGCAGGTCGAGATGTTGGTGGTTTTCGATGAGTTCGAGTTGTTGCGGTAACAGGCTCTGTAGTCGCTCTAGTTCGTTGGGTTTGATAGCACCCAAAGCCAGGTAACTGAGTGAAGTCATATTCAGCAGTTCGAAAGCCGCGGCTATATCCATCAATATCTGCCGACCCTGTTGAGCATGGCTTTGTACCAAAGCCGGTGGCAGTAGCCGGCCATCGCGCAGTGGTAGGCGGCTATTTTTTTCAAGATTCAATTCATCGGCGAGCTGCGCCGGTATCCATGCACGGTAAGGTGGTTGTACGAAGTCCAGCCAAACCGTGGCAGGATCGATTTTGTCAACGTCGAGCAGGTTGCTGGGTAGCGCAAACAAATCGGTGGCGATAATGCTGACAGGCTCGCCCCGCTGCGTGCTGACTTCGCCCTCTACGACCGGAAATAATTGCCGGAAACCAGCTCGACGCAGGTGGATATAATCTGCCACCTCTACACCTGTATCGTTGCGACTGCGAATCCAGTAACCTGCCTGCACGCCGAGCAATGAATCGGCTTCGGCATAACTCAGGCGCGCCTGCTGGTTGATAATCTGTACTGCACTCCACAGGCCAACCCCGGCAACGAGACCTACCAGCAAAAATAGTGTCTGCCAGCGGTGACACCAGTAGTGGCTGAGAACCGCTCTGATGACCAGGTACAGGCTAGCATGCATCTAGTTTGCCATTGTGCAGGTGTATGGCGCGGTCCAGAAAAGCAGCCATGTCGCGGCTATGTGTTGCCATCAGCAGGCTGCTACCGGCATCTTTCACTAGCTCACTAAATAGTGACATGACTTCTAGACTGGACTGCTCATCGAGGTTGCCGGTTGGCTCATCGGCCAGTACCAAAGCCGGTTTATGCAGTAACGAGCGTGCGATGGCGACGCGTTGTTGCTGACCACGCGAGAGTTGGTATGGGTACTTTTTCAACTGCGTGGTCAGGCCCAATCGTTCAATTAACAGGATTTCGTAATCGGCATCGTAGCGTTGACAAAGTGCGGCCTGAAAGCGGATATTGTCGATGACTTTCAAAGTTGAAATTAAGTGGAATTGCTGAAATACCAGGCTGAGATGCTGTCGGCGCATTTCTGCGAGTTCGGCTTCGGACATGACGGTAATTTGATAATCACCAACATAGATTTCACCACCATCAACCCGATCCAGACCGGCGATTAAATGCAACAAAGTACTCTTGCCGCTGCCACTTTCACCGAGTAACGCCACCGAGGCGCCAGGGTTCATATTAAAGTCAAGTTGGTCGAATACCTGAATGTCACCTTCGGGCTGGCGAAATGATTTACTCAACTGGCGAATCGACAGCATATAGCTAAGGTTGGTTTTTCTAATCGTTGACGAACATAGTAACACAGGCCAAAGTCGCTATAATGCGGTGTCGACTTACCCTGGGAATCCATGAATGCCAACCATCTGTGATATTGCCGATTTACAGGAACTCGCGCGCAAACGTGTGCCGCGAATGTTTTTCGATTATGTAGATTCAGGTTCCTGGACCGAGTCGACTTATCGACAAAATCAGAGTGATTTTAGTAAGATTAAATTACGCCAACGTGTGGCCGTCGATATGACTGAGCGGTCGGTTGCCACCGAGATGATCGGGCAAAAAGTGGCTATGCCGGTTGCGCTTTCGCCCGTTGGACTAACGGGTATGCAACACGCCGATGGTGAAATCAAGGCAGCGCTTGCAGCGGAGAAATTCGGCGTACCGTTTACGCTTTCAACTATGAGTATTTGTTCAATCGAAGATGTCGCGAAGCACACCAGCAAGCCTTTCTGGTTTCAGCTTTATGTGATGCGTGACCGGGATTTTATCGGCAGACTAATTGACCGTGCTAAAGCCGCTGGTTGCAGTGCTTTGATGTTGACTCTCGATTTACAAATTCTTGGACAGCGCCATAAAGATATTCGCAATGGGTTGAGTGCGCCGCCAAAGTTTTCTATCAATACTGCCATGCAAATTATCAGCCGTCCGCGGTGGTGTTTAAACATGCTGTCAACACGCCGCCATGGTTTCGGCAATATTATCGGCCATGTAAAAGGTGTTGGCGACATCTCGTCGCTATCGGCCTGGTCCGCCGAGCAATTCGATCACAAATTATGCTGGGATGATATCGACTGGATCAAGCAACGCTGGGGCGGTAAATTGATTATTAAAGGCATACTCGATGCCGAGGACGCAAAAATGGCGGCGAATGCTGGTGCGGATGCCATCATTGTTTCCAACCACGGAGGCCGTCAACTCGACGGTGCGCAAAGCTCAATTAGCGCTTTACCGGCGATTGTAGACGCGGTGGGAAGCGATACTGAAGTGCATTTCGATGGTGGTATTCGTTCCGGGCAGGATGTGCTCAAAGCTATTTGCATGGGCGCAAAGGGTGCCTATATCGGTCGGGCTTTTATTTATGGACTGGCCGCCAAAGGTGAGGCAGGCGTCCGCCAGGCGCTTGATATTATCCATAATGAACTCGACATTACGATGGCACTATGTGGAGAACGTTTACTGGCTAATCTAGGGCATCATAATTTGTTGGACCCGGCCTTGTTTAGTTCTCGCTGACATTGTTAGATAGTTCGCATTTTACACTCTCGCAGCTATATTGATGTAAACTCGGTAATATAGTTTGTCAGGGATATCTCCAAACCTGCTGATTTTCAACAATAATCAGCGAGGCAATAAGTTGGCAAATGCAGTAGTGTCTACTATGATAAACAGGGCTGTGTGCCCTCAAATTGACATCCACCATAGGAGTGATAGGAGCGGTTATTATCATGAATAACTTCGACGACTGGTCGCAAATTATTTCAAAATATTTGAAATCTGAATCTGATCCGCTTGGTAGTCTTGCCAAACATGATCTCGAAGGCAATGCTGCCAGAGCTGCTTTCATTCGTTCAGTTCTTGATCGATTCCTGCCCGAAACCTACGGGGTGGGTTCTGGGCAGATCATGGATAGCAAGGGCAACATGTCTGGAAAAATCGATATTATTGTCTACCGGCGAGATTTCCCACGCCTCGATCTACCGGGTAGTCGTGACATTTATCTTTTCGAAAGCGTCATCGCGACCTTCGAAGTAACCGCCAAGCTGGTTAAGAAAACATTTTTTGAGGCGCTCGATTCCTGTGCCTCATTAGCAGAATTGAATCCAGATATCGATCATAAAGTTATGACCAGCCTTGCTGCCAGAAACCAGCTTACGCTCAACGATAACAGACAGTACGTACATCCAGACCCAGTACGTACAGCAAGATTTCATCTAATTGGCCGCCCGATATCATTTGTATACGCCTTCAGCGGCTACAAAACCAGTGCGAATATGATGATTGAAACTCTGGAAGCCTGGATGCGCGAGCGTAAGGAAAACCACAAACCCGTGGACATGAAGTCATTACCGGCAGTCATCGCTACTCAGGGTTGTTTTGCCTGGCGGAATTCGGCGCCTTATACTGTTAATGAAAACTGCCTGATTGGTGTCGGTAAAGACGATGCCCCAGTGCGTTTGATTGTTTTGCAAATGCTACACACATTGAGTCGTAAGTTGCGTATTACTACTGATTCTTTTGGTTTAAAGCCTGCACTCGATGGTTACTTAAACCAGATGCCGCCACCTCAGATAGACAAATACATCGGTAAAGCTTCCAACCCGGTAGTCGGTGATGCTTTAATCATGGAAAAATCCGTCAAACAAAATATTGCAATAAAGAAACCAGTTACCCCAGCAGTAACTAAACCGGTCACAAAGCCTGTTACCAAACCTATCGTCAAGCCTGCTGCCGAAGCCCCGGTTAAGGCAGCGGCTCCAAAAGTAGCTGAAAAGCCACCACTTGAAGTGGTTGCCAAACCACACGTTGAAAAGCCACCAATCCAGCAGCCCGTTGCAGAAAAGCCCGCAATTGAAATTACCACCCGGACACCAATAACACCAACGCCACCTGCGCCAGAAGCAAAAGCAGAAAAGCCTGCAGAAGCGCCGAAAACGCTGGCTACTTTAGATCCGAAGCCTGAAGCCGTGGATGCGCCTTTTCCGCAGCCAAACGCTGACCTGATACCCGAACTAGATCCAAACCCACCGGAGGTTGACAAGGTCGAAACCGAAACGCCACTGCCGACGCTGTCGATGAAAGAGGACAAACCCGCCACGCCAGCAAAGCAAGCAGTAGCAGCAAAAACAGAAACAGAAACAGCACCCAGGCCGAAAAAACCTGCTAATACATCAGCACCGAGAGCATTGGATATTGAGCTACAAGCCGAATCGTGCAAGGTAAAATCAGAATCAGTGAAAGCTGTCGATTCGGCTCAACCATTTCTGGAAACGGTAAAAATGGCATCGCCTGTCCCGCAATCCGTAGACAAACCCAAAACCAATGGATCCTCGTCGCCAGCGGCCGATGAGTTTATGGAAACGGTGAAGATAAAAATGGCTTCACCCGAACCATTTCCCGACATGCAGCCCAAATCTGAGCCTGAGCCGGAACCATTTACATCGACTATTCCTCAATAATTTCCAGGCATCTACCCATTCCCTGATTAAGGTTAAATAGCAAGCCCATCAAAGCATGGGCTTTCTTCACCGCACAGACTACCGGTTTTGCAATATTTTTATACTAGTTGTTCGTATGACTGGGCTAACAAATTAGTCTGTTTTTCTAACCAGGGGGTTAAAAATATCCAGCGTCCAGGGGCGTATCGCCAGCATCAAGCCCTGGGTATGACGCTTGTGAAGAGGCAAATCGAGATCCTGTTTGTGTAGCTCTGTAAATTCGTGAGCGAGTGCTTTCATTTTCTCTATCATAATCTGGGTAGAGGTATCACCCAACAGCCCGAAGTGGAAAAGACGCTGCTCTAATTCCCCTTTGAATCTTGATTTCAGAAATTGCCGCTGGATCTCACGTTCAAAAAAGCGCTCTATAGGCCCATTCGGTAACCAGCTGAAATGCTTATCGATGCGTAGCTTGATACGGTTGTTCGGCAACAGGTCGATAATTTTCAAACGATCCAGTTTTGCCAGGTATTGTATACATTCGGTTGTCGATATTTCGTAGTGCTCGATGATGTCTTCAAAGCTCAATTGATTGCGTACGCTGACCGCAACCAGCAATAATTTCTCGTCACCCACCAATTCCTGTTCCTGTTGTTCGGTTAAGTTATCAATACGTTGGCGCGATGCTTCATAGAGAGCAAACAAGTCGCTCATTTCCATTTGCATCAGCTGGCATACCTGCTCAAGTCGGTCCAGAGAGAAACGTTTTTTGGCAAACATGCGCTTTACATTTGCTTCACTCATATTGAGATGCCTGGCTATCTCGGCATAAGTCAGACGATGTGTTTTGAGAGATTGTTTGAGGACTTCAATTAAAGCCTGTGTCTGAGCCATAATCTTAAATACTCCCAATTAGTATATTATTATTATACTAATCGAGCATCTTACGTCACCTTTTTTTAAAAAGGTTTATTTTATTAACCTTGCCTTTCAAACTATCCCGGATTAACAACCGGAGAAACCAACATGAACAGGAAACGACTAATACGCACTATCACATCCATATCTCTACTGGTCATAGCTCAAGTACTATTTTTTTGCGGCAGTAGTTATGCAGCAGGGCTGCTCACACCAAAAGATAGTCAGTTTGGTAGCCTGGAAATTGCCAAACACAATGTTGAAGTAGTCATCGAAAGTGGATATGCCATCACCACCGTAAATCAATCATTTTACAATCCCCACACCCAGGATCTGGAAGCTATCTATTCATTCCCGGTACCAGAAAAAGGCACCGTTTCTGAATTTACGATATGGATAGACGGTAAGCCGGTAAGCGGTGAAGTACTGGAGAAAAAGCAGGCCCGACAGATATACGAAACCGAAAAACAGGCTGGTCGTGATGCAGGGTTAACGGAAAAAAACGACTACAAAACCTTTGATATAAGCGTATCACCTATACGCGCCGGACAGGAAACCCGCATACGCTTTCAATACATGCAAGCCGCACATGTCGATACTGGCATGGGTCGCTATGTGTATCCGCTTGAAGAAGGTGGTGTCGATGAAGAGAAACTGGCGTTCTGGACCGCTAACGAATCGGTTAAGGAGCAATTTTCTTTCAATATGAAATTAAGGTCAGCCTATCCAGTCGATGCGCTGCGTATGCCGAATCAGGCCCAGGCGCTCATTAGTCAATCTGGCCCGGGTGAGTGGCAGGTGGAGCTAGGTTCTGCAAATCAGGAAATCGATGAAGAGACGGGAATACCGGCCAATGTGAATCAGCCGGTTTTTACTCTCGATAAAGACCTTGTTGTTTACTGGCGTCACAAGGCAGGTTTACCGGGTAGTGTCGACCTCACCACCTATAAAGCCGAAGGCGATACCAGGGGTACATTCATGCTCACCATTACACCAGGAGACGATTTGAAACCTGTCCACGAAGGCAGTGACTGGATATTTGTACTAGATATATCCGGCTCGATGGCTGGCAAATACGACAGCCTGGTGCAAGGTGTACAGCAGGCACTCGGCAAGATGCGGGCTGAAGACCGTTTCCGAATCATAACCTTCAATGATTCCGCCAGCGAAGTTACTCGAGGATACGTCAATGCAACACCAGAAAATATTACCCACTACGGCAACATGGTGGCCTCGGTTAACCCAGGTGGTAGCACCAACCTGTACTCTGGATTGCTAAAAGGCTTAAACCACGCCGATGCTGATCGCACCAGTGCAATCGTTCTGGTAACTGATGGTGTCGCCAACGTAGGTGAAACAAAACAGCGCAAGTTTATCCAATTGTTAGAGAAAAAAGACATTCGGCTTTTCACTTTCATGATGGGTAATAGTGCTAACCGTCCCTTACTCAACCTGATCGCTCGAAAATCAAATGGTTTTGCCAGCAGTATTTCAAACAGCGATGATATCATTGGAAAAATTCTCGAAGCTTCGAGTAAAGTCAGTCACCAGGCCCTGCACGGGGTGGAACTTAGCATCGATGGCGCCAGGGTGAGTGACATAACCCCCAAAGAGAGTGGCTCACTATACCGCGGTCAACAGCTTATCGTGTTTGGTCATTACTTTGGTGAAGGCGATGCGCAAGTGAAGCTGAAAGGAAAAATTTCGGGTGAGAAAAAAGAGTATCACACTCGCGTCGATTTCCCTGCACTGGACGAGGGGCATCCGGAACTGGAGCGTCTCTGGGCGTACGTCACTATCGAAAGGCTTAACGAAGAAATTCAGGACTTTGGTGAAGATGCCGATATCAGGCAGGCAATAACCGATATAGCAACTGAATATAGCCTGGTTACCGACTATACATCGATGGTAGTAGTAAAAGACGAAGTGTTCGATACTCTGGGAATCAAACGCAACAACAAAAAGCGACTGGAAATTGAACAGTCGGCGCAACAGAAGCGTACAACACAGCCTGCAGTCTCAAAACGTGCCGATAGCCAGCAACCCATGTTCAACTCCAACCGACCCTCACATAATAGTGGATCTGGGAGTATGGATGCCTGGTTATTATTGCTGGTTTTACCGGCGCTTTTGAGACGCAGGCTCGAGAAAGCTAAAGCCGTCTGAGCTGCATTCTCGGCGAGTATGGAAGTAGTAAATGCGAGTACCTGGGAACAGGTGCTCGCATTAGTTATGGACTGAGTTGTAGAAGTTCAGACCGGCTCTTCCACAACTAATCTCTGACTGGCCTGTGCATCTGAAATCGACTTAATACTGGTGAAAATCATTTTTCAACGATCATTTAAATCATTACTTTGAGCTGGCAGATGGTCAATTGAAAATTAACCCCGTGAAGAGACACGCAGTTGCTTGCCACATAAATACTGGTAAGCTAACAGCATGTTTTGTTAATCATGCTGTTAGTTTTTCGAAATCATGGTTTAGAACAAATGGAACAAAGAGGAAAATATGAAAATTAGAATTCTGGTCAGCTTATTGCTTTTAACTATAGCGAAAATATCACTTGCTGAAAACTATGTTTTGACTATTGGTAATGACTCATATGAGCTTTCTTTAGATAAGGAAATCCGTATTAAAGTAGGTGATAACCATGTTACTGCAAAGTTAAAGCAAAAGGATAATCTTACATATACAACTGACAATTTTTCCTTTGAATATCCTAAACAATATTCTCCATCTAAATCTGATTTGGGGAACGGAATACTTCAGACCGCTATGATGACTCCTCTTGGGACGGTCGTATTGATTCAGGAATACCTAAGCTTAGATCCTTCAAGTATGGTGGACTTAATGATTAATGAAGTTACAAAAGAAGAGCGGCAATATGGTTATAAGTTAGAATCGAGACCATCTTCTACAACTCTATCAGATGGGACATTACTAAGTGGAAAAGTTGTTACTTCGAAATACAAGGGATCAGATATTAAAAGATATTTCTACACTTATAATATTAAGGATTCAGGACTATTCATTATGACGCAGATTGATTATCAAATTGCCTCTGCTGATGAAGATGTAATTGACCGGTTTATCAAATCGCTTAGTGTCACGATGCAATGAGCCGTATCAATACTGGAAACTAACATTAAGTTCAGGCAAGGGCGCGCCACCGCACGCCGCTTAGCTTGGCGGTGAAGAATCACGGCCACCTCGGGCTTTTTCTACAGCTTCGCTATTATATAAAAGGACGTATCACGTGGATGAGCAAAATTTATGGGTGCTGTAGAGACTATTTCTCTATTTTTAGTAATGGCAATCGGGGCATTAATTCCTAGCTCAAGTGTTGTGCTTGTTGTTGCTAGATCTTTATCCCATGGCATACCAAATGGTATTTCTGTCTCCCTGGGTATTATTCTGGGGGATCTCATATTTATTGTACTGGTAATTTTTGGCTTATCGGTAATTGCTGAAACAATGGGCTGGTTGTTCCTGGCAATTAAGTACATTGGTGCAGCCTATCTAATTTGGCTTGGTTACACTCTGCTTTTTTCCAGGTCAACAATGAATAAAGTTGAACCGAGCAGTCAGAAAGGAAATTTGGTAGCAAGTTTTCTTGCCGGTTTATTTTTAACGCTTGGCGATGTTAAAGCTATATTCTTTTACATTAGCCTGTTTCCAGCATTTATAAATCTTGGGGAACTCACTTTTATTGACATACTTGTAATTATGCTAATCGATATAGTTACTGTGGGTGGAGTTAAAATATTTTATGCCTTTTCGGCAGAAAAAGTTGCTTCAATCTCTAAAGGCTGTGGTCTGGAAAATAAAACCAGAAAAGCTGCTGGAGGTTTCATGCTTGGTGTTGGTAGCTATATAATTGTAAAAACCTAACTCCGAAGCACTATCTATCCCAAAGCGAGTGGGATTACTGCAGATTGCGTTGCCTACGTCGACCAGACCGATGTCTCTCACGGACTGGCTTACAATCTGGTGGTGGAGGCGCGGCCAATGGGGTGAGCGCAATGTCCGCGTAAGATCCAAATTGTTTTACCGTATTGAACATGGCGATAACATTTTCCGGTTTACAGCCGGGGTGCAGGGAATTGGAAGAACACAGTATATGACCGCCGCCGGGGGAGCCTTCCGAGATGCATTGTTGGGTAGCCTCTATCACCTGTTCCGGCTTTCCAAATACCAGAAGGTCCAGGCAGTCTACATTGCCAAATACGCACAGGCGATCATGCAGGTATGCCTTGGTGGTATTCATGTCCATACATTGTGGTTGCACTGGATGAAAACCATCAAATCCGATTTTGATCAGGTCATCCATAATTGACCAGACCATACCATCGGAATGCTTGACTATTTTGCGTCCCAGCGAATGGGCGTGATCAACTATCTGTTTTTTATACGGCAAAATAAATGAGCGAAAGTATTCGACTGACATTAACGGATAGTCATTGCCGCATAAATCACCATCGATCATAAAAAAATCAACCCCGATCTGAACCGCCTCATCCATTAACACCTTGTTGAAGCGAGTTACTTCATCAAGCACCCCATGTACCAGTTCGGGTGCCTCGATGAATCCGAGCATGGTTTTTTCCATACCCCCCATTACATTCCAGGCTTCCTGGAAAGGGCCGTTCAGGTTCAGGCAGTGGGCACGATCATTACCCAGTCGCTCGATAACCCTGCGCAAACCATCGAAATCTGATTCCTCTATGCGGGAAACCATATCGTAGGAATTGAGTTCCTGCATCGAGGAGACCGCAGCCTCGATAATTGCGGGCATGCCATTGTCACTGAGAATATATCCTCGTCCATATTTGTCTCTACCAAAATCCTTATTCACTGCTTTCAGGCTGGTATTATAAACACTCGATGTTCCATCCACATCGAGAGCCTCGACAACACGGCAGTAAAGATCTATAGCCTGCTCGGTCTCATCACCCTTGCGCAATGTCGTTACTTTGCCATGACCATTCAGGTTGAGAATTTCTGCGACACCGATTGTTACCGCCTCATCGAACCAATCCCATGTTGGCACTCTATCCGGAGTTCCCAGCTCGAGTGCTGTCATTATACGTTCACGTGAATTCATGTTTTGTTTTCTCAGGTCCTGGACAGGTTATTACGGGGATGGTCTATAAACCAATCTCTTGTATTGCAATCACCTCCCCGATAATGGTTTATAATTCTGGAGTTATTT
>JAAENK010000342.1 GCA_024224415.1 Gammaproteobacteria bacterium | reverse complement strand
TGCCGAAGCCACCAAGGCACGCGAAACCGCAGAAAGACAACTTGCCATTGGCAAAAGTGAAAATACCGAGTCACTGAAAAAAGCCAAAGCCGACGTCGCCGACAAGCAGAACAAACTGAAAGCCATTTCCAAGGCACTGGCCGATACCCCTGAAAACGTCGTTAAAAAGCTGAAAACATTGAAAAAGCAGAAGATGGATGAAGCTAAACTACGCACTCAGACTGAGTCAAAGTTACAGGTAACCCGCAAGGAAAAAAATAAGTTCGAAGCCGAACTGGAGACCCAGAAAGCGTTGGTAGAAAAGTCTACACCTCTGGTCGAGCAAATCCGTGAACTACACGGACTATGCAAGGAAGCCAATAAAAAGATCAAATCGCTAAGCGAAGACAAGAAAGATCAGGTCAAAATCCCGAAGCTCGATGAAGAGCTACTAAAAAGCCTGGAACCAGAACAGTCCGAAAAATAATACGTAGGGGCGCACCATCGCGCCCTCTTTCAAGGGGTTAGTAGACCTAGTACCTGGCGCTAATAGCAATATCCTCGTTCTGGTTCACGCGTATTCGGCCTTTTCAAGCACTGCATGTAACATTACGTTAGCTCCCGCAGTCACCCACCCAGGTTTAGCATCTTCGACTTCGTTATGACTAATACCATCGACACAAGGGATAAATACCATCGACGTTGGCGCTACCCCGGCCAGGTAGCAGGCATCGTGACCAGCACCAGATACAATCTCTCGCGAGGAGTATCCATGCGTTTTCACAGCATTGCGCACTGCAGATACGCAGGACTGATCGAAGGCTATTGGTGCATAATAGAAAATTTGTTCTAGCTCACAACCAAGGCCCATTCGTGAAGTAATTTGCTCAAGACCAATCCGCATTTGTTCATCCATACCTGCCAGTACATCATCATCGGGATGGCGGAAATCGATCGCAAAGGAAACACTACCAGGAATAACATTGCGAGAGTTCGGATAAACATTGAGCATACCGACTGTGGCGCAGGCTAGAGGCGCATTGTCCAGCCCTACCTGATTCACCAGTTGAACAACTTGCGCAGCACCAAGTAATGCATCCTTACGACGATTCATCGGCGTCGGTCCAGCATGCGATTCGACACCAGTAAGCGTCACTTCGTACCAGCGCTGTCCCTGTGCATCGGTAACGATACCAATCGTTTTATTCTCTACCTCAAGAATTGGTCCTTGCTCGATATGTGCCTCGAAATATACGTGTACTTCGCGGCCACCAACCTCCTCATCACCTGCATAATCGATACGCTGTAATTCTTCACCCATGGTAATACCATCTGCATCAGCACGGCTTAAGCCATATTCGAGATCGAAAATACCTCCAAATACACCTGATGACACCATGGCTGGAGCGAAACGTGAGCCTTCTTCATTAGTCCACACGCACACTTCTATTGGGTGTCTGGTCTGGACATTCAAATCATTCATTGATCGAATGATTTCAAGACCAGTTAGCACACCGTAAACACCATCGAAACGGCCTCCGGTTGGTTGCGTATCCAGGTGACTACCAACCATCACGACAGGTAGATCTGGCTCACTGCCTTCGCGACGAGCAAAAATATTACCCATCTTGTCAATTCTTATCGTACAACCGGCTGCCTCACACCATTCTCTAAATAAGTCGCGACTTTGCTTATCAAGGTCGGTCAGAGCCAGGCGACAACAACCACCTTTCTCGGTTGCACCGATTTCCGCCATTTGCATCAGGCTATCCCAAAGCCGTTCACCATCTACAATCACATTTGACCCTGCTGGGGTCGGGTCAGTATCGGTATTCATAACATTATTCTCCTGGTTACTATCAACGTTCTACCACTGTTGCCTGCTTTTGCTCACGTCGCTTATTTACCCGGGCTGATGGTATGCGAAGCTATATTGGGTGAATATGCTTACTGTTCCAGCTCGGTAGCTGCTTTTATAGTATCCATCAAATCCATTAAGTCTGAGACCATTTTTTCGGTCGATTCGAAACCTGATAACAATTGGGCTATGGCACCGTCATCCAGCAACCCGTCGAGCGATAGTGTGCTATCACCAGAGTTTATCTGGTCAACCAGAGTTTGAAGTTTTTTGGCGTCGGCGATTAAATCGTCAGTCGGTTCGAATCCGCTAAGTGCATTATTGACCACTGCCTGTTTAGAGTTGTCTTCTGCTGTTTCTAAAGATTCAGGTTTACGGCTAAATGATGAGTTCGTATAAGTCAGCGATTGTTTTCTATTGGTTGCATCGACTTGCGGCGTCAACCGGGTCAAAGCTGCAAATGCCTTTTTATGTCCCAGATCTTGCGCTTTTTGGTAATACGACTTTGCAAGCTCGGCATCACCCTTTTGGTGGTTCTTAATCCAGTCATTGTTATGAATAACGCCAAGCGCATAATTTGCCTCGGCCGAATCCTGTTGTGCCGCGATTTTGTACCATTTGATCGGACCTTCCCTGTGGCTCGATTGTCCGGCATTCGAAAGTCCATACAATATATTTCCGAGCAAGTACTGCGCCTCTACATCTCCCGAAATAGCGAGTGGCCTGATCATAGCAATTGCCTGGTCTGGGTAGCCTGCGTAGTAGGTCTTTTTAGCCCTGTCCAACTCCACCGAAGCGACCAGTACACTATTAACAAACAAACCCAACAGCAAAATCAGACATGGGCTATATTTTTTACAGAAGCACTCCATATTTCACTTTCCTCTAAATTGCGTTGGCAAGTCGGTTTAAATCTAGTTGAAGTCTGGATAGACCGGGCCCTCGTGTTTTGCATTTGCATCTATGCTGTAGACCTTCTTAATATTTTGATGAGCATTTTCAGATCCAAACTCTGTGGCCCTTCGATACATATTTTGGGCTTGTTTGATATCTCTATTCGTTCCCTGACCGGCCTGATACATGATGCCAAGGTTGTTATAGGATTCGGCCAGATATTTTGTGGTTAACTCCAGACTATGCGGCTGAAACGCAAGCGGTGCTTTAGTCGCAGACTGGAAGTATTTAAACGCTATCGTATGATCCCGACTCACACCTTTGCCCATAAAATACATATAACCAAGTTTATAAGCCGCCAACAGCGAACCATTGTCCATGGCGACACTATAGGCCATTTCCGCCTTTAAATAATCCGGCGGCGTGCTATTGAAATGTGATTCGGCGATATCGAAGAATTCCAGAGCTTCACCAGAACGCCGTTTGACCTTTTTAAGTTCGGCATCGTCGTTTTTGGCGTCCATAAAAGGTAGTTGAAAACTAACCGTAGTGACATTTCCCCAGTTTCCTGGCAACAGATAAGATAGTGATGATATAAAAATAAGCGTAAATACAAATGCTGCTGTACCTGAGGTGCCTGCCCGATTTTTAATCCAGATCATCTGATCCAGATGGTTAGTAAACAGATCCCGGGCCGAGCTAATCATCTGCTGTGCATTTCGGTAGTAAATATAATTCGCAAACAATGCAGTCAGTACAAATGGAGAGTAACAAATACCAGCCACCAGCAACAGCGAAGACAGGTCACTGTTTAATGCCTGCGGCATGAAACTGTTAAAAAACTCGATAGTCGCCAGATAAATGACTGACATCACTATACTGGCTATCCAGAGTCGCCTGTATATCATCCAGATCAACATCATAGGCAGAATCAATAGTGGTAGCTGCAGTATGACCAGATCGGGCAACAGCTTATAACTCGATGGGCCAGGAAAAAAGAAGGTAACCGCCACAGTCAAGGCAAACAGGATTATCGAGAAATTGAGGATACGCATTAACCTTTTGTTCGTGCTTATCCACCTCAATGGATTCAAACTTACCGATTGGCCGAACTCTTTGAAAGTCACCAGATAATAATCAACCGTATCTCGTGGACTCCAGATGAAACTTCGTTCACCGAGAAAGGCCCTGAGCAATTCAGCTTCAAGTCGTTCTTCTTTGAAACTAGTTTTATCCGGTCCTTTTTTACGTTTCTTCTTTGTACCCGATGCGTAATGAGCATGGATATTGAAGGCTTTATCTGCAATCACTCTCGATAAATCTTCAGCACAGCCATTCTTTCCAATATCGGCCGCAATTTCGCTTTCACTTTTGCCCGTTTGAGCGAGCTTAATGGCGTAATCGAGCATAACATCCCAGAATACAGAGTCGGCGAACTTGTCCTGCGAATTATTTGTGGAATCTTGTGAAGTTGAATAACGGCCTGAGTTATCTTGATTATTGCTCTGCCCCTCGGTGCCTCCTTCGGATAAAAGCCTGTAAGCTTCGGCCGCTTGATGAAAGCGCTCCTTCGCTTGCTCAGAATCCTGGTTTCTATCCGGGTGCCACTTCATCGCCTCCCTGCGGTAAGCCTTTTTTATTTCATCCTGAGTTGCATTTCTGTAAATGCCGAGAATATGGTAGGGATCCATGGTAGCTGGGACTCAAAAATTCAAAATTTGCAAAAGCATCAATCCATGGACAATAAGTATAGATGCAATTTTCAGCTTAGGCTACTGGCTCTCTGCCTGGTGAACATGGGCGCCAACGAGGGGCGCTCCTACGACCAGGGGGTCATGTCATCGGTAACAGTGGTGGGGCGTCCACTGATACGAAGGTCTCGGGGTAAAATCCATTAAACCGTGTAGCGGCCGCGTTTGTGTAAGCGCCGGCCTGGCCGATTTCTATCCAGTCGCCTTCATCGGCGTCGTCGGGTAAGTGGAAGGGTTCGGGCAAGACGTCCAGGCTGTCGCAGGTTGGGCCGAAGATGGTGAAGTCCAGGGTTTTTTGTGACAATTTGCGCGCTGGGTTTATCAGGCGTACTGGGAGTTTTATGTTTGCGACCAGGGTTTCAGACAGGCTTTGGTAAATGCCGTCGTTGATATAGAGCTGGTTGTCTTTGCGTAACTGGATTTGCACCAGCAAGCTGCAGCCGCTGGCGACCATGGCGCGACCTGGTTCGCACATCAGCACGCAGTCTCGCCTTAGTTTGGTGTCTTCGAAGGCGTCGTAAATTACTTTGAAGTACTCGTCCAGCGGCGGTGGTTTGTCATCATCATACCAGGCGGGGAAGCCACCTCCGACGTCGAGGTAATGCACCGGCACATCGGCGGTTTCGATTACCTGGAGTGCCGTATTGACACCATCACGAAAAGCCTGGGGTGACCGGCATTGCGACCCGACATGGAAAGCGACCCCGGTCTGGAAGTTTGCATCGTGAACTTGCTTTAATAACTTTGGCGCTTCCTCGGCGGAAACTCCAAACTTGTCGGATAGTTGATATTGTGAATCGTGTACCGGTGTCACAATTCGTACTAGCACTACTTTGCCGTCACCACCGCCGGTGGCTTCAATGAGTTTTTGTAATTCATTTTCGTGATCGATGACGTAATGGTCAACGTTGTAAACCTGGTGAGAAGTCTGGATTGCCGCGCGGGCTTTTACCGGGTGCATAAAATAACAATCGGCTTGTGGGAAGTGCTCTCGTACATCGGCAATTTCGACCAGCGAGGCAGTATCAAAATGACGTATGCCGGCATCGTAGAGCGCCTGTAGTACGATACGATGCGGATTGCATTTCACCGCATAAAGCACTCTGCCTGGAAAGTTATCGAGAAAATACTTTGCCTGACGTTTGAGTTCGTTGGGTCGCAGACAGTAAACCGGGTAACCAGGGTTTAGCTCTGCTATGACGTCTTCAACGGTAGCGAATGAGGGTAATGCGATATGAGATTTTTTCTGCAGGGTTGTTCCTGTACACAAAAGGATTTGACAAAAAAGTATTGTCTCATAGTGGCTGGTTAAAGTGCATCACATTAAAACGATATCTCTAACCAATAGCTGCACCGAATCGGAGCCACGGAATCGGTTAACACTCAGTTCGTAGTGAATGCGAATCTGTTGGTGATTTTGCTCAAGCACGGCAGGCGGTTGGAAAAAGGCAATAGCGTCGACCGCGGGTATGTGGGGATCGTCGCTGACCAGTAGCCTGAGTTTTAAGTGTTTATGTGCTAGTACTTTTTGACTTAACACTTCGAACTCGCCGATAAAACTTGGGGCTGGAAAACGCTGTCCCCAGGGACTCAGGTTTTGCAGGTCGTTGGCAAACTCCAGACTGAACAAATCACTATCGAGTTCGCCATCGTATTCGATATTATTGGTAAAGCAATTTGGGTCGGCCAGTTTGGCGACTACCGATTCAAAAATAGCGCTAAATTCTGGATATCCATCGGCTATCAGGCTGAGACCCGCCGCCATGGCGTGACCACCGAATTTGAGAATTTTCCCAGGAATACGCTTGTCCACCGCATCGAGCATATCGCGCAGGTGTATACCCGATATCGATCGGCCCGAGCCTTTCAGACTGCCATCCTCGGCCTGACCAAACACAATACAGGGACGATGATATTTTTCTTTCAGTTTGGCGGCTACGATACCGACAATACCTTCGTGCCAGTCGGGTTGATATAGCACGATTGCCTGCTGACTCGCCAAACCCTGTTGATCCAGCGTTTTCAATTGCTGCATGGCTTCATCAACGATTTGTTGCTGAATATGCTTACGCTGCTGATTGATATGATTGAGTTCACGGGCCAGCCCCTGGGCTCTAACAGGATCATCAGCCAACAGGCACTGCACACCGACAGTTATATCATCGAGTCGCCCTGCTGCATTGATCCTGGGTGCGAGGGCAAAAGCAATATCGGTGCTGGTAAAGTTATCGAGGTGTTTGTCGGCGACTTCGATTAGTGCTTGTATACCCTGCGAGCAGGCACCCGCCCGAATTCTGCGCAGACCTTCATGAACTAAAATCCGATTGACATAATCTAGCGGCACCAGGTCCGCAACCGTACCAACGGCAACCAGATCGAGGCAACTCGCCAGATTGGGTTCTTTCCGGGCGTCAATAAACCACTCAGATTCTCTAAGCTGGCTGCGCAGGGCTAGCATCAAATAAAATGCGATGCCGACACCTGCGAGATTTATACCCTCGGTTTCCTCCGCCCAGGCATTCTGGTTAACTATGACTGAAGCATTTGGGAGCTGGTCGGCTGCCAGGTGATGGTCGGTGACGATGACATCAATGCCATGTTTACGCAGCAGAGCGATACCATCGAAACTGGCAATGCCATTGTCGACCGTAATCACACAATCGGGCTGTAATTCACCGATGCGCTCGGCTGCCGACAATGAAAGCCCATAACCATCTGCGAACCTGTCTGGCATTAAATACTCAACTCGTGCATGCCCCATCATAGTCAATGCGCGAATACATAACGCGGTACTTGTAGCGCCATCAGCATCGTAGTCACCAAATACCAGAATCAGCTGTTGCTGCTGCACTTTGTCCGCCAGCAATTTGGCTGCTGCGGACAAGTTGTGAATCAACCCAGGCTGCAGGATATTACCGAGTTTATACTCGGTCTGCGCAATCGACGTAATACCTCGCGCCGAGAGGACGCGCTGGAAAACTGGGTGCAACTGCGCCAGTTCCGCGAGCGAATCTTCAGCAACCAGCCTTTCGCTGAGTGTTTTCATGTTAAATCAGTCAGTGCGCGAGGTTTCCGCCAGAACCTGAACGTCGATGCTCGTGATAACAGGAAATCAAACTCATACCCAGTTCTCAGGCGCAGATTGATTTGACCTGCTTTGACAGCTTTGAATAAAGGTTTGAACAAATGGTATTCCAGATCTTCGAGTAAAGCAGATAAATCCGTATTTTGTGAAGACTTTAGATCCCGTAAAAGTTCCAGCTCAACAATCAGGGTATTGCCCACTACCCCTTTGTCGACCAGGGTTTTAAGCGGTAAACAATCGACACCAGCCTTCCTACCATAAGTCTTCAACTCCAGATCATCGCAATACCAGGCCGCATGCAGACGCTGTGGTGTCAGATACTCACCCGCCCCCCAGCACCAGAGACTGTTAATCGCTAGCTGACCATTTTGCAAACGTTGCTGATTAATCGGGTGAGCATGCATAAACATTTGCATTTCATTCATGAGTTTTGACCAGGACAGGGTTGCGATTGATTGATCAAGCTTGTTACCCATGATCGACAGGTAATGCGGAAATTCTATCGCCGGCTGAATTTGCTTTAAGCGCATCATCCAGAGTCCATCGCCCAAATCATCAAAGTCAGAATCCTCTTTAAAATAATCACTTAAATCATTGATTATTAGACCAATATCATCGCAATATTGATCCAAAGGCATGGCCATGGCATTCCCCATATCTGGCTTCAGATGAACCGCCCGACAAAGCACCTCTCGTCCATGACCAGCGTCTTTTCCTTCAGCAAAAGCACTGGCAAAACCCAAATGACCAACACCAAGACAGTCCTTCAGGATAGCATCAATATTAAACAAATCATTAGCAACGGGCTGGCCAAATCGAAGCAGTGAATTCAACGCGGGCAGTTCAGCACCATCATAAAATTCTGACAGATTAAACAGGCCGGGTAAAACCAGATCGACCTGATGCGCCATTAGTCTTGCAAGCTGGTGGTTAGCAATTCGTAGAGATCATTGGACAATTGACCACCTTCGACCATTTTCTCGATTTGCTGCTTTATCAAGCCACTTCTTAGCTTCTGCATAATCTTGAGGTACACCTTCACCTTTATAGTACATATAACCAAGATTATATTGAGCTTTAGTATCTTCTCGGCTCGCTGCTTTTTTA
>JAAENK010000341.1 GCA_024224415.1 Gammaproteobacteria bacterium | reverse complement strand
TCACCACGCACTACCTGGAAGAAGCGGAACGCATTTGTCATAACATCGCTATCATCGATGAAGGTAACATTATCGAAAACACCAGCATGAAATCACTTTTGAAGACCTTAAATAGTGAGGTTTTTGTGCTTTATCTGCAAGATGACTTCGAGCAATTACCGGAACTCGAAGGTTTCCCCATACCCTCCGCTATCGATTCACATACGCTTGAAGTCGAGGTACCCCAATCGCATTCATTAAACGATTTGATTCTTCAGCTCGACAAACAAAACATTATTGTCAACCGCATGCGCAACAAGGTTAACCGGCTCGAAGAGCTTTTTGTCCGCATCACCGCAAAACACAAGGAGGCTATCGTTGCTGGATAAATACTGGACAGCTTACTACACCATCGCACAACGTGAAGTACTCAGGTTTAGCCGCATCTGGGTGCAAACCATCGTACCTCCTGTTGTTATGGTCGGCTTGTATTTCATTATTTTTGGCAACCTGATTGGTAGCCGAATTGGTGAAATGGATGGTTTGCGATATGTCGATTTCATTATGCCCGGATTGGTGATGATGGCTATTATCACCAATTCTTACGCCAATGTCGTATCTTCGTTTTATGGCGCCAAATACTCACACCATATCGAAGAAATGCTGATTGCACCGATTCCCAATATTATTATCATTCTCGGCTTCGTTACCGGTGGTGTGGCACGCGGTACCTGTGTCGGCATTGCAGTGACACTGGTATCCCTGTTATTCACCGACTTCAGCATACACCAGCCGCTGGTGGTTTTTGTTGTCGCAATTTTAACCTCATTCCTGTTTTCCCTGGCTGGCTTGATTAACGGTGTATTCGCCAACAGCTTTGATGATGTCAGCATTATCCCTACCTTTGTTTTGACACCTTTGACTTATCTCGGTGGAATTTTTTACTCGATAAAACTATTACCCGATTTCTGGCAACAGGTTTCCCTGATCAACCCGATACTCTACATGATCGACAGCTTCCGATTTGGCTTTCGTGGCAGTAGCGATTTGCAACTCAGTTCATCCTTGATAGTGATCTGTGCTTTCATACTCGTACTATTTTCATTTAGCCTGTGGTTACTGAATCGCGGCACCGGCACCCGCCAATGAACCAGTACATCGACATTGGAGTTAACTTCACCAACAAAAGCCTGATGCAGGATATTGACGGCGTGTTGCAAAGGGCTTCAACATCGGGTGTCAAACAAATGGTAGTGACAGGCACCACACTGGAAGAAAGTGAGGCAGCCATTACACTGTGTGCACATTACCCAAAACAATTGGTTTGTACTGCAGGCGTTCACCCACATCATGCCAGCGAATGGAGCAATAACAGTGCTGAAGACTTAAAATCCCTTGCCAGCAAGCCATGTGTCCGAGCAATAGGTGAAACCGGCCTCGACTTCAATCGCAATTATTCACCGCAAAATATCCAGATTGACGTATTCCACCAGCAACTGTCTATCGCCTGCGATCTTTACAAACCCCTGTTCACCCACCAGCGAAATAAAAAAAAAAACTTTAT
>JAAENK010000340.1 GCA_024224415.1 Gammaproteobacteria bacterium | reverse complement strand
TTCTGTGTCACTGCTAAAGTGAAATGATACTTCTGCCGCCAGACCAGAACGAAGTCTTTCGTGTAATTCGTTGAGCATTAAAGTTACTGGGTAAGTCGCGTTATTGGAGGTCACACCCACTTCGGTAACATGTGCGCTAAAAGGAGTGTCGGCAATTGCGTCAAAAAGCACTGTCGCAACCATGCCTGTTTGAATACTCGCGATGATATTTTCTGGTAACGATACCGCTACTTCGTTTATATCGCCACAGTTCAATGTAACGATGGCCGCACCTGACGTAACGTTTTCATTGACTTCCACCTGCACCTGGGCAACCGCACAATCCTCAGTTGCCTTAAGCTCGGTGTAATCCAGATCCAGCTGTGCCAATTCAAGGTTTTTATTTGCTGAATTAACTTGCGCGCGGGCAGTTTCCGCATTCGCTCGATATGATTCCAGAGCATCTTTAGAGGTATTATTATTTTCGTACAATTCCTTGGTACGATTATATTTGGAATCGGCATTACGTTTTTCAGCTTGAGATTGGGCCAGGGACGCGCGCGACTTGGCCACCTGCAATTCATACGATGTTTTATCCAAAGTAGCAATGATATCGCCTTTGTTCAGCTTGTCGCCTACTTTTACCGGAATGCTTTGTACTGTTCCGTTTATCTTAAAGCTGCGATTAAGCTCACTACCTGCTTGTAGGCTGCCCGAATATGTGCGGGTGCGTTTGCTATCGGGACTAGTGACGACCATGAATTTTACCGGTTGCAGAATCTCTGTCTGCTCCATAGTATGCTCAGCCCGATTGCAGGCAGTGAGAAACAGCAGGCTGGAGATCAGTATCGGCATGTACATTCGAGATAAACGGTTTGTTTGCATAATCATTTTATTCTCCTTTTACATCTGATTTAATCGACCTGATTCGTGCCTGGCG
>JAAENK010000339.1 GCA_024224415.1 Gammaproteobacteria bacterium | reverse complement strand
GATCGAATAAACGGCATAGGACAAACTACCAAAGCGTAAACGTAAACACGCTGAAATGGAAATAAGAGCCTTAATAATAGGTACATGCTGTAGTGAAATTCGATTATGTCATCGTCGGTGGGGGAACGGCCGGATGTGTACTTGCGTCGCGTCTTTCAGAAGATGCTTCAGTTCGGGTTGCTGTTGTTGAAGCGGGACCGCGTTACCGAGGGCTGCCGATTCATGTACCGGCAGCGGTGGGTGACTTGTATGCAAAGGGTCAATATCACTGGGGTTATCAATCGGCAGCCGAACCCGGTGCTAAAAATAAGAAATTGCCCTACAAACTGGGGCGTATTCTCGGTGGTTCGTCGGCCATTAATGGCATGGTCTGGGTGCGAGGCAATCCGGGTGACTATAACGGCTGGGCAGCCTCGGGATGTGAGGGCTGGTGTTATGATGATGTTGAGCCGATTTTTCGGCGAATCGAGTGTTTCGAATCTGGTCATGGTAACGAGATGGGGCAGGGCGGGCCGATTCCAGTCATGTCTGGTTGTCCTGAAAAGCAAGTTCTGAATAGTGCTTTTATGCAATCGGGTGCAGAAGCAGGTTTTCCATTTAATCCCAATTACAATAGCAAAAATCAGCATGGATTTTGTGCCTTGCAGCGTAATACCCACAATGGCAGGCGTGGTGATGTCTACCAGGGTTATCTGAAACCGGTTCTCAAACGCCCCAATTTGACCATTATCAGCGATGCCTGTGTGGAACGAATCCTGATTAAAAATAAACAGGCCAGAGGTATCGAATACCGACACAAAGATCACCTGAAACAACTTGAGGTGACCCGCGAAGTATTACTCACAGCCGGTTCTCTGGCGACGCCTCAAATTCTCGAACTATCTGGCATTGGCGATCCTGATGTATTGCAATCAAACGGTATTGAACTAAAACATAACTTGCCAGGTGTTGGTAAAAATCTACACACCCACCCAACGATTAGTTGTAGCTACGATTGTCTTAAGCCTGTTAGCATTTACTCCGACACAGGTTATCCAGGACGCTGGATAGCAGGTTTGCAGTGGTTACTTCGACGCAGCGGACCTGCAGCAACCAACCATTTTGAAGCCGGTGCTTTCCTGAAAACTGATCCAGCACTCGATCAGCCCGACATTGAAATCACTTTTCTGCCACTGGCTATGGATAACCTGACCCAGCACCGCAAAGGTCACGGCTTTCAATTTTTTATCGAATTAATCGGATGCAAGAGTCGCGGTTCTACTCATATCCAGTCTACCGATATTCGACAACAGCCCTGTTTTAAATTTAATTTCCTGCAGCATGATCAGGATTTGATTGCCTATCAAAAGAGTATCGAAATAGTGCGTAAGCTCGTGTCTCAACCAGCATTTCACGAATACCGTGGGACAGAGATTGCACCTGGTACAACAGTACAAAGTGAAGTAGAAATGACGCAATGGTTACGTGATACCGTTACTTTGAGTCACCATCTAGTCGGTTCCTGTCGAATGGGCTCGCCTGGCCATATCGATACTGTAGTCGACCCTCAACTGAAATTAATCGGTATTGAAAACCTGCGTGTCGCCGATGCCTCGGTTATGCCAAGAGTGGTTTCAGGCAATACCCATGCAGCGGTGATTATGATTGCTGAAAAGGCTGGTGATATGATTCGAGCACGCCATCAATAGTCCTTACGGGTGCCGGCGGTTTTATAGATTTTAATGAGGTTTTACGCTAAATATGATTTATTCAACTTTGGTGCAATGTGAAATCAATTACTCTGACCCTTTTGATTGTGATTGCATAGAAGGCTACAGGAGGTTGTGGCATAAGTTATGAGCCCAGCTCTACACACTATCAAGTTTGGGGTATACTCTGAGTCAAATTGATGACTGCTTCATATCTTACTACTTAACGGCGGACACCATCATCAGGAGTCATATGGGCGTAGAAGACAGAATGATCTTGCACTCATGATTGTTAGACATTTTTTTGGAACTTGAGGAATGAAAAAAGTAAGTAATGATGAGGCTTTAAGAAGACACAGGATAATCTATCATGCACTTCACTCGCACTTATCTGCTGAACAGATGGATATGGCATTTACACTTTGGGGAAAGGAATTTTCCTTCGAACCATCCTTTAAGATTTATGACCTGTACCAGCTTATATGTGAAACCCTGACGCTGAGCCCGGCTGTAGCCAAAGTTGTCAACGACAATATGATGAAAGGAGTTAGTCTACAGCTAGACGCTCTGCCACCGACTCCCTTTGAGAATAAACACGAGTTTTCCACTCAGAGCCTGGATAGTAGCCTCTACCAGTCGGTTTTAAATATCATCGGCCTACAAATAGGTTTCGAGAATGGTGAAAAAGTCATGGCACGTCAATTAAGGCGTCTTTCTATTAGTGAAAATAGTTTTTCAAAGTCACACCTCAATCAATCTATGGGTTCGCTCAAGGGAGCCATCTCCCTATATGCAAAAAACCCGATGGAGGCTGGCCCAATTCTAACCAAAATCGAAGGACTGCTTAGCGGGGGACGCGACAATGTTTTCCATATGACAAAACAAATAATGGGCCAATATATCGCGCCTAAAGATGTTGATAAAATATTGAGCCGCCAGCTAACGCGTTCTGCAGTATCAGAGAGTGCTTTTTCACTACAACATTTAAATAAATCCATGGTTAGCCTGAAAGGATCAATCAGCCTTTACTGTACAGATCCAGAAAAAATCAGGCAAATCGAGCAAAAACTTAAACTACTGATATCAGGGACATAACATGGGCATACGAGGTAAATTCAGGCTACTAATGGCTGGTTTCTTTCTATTGATAGTGGGTTTTAGCTATTTCTTGATAGAGCGGTCTAATAAGCAACTCATAGAATTAGAGGCACTTCGAATAGCGGATATTATCTCTAATCAGGTGCTAGCTGATCGTGCCATTTATACCGGGAAGGTAGTGCAAAAACTGAAGGCTGATGGAACCGGCTCGGATCGGCACTCTGCTAAAAAGTCTGGTTTTATCTTGTTACCGGCACAATTTATACGTTCGGTTGCTGACAAGGTCAACGAGCAAAACAGGGGCCTATATAGTTATCATCTACGCAGCAAGTGGAATCTAAATGAAACTCAGGGATTGCAGGACGACTTTGATTCATGGGCCTGGCAAGGCCTGGAAGCACAGGAGAAGTCTGGGCAAAGTAGTAGCTCCGGATGGCAATCCATATACCGGTTTACCGAGGTTAACAATCAGGAAGTGTTGCAATATTACAAAGCTGACACCGCATCGGCACAGCCTTGCGTTAGCTGCCACAATGCCTATGAACAAAACCCTGACGTAAAAGCGATGAGGGTAGCCGCCGGGGTTAAACCGGGCAAGCAGTGGAAGCTCAACGAGTTAATGGGGGCAATCCGAGTAGAGATACCGATAAACACGGTCAAGGCCATGGCAAATGATGGCAGAAACACATTAGTACTAAGCCTTATTATACTCTTCATTACTGGTTTTGCCGCAATGATGGTGGTGATTATTAAGTCGATCATCAACCCTATTGAGAGCTCAATGGAAGACCTGACTAGCTTTTCGAAGAAAATTGACTCTGTTGTTGAGTGTAGCCGCGATCTACTGAAAACTGCTGATGAACAGGTTCATATTTATGAAGGAGCTAGAACCAATAAGGGCAAAGCATCTATCAATGAACTGATCAAGATGGCAGACCGCAGCGCTATGAGTGCTGAGGAATCAGCTGCTCACTGTCTAGAACTCAAAGAGTCGTTTGCTGAATCGAGTAGCCGATTTGCCAAAATTATTGGTTTAAAGAAATAGAGGATACTGGGCACTGTCTCCGGCAAGTGGCTTGGGGGTAATGGGTATCGATGGGGTCATATATGGACACGCTATATATGACCCCATTGATTGCTCCGGTCTGGGATAGATCGAGCAAATAATATAGACCCATAAATTAAGTATCTGGTACTGGGATATTAAACTGGCTGGCTCGGTGTCTGTTCCGGCCGCGGTTTATTGATCAATTCAAGAATCGCCCGCACCGCCACTGCGGTAATGATGATGGCACCACCGATCAGCGTCCAGCGCGTCGGAATTTCACCAATGTATAACCACACCCAGATCGGACCCAGCGCAAATTCCAGCAGCATGATCAACGTGACTTCAGCAGCGGCCAGATGGCGTGATGCGATGATAAACATCCAGTTGACAAATCCCGACAGACAACCGCCCCAAAATAACAATAATAGTATGTCGTTGAGGGGTATCGACAGATCGCTACCGGTTACCACCACTGATATCAGAATTATCAAGGCCGATGAAATTAGCAGTGCCGGTAGCATGTCGATACGGCGCTTATAACGCACGACTACCGCGTAACTGGCGAAACCGGCAGCGGTCATCAAGGCCATAGCATTACCGAAACCCGATCCGATACTGATACCGTTGAATACCATTAATGCCAGTCCACAGCCGGCGAACATCATGGTAATCAGTGTTGATCTCCGTAGTCGCTCACCAAGAAATATACGCGCCAGCAGTGCGGCGAAAAACGGGATCGCACCAAGCACGAATAGCGCGTTGGCGATCGTGGTATGGGTCAGCGCCTGGATGAAGCAAATGCCGGCGACAGACAGCAGTGCACCTGCGATTATTCCGAAGCGACCCACAGAGAAGATGGTATTCAGCACTTTTCCGCGATTTTGAATCGCGATGATCAGCGCTATGGCGACCAACATACCAAGCGAGCGGTATACATTGGTTTGCCACGGGTTGGCGACTTCGATATTACGCTGCACCAGACCACCGAAGCTAATCGCGATTGATCCGACCACCATCAACAGCATTGCGTAGCCATGGCGACTATCGACAGCATGAATAGAGGGAATAGTAGCTTGATCCCGCATATTTGAATTTAGACTGAAAGTAAGAGGAGAAGTCTTTCATGAAACCTGCAGACTATCAAACGATAAAATCTTTACGAAACTATCGGGAAGTCAGATAGGTAACGCCAAAAATATCACTGACAGGTCAATTGCCATTCGCCGGAAATATCGAGAGTATCAACGGCTGCAGTTCAGCTGGCCGTAACTCAGTTACTAAATAAAATTATTTGAATAGCAGCTTACCCCAAAACCAAGCTATCATCCCCGATACCCAAACACCCAACAAGAAAAGGAGAGATCCATGGGATTTGCACTATCTGATATTCAACTATCAAGCACAGCATTCGAGCACAGTGGAGTAATCCCCACCAGGCATACCGGCGAGGGCGAGGACGTATCACCAGCTTTATGCTGGGACAATGTGCCCGATGGCACACAAGCCTTTGCAGTGATTTGCCATGACCCGGATGCTCCGCTAGTAACTAGTCAGGGCGCTTACGGTTTTGTGCACTGGGTGCTTTACAATATCCCTGGCATGATCACCAGTCTGGCGGAAGGCTGCGACCAATTTACCCAGGGTAAGAATGATTTTGGCAAGCAAGGTTATGGAGGACCCATGCCCCCAAACGGTCATGGCCAGCACCGATACTATTTCTGGGTGCTGGCCCTGAAAGACGATTCCGAACTGGACTGCGGTTTGACAATGGGAGAACTACTCGCACAGATAGAGTCCCAACTGATCGGCATGAACCGACTCTGCGGCGTTTATCAGCGGGATTAAATGAAATGTGCGCTAGCCGTCGTAACAGCCCATCAATTCTGGATTTTTCACATATCGTTTTATTCAGAATCTAATTCCAACCCTTCGGAAAGGATGGGATCCTTTTCTACTGCCTCTTCCCACCCTCCGGGCAGGGAATGGGCGATTCCCTTGTGACAGTCGATACAGGTTAGCGAGGGCTCCTTGCCATCTACTGCGTCCCAGACATGTGGGTCATGCCGGTCAGCACTGCGTTCATCCTGTTTGTCGAGGTTCATTGATGTGAAATTGTGGCAGTTACGACATTCCCGGGAATTGGTTTGTTTCATTCGCCGCCATTCACTCATGGCCATTGTCAGGCGGTATTCCTCAAACTTTTCAGGGGTATCAATGGTGCCTAATATTTTATGGTACAACTCATTGGATGCCTTGATTTTTCGGTAAACTTTGTGAATCCATTCTTTGGGAACATGACAATCCGGGCAGGTAGCCCGCACTCCAGTACGGTTGGACCAGTGGATGGTATCCTGTAACTCCTGGTATACATTGGCTTCCATTTCATGACAGGAAATACAGAACTCTTCAGTATTCGTCAGTTCCAGTGCCCAGTTGAATCCACCCCAAAGCGCGACACCGAGTATAATTCCTGTGATCAGGGTTGGCGTTAGCCATCTAAAAAGTCTTGCCATAATTTATTTTCACCGTTGTAGCTTTGTTATTCATAGCCGAATCCAGAAAACAGGGCGAGCGTAACGCTCGTCCTTATTTCTGATTCCGGCCGGATTCTCTCAAGTTACTTGGCACCCGCGAACTCGTTGTCCACCAGTGGTTGTGCATCAACCTGGTTGGCATGGCACTGGTTGCAAAAATAACGCCTTGTGGAAAGTTTTTCAAGCACGTTTCCATCACGATCCACGTAATGAGACTCTCCGATTTCGGGAGCTTTTTCCTTTTCATGATTTTTCTTGCTATGGCACTTCATGCAGGTATTTGTTTGAAGCGTTATTTTATCTTTCTCAGTCTCATGCGGAATCAACGGAGGCTGAATCTTGAAACTTCGCTCAAAACCACCCTTTTGCTTGACCAGTTTACGCTTATCAAACATTTCTGATTCATCATCGAGCGAAACAGGCCCACGCAGCGACTTAATCTCAGCCGAGCTATTGAATGATACCGCTGACAGTACAACGCCAATTACTAATATTTCTAGTAGCTTCTTCACTTTAAACCTCTCTTCATAATAGACTTGAAATTAACCAAATTCACCAATAATCAATACATCTCTAACAGGCCTGATGCATTGAGCCTTTTTTCACAAGCAACTTGTTTCCCGTTTCAAAACGCGTGCCGAACTTAAATACTCGCAATGCACAAACATCGATACAACGTCCGCAATTAGTACACTCACTCGCCAGAATGACAGGTGCTATACCTTGTTTCGCGCCCTTCAATGCCGGTTTAATCACCTGTGGCTCGGGGCAGACAGCAAAACAGTCCATGCAGTCGTTGCAGGCTTCACGCCCATCCGCTCTAACACGCAGTGGGCTATATTTGCCGATCAGGCTATACAATCCACCCATCGGACAGAGGTGACTGCACCAGCCCCGCCTGGCAATAAGCAAATCAAACAGAAAGATGGCCAGGGCGATAGACCAGGCCATGCCTACTCCAAAAATGATTCCCCGGTGCATGATGGAAACGGGGTTGAACATCTCGTATGCCATGGTACCCGTTACAGCGCTGAGTATCAGCACCATGCCAAGCATCCAGTAACGAAGGTTTCTATGGAAACGGACACCCCCTCGTATACCCAGGGTTTCTCTTAACCAGTGTGCCGCATCTGTAATCAGGTTCATCGGGCATACCCAGGAGCAGTAAGCACGACCGCCAACTACAAGGTAGAACACCGCCACGATGGCAACGCCAATGACCGCGTCCAGCATAGGAGTTACTCCCGCTGCCAGCATCTGAAAAAATACGATCGGTTCTGTCATGGGTACAGTATCGAGCAACAGGCTCGAAGAGAGATTTCCCTTGATTATCCAGATACCAGACAGTGGCCCTAAAAGAAACAATAACAAAATGGACACCTGGCTGAACCTGCGCAGTATCAACCACTTGTATGAAGCTACAAACCCCTTTGCTTCTATCGCGTCTTTTCCTATTTCAGAGAGGGATTTAATGGACACTATTGACTTCCCACTCCACGGTTCAGAATGTCAACAGGATTATCGGAAGCTCCAGCTGAATTAGCACCTTCAATTATCAGACCTTCACCGGCATGATCGTAACGAACACCTTCCGGCAGGTTATAGCGATGCTCTGCATCGGGTGTAACAAGGGAGTTTCCAGCCTTTGCTTTTTCTTCCCAACCCTTACGGTAATGAGCCTGCAATTTGCCCTGCACCAGGTGATTCGGTAACACCCGAATGGATGCTTCTTCAGTAATACAGGCTTCTTCACATTTGCCACAACCGGTGCAGGCATCAGAATGCACCGTCGGTATGAATAAAGCATGCTTGCCGGTTCGCTTGTTATGTCGCCTCTCCAGGGTTATAGCCTCGCCCCGAATCGGGCAGATGTTAAAACAGATCTCGCAACGCAATCCCAGAAATGCAATACAGGTTTCTTCATCGGAAACAACGGCTAAGCCCATCCGGGCATTGTTGATATCTGTCAAATCATGAGTGAGTGCGCCAGTAGGACAGGCGGGTACACAGGGAATGTCTTCGCACATTTCACAGCCAGCCTTGCGGGCATAGAAATAGGGTGTCCCCATTGGCAGATCTTCACCCATTTTCGCGAGGTGCAACATGTCATAGGGACAGTCACGCACGCATAATCCACAACGGGTACAGGCCGCAAGGAAATCCTCTTCCGGTAATGCACCAGGTGGTCTCAGGGCAAGTGCGGGCAAAGCGCCTGCGCGTCTTGCATAGACAGCGATGCCCAAACCTAGTAACCCAACGCCACAGGCCGTTCTTGCTGTATCAGCGATGAACTGACGCCGTGATGCCTCATTAGAGGCAGGACTTTGTGCGAATGGAGCGTTCATGATCGATAAACCTTATGGCATACAGATGATTCGATACCTGGCGATGCACTTCCATCGGCATCGCCAGGATCAATGCCTCAAGCCTTGACCAGTTTCACTGCACACTTTTTGTAGTCCGTCTCTTTTGACAAAGGATCGGTCTGGTCCAGTGTGACCTTGTTGATCAAACGACTTGCATCGAACCAGGGAACGAACACCAACCCTTCAGGAGGACGGTTACGCCCGCGGGTTTCCACCCGGGTCTGGATTTCACCACGACGGGATACCACTTTGACCTTGGCGCCGTCACGCAGGCGAAGTTTCTTTGCGTCTTTGGGATTCATGTAACACAGTGCATCGGGAACTGCCCTGTGCAGCTCGGGCACACGACGTGTCATGGAACCTGAATGCCAGTGCTCAAGAACTCGGCCAGTGCATAACCAGAGTGGGTATTCCGCGTCTGGCGGTTCTGCTGCCGGCTCGTATGGAGCGGTAATGATGTTGGCTTTACCGTCCGGCTTACCATAAAACTTAACCCCTGCTCCTTTTGGTACATGCGGATCATAGCCTTCACGGAAACGCCACAGGGTTTCCTTGCCATTGATCACTGGCCAGCGCAGGCCACGGGCTTTGTGATACGAGTCGAAATCGGCCATTTCATGACCTTTTTTGGGAACACCATCGGCCGAGTTGAACAGACGATATTCTTCGAACAGCCCTTTCTGCACATAGAAACCGAAATGGTCGGATTCGTCATTGTCGTATTGATTGCCTCGGTCATCGGTAACCTGCACAACAGGAAACTTGTCTACCTGTCCATTGGCGTAAAGCACGTCGTACAGGGTTTTGTCCGCATATTCCGGCTTCTTGGCGATCAAGTCATCTGGCCAGACGTCCTTGACCTTGATGTACTTGGAAAATTCCATGATCTGCCAGGCATCGGATTTTGCTTCACCTGGTGCTTTGACCTGTTGACGCCAGAACTGTGTACGACGTTCGGCGTTACCATAGGCGCCTTCCTTCTCGATCCACATCGCTGTCGGTAGTACCAGGTCAGCACCCATAGCCGAAACAGTCGGATACGGATCGGTTACGGCGACGAAATTGTCCGGGTTACGCCATCCGGGAAGGGACTCATCATTGAAATTGGCCGCTGCCTGCAGGTTGTTGTTGCACTGGACCCAGAAACAGTTCATCTTGCCATCGTTGAGGGCACGATGCATAGCGACGGCATGGATCAGGGTCGGTCCCATGGGCTTGCCGGAGATATCAGACTGATCCGCACCATCCGTTTTACCATTGGCACGAGGAATAGTACCTGCGGGTAGTTTCCAGGTTTTCTCAGCGAACTTGCAATGGCCATCGCTTTTGACTACCAGGTCTGCAGGTAACCGGTGAGTGAAGGTACCCACCTCACGCGCCGTGCCACAGGCCGAGGGTTGACCAGTGAGAGAGAACGGGCTATTGCCTGGTTCCGAAATTTTGCCCATCAGCAGATGCACGTTATAACACAGGCCATTCACCCAGACGCCACGGGTATGTTGGTTGAAACCCATGGTCCAGTATGAGGAGACTTTCTTATCAGGGTCGGCATAAAGCTTCGCCAGCTTCAACAGCTTATCTTCGGGCACCTTGGACAGTTTGGATGTGTATTCCAGGGTATAGGGCTCAACCGATTTGGCGTACTCCTCGAAACTGATTTTTGAAAGCTTACCCTTTGCCCTGTTTTTGGCCGCTTTTTCACGCGGATCATTGTCGCGCAGACCATAGCCGATATCTGTCGGAGTCTTGGTGAAATTGACATGCTTATCAATAAATTCCTTGTTGTAGGCCTTGTTTTGAATAATGTAGTTGGCGATGTAGTTAAGGATCGCCAGGTCAGTTTGAGGCTCGAAAATCATGCCATTGTCAGCCAGTTCGTAACAACGGTGCTCGAAGGTTGAAAGTACGTGGACTTCGCAGCCGGGCTTGGTCAGACGGGTATCGGTCAGACGGGACCACAGGATTGGATGCATTTCCGCCATATTAGCGCCCCACAGGACAAATGCATCGGCGTGCTCGAGGTCATCGTAACAGCCCATCGGTTCATCGATTCCAAATCCTCGCATAAATGCACCCACAGCCGACGCCATGCAATGGCGGGCATTGGGCTCCAGACTATTGGAACGGAATCCGGCTTTCATCAGCTTCTGTGCAGCATAACCTTCCCACACAGTCCACTGGCCAGAGCCGAACATGCCAACCGCCTTGGGTCCTTTTTTACGGGCCGCAATCCACTTTTCGGCCATGGTTTTGAATGCCTCGTCCCAGGACACTGCTTCGAACTGACCGTTCTTGTCATATTTACCATCCTTTTTACGCAGCAGAGGCTGTGTAAGGCGATCTTTTCCGTACAGGATCTTGGGCAGAAAATATCCCTTGATACAATTCAGTCCACGGTTAACCGGCGCATCCGGATCGCCCTGGGAGGCGACTACTTTACCGTCCTTCACACCCATTAAAACGCTACAACCGGTACCGCAATATCGGCAAGCCGCCTTATCCCAGCGAATACCGTCGTCACCCTCAGCAGCAATCGCTCGCTGGAAACCTGGTATGGTGACACCGGCCGTCGTGGCAGTGACGGCAATCGCGTTGTTTTTAATAAATTCACGCCTAGTTAGTTTCATTACAGCTTCTCCAGTTAATTTGACTATATGCCTTCTTCATTATGATGGTAAATCATCGAAGCAGAGATCACGCCTTCCAGGCGTTGAACCGTCAGTAGTGACTCTGCCATGGTATCTTCATTTTCCTCTTCCAGTGTCACGACTACACGACCTTCGTCGCTCATGCCATGTACCTCTACGCCTTTCACTGAAAGTAAGCGCTTTTTGACGGCACCAAAGCCATCAGGGCGAGCGTGAACAAGAATCCCGCAAATATTCATGCACAGTTCTCCAATTTAGTTTTCTTTGTTGGTGTAATGTCGCTGGATGGTGTTGCCATCACGACTGCCTGTACCGGACATGGCTCTACGCAAGCGCCACAACCACTGCAAGATTCCAGTTTTATCTCAAGGGAAATTCTGCCTCCTGTCCGGGGACGAAAGACGATTGCACGTTCCGGGCAACGATCACCACAACTGCGGCAAAGCACATCCTGATGGTTAAGACATTTTTCAGTGACCTGTACTTTATGTGTCCAGGGCGCCGCTTTTTGCTGAAAAAGCGTCTTGCTCAAGCTGCCAGAATTGCATTCTTCGACGCAGTCACCACAAAAAAGACACTCTCCCTCATCGAAATTAATGGTAGGCAGCTTGCCGCGACCGAACTCAATAATATGGGTGGGGCATTTTTGCAGGCAGTGTCCACAGTTGTCGCATTGCGACCTGAATTGCATTTCGGGCAAAGACCAGGGTGGCCTGATTGGGCGGCTTCGAGCCTGCAAATCGCCCTGTAGAAACTCTGATCTGTTTATCACCAAACCCATTAACTTTTTTCACTTGATCTGGTGTATATTTTTTGATGAGAACCTTGAGTGAGCCTTGATAAATATCAAATAGCCACTTGACGCAGATCAAGAAGATGTCGAATTAATTGAGCAAGCTTTCCCAGTAAGCGCCAAATTGAAAAGCAATACGGCCGCTGCGTGAACCGCGCGTGGTGGCAAATCTTAGCGCTTCGGCACGGGCCTCCTCGTTCATTTCAAGTTGTCGGGTTTCAAGAGTTTGTTCGACAACGGCGAGGTACTGGTCCTGGGTGAAGGGGTGAAAAGACAGCCACAAACCGAAACGGTCGGACAGGGATATTTTTTCTTCGATACTATCGCTGGGGTGCAATTGACTATCGACCATGGTGCTGTCGAGATTATCCTGCATACTTTCCGGCATTAAGTGTTGACGGTTTGATGTTGGGTAAATAATCACATCGTCGGGCTGGGGTTGAAGCGAACCTTCCAGACATGCTTTCAGTGCCTTATACGAGTCATCGTTGGATTCAAATGACAGATCGTCGAGGTAAATAATTAATTTGCGCTCATCTCGGCTCAGGGTGGCGATTATATTGAATAGCTGATCGGTAGCCGATTTTGGTATTTCGACATGGTCAGACTTCCAGCTTTTTATACTTGATACGGTGTGGCTGCTCAGCGTCCTGTCCCATGCGTTGTTTGCGATGGGCTTCGTATTCGGAATAATTACCTTCGTACGTGTATACCTGGCTATCACCCTCGAAGGCGATGATGTGGGTTGCGATGCGATCGAGAAACCAGCGATCATGCGAGATAACCGCTACGCAACCTGGGAATTCGAGTATTGCGTCTTCCAGTGCGCGCAATGTTTCGACATCGAGGTCATTGGTGGGCTCGTCTAGTAGTAACAAATTACCACCGCTTTTTAGTAACTTGGCCAGATGCAGGCGGTTGCGCTCTCCGCCTGATAAATCCTTGACAAATTTTTGCTGAGCCGAGCCACGGAAGTTGAATCGCGAAACATAGGCGCGTGACGGGATCGAATAGTTACCGACAACGATGTTGTCGAGGCCGTCGGAGAGTTCCTCCCAGATAGTATTGCCACCATTTAAATCATCGCGTGACTGGTCGACATAAGAAATCTGTACCGTATCACCGATTTTGATATTACCTTCATCGAGAGACTCCTGTCCTACCATGATTTTAAATAGTGTCGATTTGCCGGCGCCGTTTGGGCCGATGATACCGACGATACCGCCACGTGGTAGTTTGAATTCCAGATCCTGATATAAAAGTTTGTCGCCATAAGCCTTTCGGCCACCCTCGATTTCGACCACAACGTCACCCAGCCTAGGTCCAGGTGGGATATAAAGCTCACTGGTTTCAGAGCGTTTCTGGTAGTCCTGCGAGGAGATTTCCTCGAAGCGTTTCAAACGCGCCTTGCTTTTCGACTGGCGACCCTTGGGGTTGGAATTCACCCACTCGAGTTCAGCCTTCATCGATTTCTGCCGAGCTTTTTCGGAACGTTCTTCGTGTTCGAGACGTTTTTGTTTTTGTTCCAGCCAGGAAGAATAATTGCCTTCCCAGGGTATACCGTGGCCACGGTCGAGTTCGAGTATCCAACCGGCAACATTGTCGAGGAAGTAGCGGTCGTGGGTAACGGCGATCACGGTACCAGGGAAGTCCTGTAAGAATCTTTCCAGCCAGGCTACCGATTCGGCGTCGAGGTGGTTGGTGGGTTCGTCGAGAATGAGCATGTCGGGATTTGAGAGTAAGAGTTTACACAGTGCGACACGTCGCTTTTCGCCACCCGACAGGTTTTTTACTGGTGCTTCCCAGGGTGGCAGGCGTAACGCATCGGCGGCGATTTCGAGTTTACGATCCAGTTCCCAGGCACCCGCGGCATCTATTTTTTCCTGTAATTCGGCCTGTTCCATCATGAGTTGATCGAAGTCCGCATCGGGCTCGGCAAATTGGGCGCTGACTTCGTTGAAGCGATTGAGAATTGCTTTGGTGTCGGCGACACCCAGTTCGACATTGCCACGAACGTCCAGGCTGTTATCGAGTTCGGGTTCCTGCGGCAGGTAACCGATATTGATTCCGGTTTGTGGTCGCGCCTCGCCATTAAATTCCTTATCGACACCGGCCATAATGCGTAACAGGGTGGATTTACCAGCGCCGTTGTAACCGAGCACGCCGATTTTTGCGCCCGGAAAAAAGTTGAGCGAAATATCCTTGAGGATTTCGGTTTGAGGCGGCACGACTTTGCTCACGCCACTCATGGTATAGATATATTGGGCCATTTGATCAGTTCCAGAACAGGTTGCGGTATTCTATCAGGGCTTTAAAAATTGAAAACATTTTCAACTGTTTTCAGGTCGTATAGAAGCCTCTCATATAATTATATTGATAATCCGTATGGCATTTTCATTGATCACAACAGTTATTTGCCTAATTGCCGATAGATACCAGGTGAATTGCTTGTACAATTGTGACTGGCTAAAGCTGAGACTTCAGCTATTATGTTGATAAAAGCCCGACAAAACAATTAGCTATAGAGAGACCTTGACAATGAGCATGAAAAAAATGCAGCAGGAAAGCTATCTTCAGGGTAGTAATGCTGTATTCATCGAAGAACTTTACGGACAGTACCTTCGCGATGAGAAAAGTGTCGATGAGAACTGGCGAAGCTGGTTCGCCGAATTAAAAAATGGCTCATTAATCCCCGACCAGGATCATCTGGCGATTCAGGCGCAAATGAAAAGTGCGGTTATGAACCGTGGATCCGGCAATGTAAACATCAGCGATGCGCAACATCAGTATCAGGTTAAGCAGGTTTCGGTATTACAGTTAATCAATGCCTATCGCATAAAAGGTCATCGCCGCTCAAAGATTGACCCGCTGGGACAAACCCAGAACGATCCCACCAAAGACCTGACGCTGGAAGGTCATAGTCTCAGTGAAGCCGACCTTGATACAGTTTTCAATACCGGTTCTATGCATGGCGTCGAGGATATTACATTGCGTGAAATTGTCGAGCGCCTGGAAAAAACCTATTGTGGTACGCTAGCTTCGGAATATATGTATATCGAAGACCTTTCGCAAAAACGCTGGATACAGGAACACCTGGAGACCAGTCTGGCGACACCCGATTTTCGCGAAGGCCGCAAGAACCGTATCCTGGATCGTGTAATCGCCGCAGAGAATCTCGAAAAATACCTGCACACTCGTTACATTGGTCAAAAGCGATTTTCACTCGAAGGTGGTGAATCGTTAATTCCATTACTGGATCGGATTGTGCAACAGGCCGGTGCCAACGAAACCCACGAAGTCGTAATTGGTATGGCGCACCGCGGTCGACTAAATGTACTGACTAATATTTTTGGCAAAATGCCCTCGGATCTGTTTGACGAATTTGAAGGCAATATTGAATTGGAAGATCGCTACAATTATGACGTGAAATATCACCAGGGTTTTTCGTCGGATATTTATACCGATACGGGGCCTATGCATCTCGCGCTGGCTTTTAATCCCTCGCATCTCGAAATTGTCGATCCGGTTGTAGAAGGCTCGGTGCGTGCCCGACAGCATCGTTTCCTTGATCATAAATCCCGAGACGTATTGCCGATATTGATACACGGAGACGCCGCCTTCGCTGGGCAGGGCGTAGTCATGGAAACTTTTAATATGTGTAAGACGCGCGGTTATAAAACCGGTGGTACGATACATATTATTGTCAATAACCAGATCGGTTTTACTACCAGCAACCCACGCGACGTGCGTTCGACGCTTTATTGCACAGAGATAGCGCGCATGATCCAGGCGCCGATATTCCATGTAAACGGAGACGACCCTGAAGCTTGTGTGTTTATCGCAGAACTGGCGGTTCAGTTCCGCGAGAAATTCCAGCAGGATGTTGTTATCGATATGATTTGTTATAGACGTTACGGGCATAACGAAGCCGACGAGCCAGCTGTTACTCAGCCCAAAATGTATGATGTCATTAGAGACCATCCTCGACTGGTTGAATTGCACGCGCAAAAGCTCATCGATGAGGGTTCTACAACACGTGAAAAAGTTGATGGGATGATTGCTGATTATCGCAAGGCGCTTGAACAGGGTGGTGGTGTTGCTCTAAATGTTACCTCCGGTTTAGAGCCTACAGCGGCGAGAGACTGGGCCGGGTTAGACAAGGGTAACGTGAATGATAGTTGCGCAGAGGATACGCAAATTAGTCAGGAAACTATTCAGCGCCTTGGCAATAAAATGATGACTTTACCAGAAGGTTTTCAGCTACACCATCGGGTCCGTAAAATTATGGAAAATCGGCAGAAAATGCTGGATGGTGAGGTTTTATTCGATTGGGGTATGGCCGAAACACTGTCCTACGCCGCACTGCTGGATGATGGTTATTCTATCCGCCTGTCTGGTCAGGATTGTGAGCGGGGTACATTTTTTCACCGCCACGCGGCGTTGCATGATCAGTCAACGGGCGAAGTCTATAAACCACTGAAACACCTGGTCGGTACCCAGCCGCGTTTTGAAGTAATAAATTCTTTTCTTTCAGAAGAGGCGGTACTAGGTTTTGAGTATGGCTACTCGTCTACCGATCCAAAAACACTGGTTATCTGGGAGGCCCAGTTTGGCGATTTTGCCAACGGCGCACAGGTAGTTATCGATCAATTCATCAGCTCCGGTGAAATGAAATGGGGCAGACTTAGCAGCCTGGTGATGTTGCTGCCGCATGGTTACGAAGGTCAGGGACCTGAGCATTCATCAGCCCGTGTCGAACGTTATTTGCAACTGTGTGCGCAGCATAATATGCGTGTGGTATTGCCGACGTTACCCTCACAAATTTTTCATTTGCTGCGCACGCAAATGAAAAATGGCTTCAGAAAACCCCTCATTATTATGAGTCCGAAGAGCCTGCTGCGTCACGAGGCCGCGGTTTCGCCACTGAGCTCTTTCAGCGGCGGGGAATTTCAAAAAATTATCCCGGAAACCGATGATATTGATAAAAGCCGCGTGAAACGCCTGGTTGTTTGCTGTGGCAAAATCTATTACAAATTGCATGAAGTTCGCCAACAGCAATATGATCATACGACAGCAATTGTTCGTGTCGAACAGCTTTATCCTTTCCCTCGTGTTGATCTGAAAAAAATACATGATGAATATATAAATCTCGAAACCGTTGTTTGGTGTCAGGATGAGCCTCGCAATCAGGGTGCATGGCGCGAGTTTAAGAGCCGCATGAATGAAACTTTTGCTCCGTTGTCGGTACAATATGCAGGTCGGATTTCTTCGGCCTCGACCGCCGTTGGTTACATGTCTTTGCATCTCGAACAGGAAAACAAACTGGTAAAGGATGCATTTGAACTATAACTCAGAATAATAAACCTTTCTTTAAACAATGAATAACATAACTGGAGTAGATCATGCAGGTTGAACTTAAAGTTCCTGTATTACCCGAATCGGTAACCGAGGGAACCCTTGGAGACTGGCATAAGAAAGTTGGCGACCTGGTCGCAGCAGATGAAAACGTGGTGGATCTGGAAACTGACAAAGTGGTGCTCGAGATAGTATCGACTTCACCCGGCATAATCGAATCAATCGCTTTTGAAACTGGTGATACGGTCAAAGATGGTGATATTCTCGCGATGATTAATACGGATATTCCAACCGAAAGTGCCAAACCAGCCAGCAGTGCCGAGGCATCAACCGCGGCAAGTAGCAAAGCCAGCCCAGCGGTACGCAAAATGCTTAGTGAAAACGATCTGTCTGCAGACGAAGTAACTGCAAGTGGAAAGAAAGGCGCGATATTAAAAGAAGATGTTGAAAAGCATATTGCGGCAAAAACGGCTAAGACTCCGGCTGCAGAGCCTGCCAGCTCTGCTGTTAAGGCTCCCCCACCAGCTGAGGGTAGAAATGACCGTCGAGTGCCAATGACCCGGTTACGTACCATTATCGCCGAGCGACTGAAACAAGCGCAAAATACTGCCGCCATGCTGACAACCTTCAATGAAGTTAATTTGAAGCCGATGATGGATGCACGTGCCAGTTATAAGGAAGCCTTCGAAAAAAACCACGGTGTTAAACTGGGTATGATGTCATTTTTTACCAGGGCATCGGTTGAAGCACTGAAACGTTTCCCGGCGGTTAATGCCTCAATCGATGGTAGCGATATTGTCTATCATGATTATTTTGATATTGGTATTGCAGTCAGTTCAGATCGCGGGCTGGTCGTACCGATTTTGCGCGATGCTGATCAGCTTGGTTATGCTGATATCGAAAAGGAAATCCGCTCTATGGGTGAGCGCGCACAGGCTGGTAAACTGGGTATCGAAGAATTAACCGGCGGTACTTTCAGTATCACCAACGGTGGCATCTTTGGCTCGATGTTATCTACGCCGATACTAAATCCACCACAAAGTGCCATTCTGGGTATGCATTCGATTCAACAACGCCCGGTAGTCATCAATGGTGACATTGTCGCCCGGCCGATGATGTACCTGGCTTTGACTTATGACCATCGTATTGTCGATGGCAAAGACGCGGTGCAATTCCTCGTGGCGATCAAGAATGCCCTGGAAGACCCAACCAGGATGTTGTTGGGGGTTTAACGTATAAACTACTTGATGGTTTGAAGCACACTAAAAACAGCGCGCTGCGAGCTCGCTGGTATCGATGATATCAACGAGATCGCCCCGCTTTTCATTTCTTTGTTAAGCTCAGTCTTACCGATTTCACAAACTCTATTGCCGTCACGGTCTACAAATATAAACTGACTTCGATCATCTGATTTCCAGGTGAGTTTCGCTAATACGGTGGTATTATCTTTTTTTATTTCAATCCAGTCACCTTTATGAATCATATCGGCATTTGGCGTGGTGCTTTTCTTTTCCTCACTCTTATCTGAATCAATCGCTTTAAACATGTCATCGGAATTGTTGAATTGCCCGGTGGTTTGCATCAGGTCGGAGAATTCATCAATAGTATCGGCAAGGTCTACCTTGGGTTTTATGTTTTCAGCAGTGGCCTTTGTCGTTTTGGCTTTACTATTGTGTTTTATTGCAGTATTGGTTTGCTCGATCACATCAGCTAGCTCATGTTCGAGAAACTCGAGCAAGGATGCTTGTTGGTCGACGGATAGTTTCAGTGTCTGCATGCTCTGACTTAAGGACTTTTCAATACTCATCATCGTTGACTTTAACTTTTTCAGTTCCAGTTCGGTAGATTTTGGTGTCAGCACCCAGACCTGGACTTTGGCAATTGTCATTATCTTGTCCCAGGTAGGGGACTTGAAACCTTTGCTGCGAGCAACCTCCAGTAAGAGTGGTGACCAGACTTCGTCGAATAGAATTAATGATCTGCCCTGAACACGCAGCGGCAGGGTCATATCGTTAATAATCGATTGAACAACAGCAAATATATTTTCGCTGTTATCAGCTTTTGTCTGTTTTGGTGTTTTGGCCGTAGTGGGTTCGGAGAAAGCCTGTACTACGGCCTCGACAACGGATACCGGCTTGCTTGTTGTCTTAGCTTCGGCTTTAATTTCTGGTTCTGGTTCTGGTTCTGGTTCT
>JAAENK010000338.1 GCA_024224415.1 Gammaproteobacteria bacterium | reverse complement strand
TGGTGTGTATAGTAAGCTGTGACCGCAACATAAATTCCAGCGCCGATACCTGCTACCAAAGTAACAATGGCAGGTTCATCGGGTTTGAACTCCAGGCCAAAAATAAAAGACGATATTATCACCGATAAAAATGTTGTCAGGCTGCCGAGCACCAAGAGGCGCATGCCGCCAACAACAATAAAGCTGAAGCAAACCATGATGATGGAGAATAAGGAGGCGCTGAGGCTGAACTTTATAAGCAGCAGGGTGACGCCCATGATCGCGCCATCTAACATTAGCGTTATTTCTCGTGCTCGCGCACTTTCGATCAATTTGAAGTGGCGAATCACGAAGTAAAGAAGATGCGGCCAGAGCATGGCGAACGGCACAAACCAGATCAGCGCCTTATCGAAGTGTTCGATTAAAATGCCGGTTATAAATGTCAGTGTCGACAACAAATACGCGAGTACTCGGCCGTTATAAGCCGGCATTACTGATGGCGGTGCATCATCTCTCGCGGTAATAGGAGTG
>JAAENK010000337.1 GCA_024224415.1 Gammaproteobacteria bacterium | reverse complement strand
CTTGGCCTGTCTCAATTCGAACCACTCTGGCATGGGCATATGGGCTCCTTAAAATCTTGGCGTGCAGCATGTTGGGCAATTTAATATCCGTGGTATATAATGCCCTGCCGCTCACTTTCGCAGGGGCATCCAGTTTGGGGACGTGTTTACCGATGAGGGTGTCTTTTTCTAGAATTTGTTTTGCGACCTGAGACATTTTCGATTACCTCAATCTTCGTGCTTGCTGACGCTGGCGACGGCATCGACAATTTTTTTGTAACCGGTGCAACGACACAGATTACCTTCGAGACCGCGCTGGATTTGCTCACGGTCGGCGTTGGGGTTTTGTTTGAGTATATGCGTTGCCTGCATCATCATGCCTGGTGAACAAAAGCCACATTGCACACCGCCTTTTTCTACAAAAGCATTACGCAACGGATCACTGTCACAATCGGTGAGCAATCCCTCAACTGTGGTTAGCTGTCTGCCATCGCAATCTACTGCGAACATCAGGCAGGCGTTTACGCTTACGCCATCCATCAAAATGGTACATGCCCCACACTCTCCTTCGCCGCAACCGTATTTGGTTCCAGTCAGGTTTAGCTGCTCGCGTAACAGTGTCAAAGTATTCATGGTAACTGGAACTGTCACCTTCACGGGGCTACCGTTTAAGGTGAAATTAATTTCACGTGTTAGCGACATTTTGTAATACCTTTCTGGTTAGGTTGTGAATCAATTCTTTGCGATACCAGGCGCTGGCACGAACGTCATCGATGGGATTGACTTCATCCCTGGCAGCGGTGGCTATGGTCTGAATTCCATCGACATCCAGCGTTTGATTTTCGATGGCCGCCATGGTTTTTTTAGCCAGTAGTGGTATGGGTGCAACTGCACCAAAAGCTACTCGTGCAGCCTGTAATTTACTATCTTGCAGGATGCCCCCAATACCTATTGATACTGTAGAAATATCCAACGCTGGCCTGCTGCCAAACTTTTCAAAGCAGGCTACAAAACCTTCTGCCGGCTGCGGAATATGTATGGCGGTTAATAGCTCACCCGGTTCGCGGCTGGTCTTACCAGGGGCGATGAAGAAGTCAGCAATAGGTATCAGACGGGTATCTGCGGCACTGGCTAGCTCTACCTGCGCATCAAGCACCAGCAGCGGTATCAGAGTGTCACCTGCTGGTGAGGCGTTGCAGATATTGCCACCGATTGTTCCGGCATTGCGAATCTGTACAGAAGCGAAATGGTTGGTAGCTTCATGTAGTATCGGCAAGTGTTTCTCGATCAGCGGGCTTTCAAGTATCTTGGTAATGGTGGTCACGGCCCCGATGCGAATCGTGTTCCCGCTTAGCTGGATGCCGTGTAGTTCCTCAAGACGCCGAATATTCATCAACGTGCCGCCATGCAGATTTTTCTGCAACATAAGATCGGTGCCACCGGCCAAAATACTAACGTCGCCGTTTGCCAGAATGGCGGTTGCCTCGGCGAGCGAAGCAGGGACCTGGTAGGATTGGATATCTGTCATTGTATTGCTTAACCTCTAAAACCGAATTGGTTCCTGATAGCGGCCATAGGATTCGACCAGCTTATTGGTAATTTCGCCCACGGTGGCGTAGGCCTTTACCGCGTCCATGATGGCGGGCATTACGTTTTTACCTGCATCGGCATCGCGTTTAACTCGAGCCAGGCTTTGTTCTACCAGGCTGGCATGGCGTTCTGAACGAACCTGGTTCAGGCTTTCAATTTGAAGCTGGGCATCTTCTTCTCTGTATGAGTGAAATTCCACCTCGCGTTCTTCTTCATCGATACGATGGCGGTTTACGCCTACCTTACGGAACTTGCCGGATTGCAGGTCTTTTTGCATCTCGTAGGCTTGTGCGGAAACCCCGGATTGAATTTCTCCAGTTGAAACCATTTGTACAATGCCTCCCGCAGCATCGGTCTCCGCCATGATTCTCTCGATCTCACTACGCATTTCGTTAGTGAGTGTCTCGACGTAATAAGAGCCAGCCAGCGGGTCAACAGTATCGCACAGGCCCATTTCATCGGTGAGTAATTGCATGGTTCGCAGTGAAATGCGTGCAGAGTATTCGGTGGGGATGGTGTATGCCTCATCGTAGGAGCAAAGCGCCATAGTCTGGGTTCCTGATAATGCTGAGATCAATGCGTAATAAGCACCGCGCACAATATTCAATTCGGGCTGCTCGGATGTTAAACCACCTCCCCCGCCACCGGCAATCATGCGTAACCACATGGATTTGGGGTCGGTAGCACCGTATTCTTCTTTAACAATTTTGGCCCATAATCCGCGAGCGGCACGGAATTTGGCGACTTGCTCAAACAGGTTGCCGAAGATATTCAGGTTGTAGGAAAGACGTCCGGCGAATTCATCAATTTTCAACCCGCGCTTTAGCGTTTCGTCTGCATAGGCTTTGGCGATACAAAATGCATAGGCGATTTCCTGAACCGGGTTCGCGCCTGATTCCCTGATGTGATAACCACAAACACTTACAGGGCTGTATTTGGGTGCATGCTCGGCACAGTATTCAATGGTGTCACAGACCAGTTTTACCGATGGCTCCACAGGAAAAATCCAGGTTCCGCGACCAATAAACTCTTTCAAAATATCGTTTTGAGCTGTGCCACGAAGCATGTTGATGTTATAACCGCGTTTTTCAGCCATGGCCAGATACATGGCGATGGCGATGGCGGCGGAACCATTGATGGTTAGCGAGACGGTGATTTTTTCAAGATCAATACCACCGAAGGCTATTTCAAAATCACGCAGGCTATCAATTGCCATACCGACACGCCCCACTTCGCCAACGGCCAGTGGATCATCCGAATCAAGTCCAATCTGGGTGGGGAGATCGAATGCTACATTTAGACCGGTCTGGCCATTATCAATGAGGTATTTGAAACGTTGATTGGTATCAGACGGGTTGCCAAACCCGGCATACTGGCGCATAGTCCATGGTCGTTTGCGGTACATCTCACGGTGGATGCCGCGGGTAAAGGGGTATTCTCCAGGTTCCCCCAGCATGTCGAGCCCACTACCGGCTGCTACATCTTCGGGGCCATAGACGGGTTTGATCTCAATGCCGGATTCATTGATCACCCGACCGTCTTCGGTATATTCAGTCATGATAGCTCCGCATTGATAAAGTCGGTTATTTCGTCAAAACGGGCTCCCGTAGGGAAAATGCCGTCGAGACCAATATCTCGTAGCTGCTGGTGATCCTGAGCGGGTATGTTGCCCCCAATCAACCAGAGTTTTTCATCTAGCTCCTGCTCCTTGAGCAGTACTGCAAGTCGCCGACAAAAAGGTAAATGTGACCCGGCCATACTGGACAGGCCAATCACATCGACGCCTTCTTCCAGCGCTATAGCGGCAACGGCTTCCGGGGTTTGCCTCAGGCCCGTATAAATTACTTCGAAACCTGCCTCGGCCAGGGCTCGCACAATGACCTTTGCGCCCTGGTCATGTCCGTCTAACCCCGGTTTTGCTATCAAAACTTTGAAGGGGACTGGTTGAGTGCTCATTTGCAAAGCTCCCTGGCTATATTTAATTTTAAAAGTTCGCTGGTGCCGCCGCCGATCAGGGTAAAGCGAACATCGCGTAAATAACGTTGAAAAGGATATTCCATTGCGAATCCGTAGGACGCTGCAACTCTGGCAGCTTTGTCACAAATACTGGCAGCAGCTTCGCTGGCGAATAGTTTGGCCATGGCGGCTTCTTTGTGATGTGCTTCGCCGTTCTGTTTGCGGCTGGCGGCGTGATAAACCAGTTGCCTGGCGGCTTCGAGGTCGGTGCCCATTTCTGCCAGTTTGAGCTGGATTGCCTGAAAGCGATTGATTGGTTTGCCGAACTGCTCGCGCTCAGCGGCATAACCGATAGCAGCATCCAGTGCGGCGCGGGCAATGCCGAGTGCCATTGCACCTGTTATGATTCGAATCTCGGCGAGTAACTTATGTAAATGAGCTTCGCCATCTCCCTCTTCGGCGCTCAGACGATGGGTTTCTGGTACGAAGCAATCGTCAAAAACTACCTCTGAAGTTGGTAGCGCCCAAACGCCCATTTTTTTAATGGCTCGCCCCACAATCAGCCCTGGCATATCTTTTTCGACGAGGAAAATAGTCAGCCTGTTTTCTTCCCCGGCTTTGGCAAAGACGGTAAAAAAGTCTGCGACCGGAGCTGATGTAACCCACATTTTCTGACCCTTAATACTGTAGCCGCCGTCGACCCGTGTGGCAGTGGTGCTGATAGCACCAAGATTACTACCGGCATTGGGTTCAGTCATGCAGATTGCGCCAATTTTCTCACCCTTTAAAGCGGGTTTGAATAAGCGCTCTTTAATGTCATCGTTACCAAGCTGGTGTAAAAACTCGGTACCCATTAGCGATTGCATCGCTACAGCGCCAGCTAGCGACATGGAGCCACGCGCAACTTCTTCGAGAGCGAGGCAAAAGCAACTCAAATCCATCCCGGAGCCACCCACGGATTCTGGATAGCGCATGCCGAAAAACCCCAGCTCAGCGAGTTGGCTAAATAGTTCGTATGGGTAAGCGTGTGACTCGTCCATCTCTTCAGCACGTGGTGCAATTTGCTCATCAGAAAAACGCGCGATGACGTCGCGTGTGGCTTTTTGCTCGTCAGAAAGTTGAAATGTCATTGCTGTACCTCTTCCACCATTTTCATGATTTCATGTTTCTGAATTTTTCCCATTGCATTGCGGGGCAGGCTGTCCACAAAAACCACATCTCGGGGATGTTTGAAACGACCCAGCCGGTTTTCAAAAAGGGCAGTAACATCGGCGGCATCCAGGGTTGCATCTGAGCTTACAACAACGGCCACGGGTACTTCGCCCCAGCGCTCGTCGGGGCGGCCTACTACTGCGGCTTCGGTGATCGATTGGTGTTCTAATAGCAGGTTCTCCAATTCTCCAGGGTAGATATTCTCACTACCGCTAATAATCATATCCTTGATTCGGCCATCTACGTATAAATAACCATCTGGATCCATATACCCACTATCACCGGTGTGAAACCATCCGTTTTTCAGTGTTGCTGCGGTTTCATCCGGAGCATTCCAGTAGCTGATCATTACATTTGGACCTTGCACCAGGATCTCTCCGCTGCAGCCTTGATCAACATCCTGATTTTCAGCATCGACAAGACGGATATCGCAATGCAATGCAGCTTTCCCAGTTGATCCAATGTGCTGTGCTGCATCTTCAGCTTTCAGATAGGCGGCAATTGGTGCTGTTTCAGTAGAGCCATAGACCTGTATCAATGGCACTCCGCGTTGACAAATGGTTTCTATGAGTGATTTGGGTATCAGCGTGGATCCGGTTGTTATCGAGCGTAGGCTGGCAAAATCTGCCTGTTGCCAGCTCGGTAAATCAAGCAAAGCCAGGAGTTGTGCTGGTACGAGTACAGCCAGATTAATGGCCTGTTCTTCAAGATCATGCAGCACATCCACTGGATCGAATCCGGCATGCAGGTAAATAGTTGCACCGGTGTGCAGAGCAGCCAGTGTCTGGATATTCAAACCACCGACATGAAACATTGGTAGAGTAGACAGGATACGGTCCGAACTGGTCATGTCGTGCATGTGTACGCTGTTGATAGCGGTGTAAAGCAGTGCGTTTTGATCGAGTAATACACCTTTGGGTTGTCCTGTGGTTCCTGAGGTGTAACACAGTAAAACAGCTGCGTCATAGCCTACATCGGATTGCCTGCCAGTCATTTCCCTGGCGCCTGTGAAAAGCTCTGAGTAGTTATGCCATTCCGCCCGGGTTTCGCCGTAACTGACCAGGTTGGGGCATTTGATTTGATCACGGTGACTCTCTACCTGTGATGTGAATTCTGCACCAACGAAAAAAGCTTTTGGTGAACAGTCATCAAGAATGAAACAATGCTCGGCAGGGGCCAGTCGCCAGTTTAATGGAAGAAAGATCACTCCGCTGCGTGCACAGGCCAGTAATAGAGTCAGCATTTCCGGACTGTTGTATCCTACGAAAGCAACCCGATCTCCTTTAACAAGCCCTAGGTTGTTGCACAGTACGTCTGCCAGTAGGGCCACCTGTTTAGCCAGTTTGGCATAGCTTAGAGTCTTTTCCTGAAAACACAGAGCAGCTTTCTCCGGGGTAAATCCGGCGTGTCGATCAACCCAGTCAGCCAGGTTCATTGTGCGTTTCTCTCGATTATTCCCACCTCTTTTAAGTCCAAAACTAGCCCAAATGGACCCTGAAGTAAAGATGTTTTTACGGTAACGTAAAACTTATGCTTGCGCGATATAGCCATTCAACGTATTGTTAAAAGCGCAATTTTACAAAGTGTAAATACTTCGGATTGACCAAGGAGAATGTACTGAGCGATGTCGAGAAGGCATGAAATTTTAAGGCGAGCCGCTGAAATTTTTGCACGCAAAGGGGTTGCGCATACTTCAATTGAGAATATTGCAGAAGCAGTTGGTCTCAAGCGTGAAGCCATTTATTATTATTTCAAAAGCCTTGAAGATATTCTGCTGGAAATCATTCTACCTCAAAGCACCACTTTACATCGCAACCTGCGAAATGTTATGGCAACCCACCATAGCGCTAAAGACAAACTACATGAAGCCATTCGAGTACAGTTGGATAGCTACAATCCTGGGTATCTGGAAATGTCGATATTGATGCGTGAAAATCACTACTTTAAAGACAAGAAAAAGCTTGATGAGCTGCATAAGCTCTGGCAAGACATGACAGAACTCTGGGTTGATCTGGTGTGCGAAGGACAGGCTAGTAAAGAATTCAATCCCGATCTTGATCCCCGGATAGTAGCCCTTGGGGTTCTGGGAATGTGTAATTGGGTTTCGCGTTGGTTTAATCCTGGTCAGTCAATCAGTATCCCTGATGTTATTGATACTTTCTTTACAATGAGTTCACAGGGTCTGCTTTATGTCGATAAAGAATCCCTGTGATTTACTACGAGTTTTATGGAATAATGATTTATTCGGCATTGCCGACTACCAGAATAATCTAGATTTTAAATATACCGGAGGATATCTTTAATGATGAAAAAATTTACCATAACCATGGCTGCGAGCCTGCTATTAGGCAGTGCATCTCTGGCCAGTGCGGCAACGACGCTTAACCTTTCGTCATGGCTGCCACCTACCCATCCGATTGTCGCCGACATGATTAAGCCCTGGATGGCTGCGGTAGAAAAAGAAAGTGCAGGGCGGATTAAAATTAATCTTTTGGCCAAACCTCTGGGAGCGCCTCCTGCCCATTTTGACCTGGCTAAAGATGGTGTGGCAGATATTACTTATGGTGTGCATGGTTATCAGCCTGGACGCTTCCTGTTGACCAAGGCCGTAGAAATGCCGTTTCTGGGTGACAGTGCCGAAGCAACTTCGGTTGCATACTGGCGTATGCATAAAAAGCATATGGAACAAGCCAACGAGCATAAAGGCGTAAAGCTACTTGGTTTGATGACTCATGGTCCGGGTCAGATGTACAACGCCAAACGTCCAATTAAGAAACTCGCTGATCTTAGTGGTTTGAAAATTCGTGTCGGTGGTGGTGTCATCAATGACGTCTCCAAGGCAATTGGTGCAACTTCACTGCTTAAGCCAGCACCCAAATCTTATGAGTTACTCTCAAATGGTGTGGCAGACGGTGTTTTCTTTCCCAAGGAATCTATCAAGTCATTCAAACTGACCAAGCTCATCAAGCATGCCACGTTAGTACCTGGCGGTTTGTATAACACGAGTTTCTTTTTAGTGATGAATCCGAAAAAATTCAGCAAGCTTTCGCAAGCCGATCAGGATGCGATAAGCCGCGCATCAGGTGAGAACTTTGCGCGTATCGCTGGTAAGGGATGGGATAATGCCGATACAGCGGGTGTTGCCGCGATGAAAGCCGACGGTGTTGCCGTGATTACTGCGGGTGCTGGTCTGATCGGTGAAATCAAGGGAGCCACCTCAAGTATTGAGGCTGACTGGGTTAAAGCTGCCGGTGGAAAGGGTGTCGATGGCGCTAGTTTGATGGCCGACCTGCGGGCTGAGATCAAGAAGCTTGAAGGTAATTAGTGGATCCACAGGCTGACGATGTTTATGTCTTAAAGACCGGGCGGCGGGTACAGTTTGTTCTGTACTGGCTGCTCGGTGGTTTCGCAGCAGTTTTGTTGTTTTTAATGATGTTGCTTACCTTTGCTGATGTCGTCGGTCGTTATGTCTTGAATTACCCAATCCCGGGTGGCTTTGAGGTTACCGAAATCATGCTCGCCACCCTGATCTTTGCCGGCTTACCGTTGGTGAGTTCAGGTGGAGAGCATGTTACAGTCGACTTGTTGGACAAGTTTTTCCCCGGCGCCATTGGTCGTTTTCGCGATATATTAATCTCACTGCTAGCTACGGTCATAATGGCGGTAGTGTCAATACGACTCTGGGAAAAGGGCAACGAGGCAGTGGATTATGGGGATGTGACCGCTGTGCTCCATATCCCGTTTGCACCGATGTTTTACTTCATGAGTATTGCGCTGGGCATTACCGGTCTGGTGTTCCTCATGTTGGCCTGGCAGCAATTCCGTCGCCCCTCATCTCCTTAAGAAAAACAGAAGAATAACCAGCTATGCAGGAATCTCTTATTGCTATTGTTGCGCTGCTTGCGCTAGTAGCAATGCGTGTGCCCATCGCCTTCGCCATGGGGCTGGTCGGGTTTGTCGGTTTCGGCCTGATGACCGACTGGAGCCCGGCGCTTGCCATGGTGACTACCGTCACTTATGAAACCGGTCTTTCCTACGGTCTCTCGGTCGTGCCTATGTTTGTGCTGATGGGTAACTTCGTCAGCAGGGCGGGTTTATCCGATGAGCTGTATGCGGCTTCCAATGCGTTTCTTGGTCATCGACGTGGCGGTCTGGCGATGGCTACTATTGTGGCTTGCGGTGGATTTAGCGCCGTGTGCGGGTCTAGCCTGGCTACTGCGGCAACTATGTCCAAGGTGGCAATGCCGCCGATGCGACGTTATGGCTATGCCGATAGCCTGGCCACCGGTGCCATCGCGGCTGGCGGTACTCTCGGCATTCTTATCCCCCCCAGCGTAATACTGGTGATCTACGGTATTATGACCGAACAGGATATTGGCAAGCTGTTCATCGCCGGTATTCTACCCGGGTTGTTGGGCATTGGACTTTATCTGGTGGCAGTATTCGCCACCGTTCGGTTGTACCCCAAAACCGGACCCCGTGGTGAGCGCAGTGACTGGCATCAGCGGCTGGTTGCACTGCGAGGTGTGTGGGGAGTGTTGCTATTGTTCATAGTGGTGATTGGTGGCATCTACGGCGGCGTATTCACACCCACCGAGGCTGCGGGTATCGGTGCTTTCGGTGCATTCCTGTTTGCCCTGCTGCGAAAGCGCCTGAGCCTTTCCAGCCTGGTCGACATACTTATAGACAGCGTGCGTACCACAGCGATGATCTTTACCATACTGATCGGTGCACTGGTATTCTCCAACTATATCAATATCATCGGTATGCCTTCGATACTTTCTGAGTGGGTACTCTCCCATAACCTGTCACCCATGATGGTGGTACTGCTAATCCTGATGATTTACGTGCTGCTAGGCTGTGTGCTGGAGAGCCTGTCGATGATTTTGCTCACCGTGCCAGTTTTTTATCCGCTGGTTCTCGGACTCGATTTCGGCGATATCATGCCGGCTGATCAGGTATTGATCTGGTTTGGCATAGTCATTGTTGTCGTCACTGAAATCAGTCTGATCACACCGCCAGTTGGGCTAAACGTATTTGTTTTGAAAGGCGTACTGGGTGACGTGCGGCTTGGCACTATATTCAAAGGTGTCACACCATTCTGGATCGTCGATATCATCCGCTTGTTGTTGCTGTTGTTTATTCCTTCAATTGCACTTTATTTGCCTTCGCTGATGGGGAGTTAAGGTTTATTCGGTCAAACTATTTCGGAAGCATTGCCCATGCTTTACATAAGTGCCTTCCAAATTAGAAATGCAATAATCCCCAAAAGCCGCTAGAATCCGCGCCCCTTTTTAGCGAAACTGATATCCATGGATTTCAACACGCGCTTCGATGTCATCGTAGTCGGCGGCGGTCACGCGGGGACCGAAGCTGCGCTGGCGGCTGCGCGCATGGGTGTGAAGACCTTATTGTTGACGCATAATATCGATACCCTGGGGCAAATGAGTTGCAACCCGGCGATTGGCGGCATCGGTAAAGGCCATCTGGTGAAAGAAATTGATGCGCTCGGCGGTGAAATGGCACTTGCCGCAGACAAAGCGGGTATTCAGTTTCGCATACTCAATCGCCGCAAGGGTCCGGCGGTGCGGGCCACCCGAGCGCAGGCCGACCGGCAGCTTTATCGTATTGCCATCCGTAAAAAGCTTGAAAACCAGCCGAATCTATCTATTTTTCAGCAACCAGTTGTTGATTTAATCGAAAGCAATGGCAGAGTAGAAGGTGTGCTCACCCAAATGGGTTTGCGCTTTATGGCACCTAGTGTTGTGCTCACGGTGGGAACCTTCCTCGGTGGCAGGATTCATATCGGTGATGCTAACTACGGCGGGGGTCGAGCTGGTGATCCGCCTGCGACGGCTTTGGCTGCTCGTCTGCGTGAACGTCCTTTCCGAGTCGAACGACTAAAAACTGGCACACCGCCACGTCTTGACCGTAAAACTATTGATTTCAGTAAACTCCAAGAACAACCTGGCGATAGCTCTCTACCAGTATTTTCGACCATGGCGACGGTGGACATGCATCCACAGCAAATCAGTTGTTATATCACCCACACCAACGCAATCACACACCAGATTATTCGGGATAGCCTGCATCGTTCGCCTTTGTTTAGCGGCGAAATTGAAGGCGTCGGGCCACGTTATTGTCCGTCGATTGAAGACAAGGTGGTGCGTTTTGCCGAGCGTACTTCGCACCAGATATTTGTAGAACCCGAAGGTCTAACGCTGGGCGAGGTCTATCCCAACGGCATTTCCACGAGTCTGCCATTCGATATACAACAGGCGTATGTGAACAGTATTGTTGGGTTTGAGAATGCCGAAATCACACAGCCTGGTTACGCGATTGAATACGATTTTTTCGATCCTCGAGATTTACGTCCGACACTGGAAACTCGTTTTATCGCGGGCCTGTATTTTGCCGGGCAGATCAATGGTACCACCGGCTACGAAGAAGCCGGTGCGCAAGGTTTGATGGCGGGAGCTAATGCGGCGGCATCGGTTCAGGATAAGGTAGCATTGCAATTGTCGCGTTCGCAGGCATATCTTGGTGTGCTGGTCGACGATTTGATTACACGTGGCACCAAAGAACCGTATCGGATGTTTACTTCGCGTGCGGAATATCGTTTGATGTTGCGTGAAGACAATGCGGATTTGCGCCTGACTGAAATCGGCCGGAATATGGGTCTGGTTGAAGATGACCGCTGGGCGGCTTTCGAAAACTACCGCGAACAGCTTGAGTTGCTTAATCAGCGCTTGCAGGAAAGCTGGTTGCGTCCGGATACCATGGAGGCGGATGCGCTCAATCCAGTTTTACAAAATTCGGTGACGCGTGAGTACCGCTTTGGTGACATTCTCAAGCGCCCGGAAATAGAGATAGAGCATTTGATGCCGTTAATCGATAATCGAGAGCAATTCTCAACGCGTGTGCGCGAGCAGGCTGAAGCTGTGTGCAAGTATGCAGGCTATCTATCCCGGCAGCAGGAAGAAATCGATAAAGCCAGCCAGCACGAACAAACTGCATTGCCGGAGACGCTGGATTACAAAAAGGTGCGAGGCCTGTCAAATGAAGCCTGCCAGAAATTGCAGGATCATCGTCCGGCCACTGTTGGTCAGGCGGGTCGTATCTCTGGTGTGACACCGGCCGCAATTTCGCTGTTACTGGTACATCTAAAGCGCCACTCACTGTCTATCGAAAAATCAGCTTGAATCTGAAAACTAACCTTGTCAGCGGTTTAGACCAGCTCGGTGTTGAACTGGAAGAAAGCCAGGTCAAGCGCCTACTGGCATATATGGAGTTGCTGGCTAAATGGAGTCGAAGCTATAACCTTACCTCTATTACCGATCCGCAGAAAATGCTGAATTACCATTTGCTCGATAGTTTGTCGATTCTCAAGTGGTTCGATCATTGCAGTCATGCGCTTGATGTCGGCAGTGGCGCCGGGTTACCGGGTATCCCGCTGGCGATAGCATTGCCCGGGTGTCACTGGACGCTGCTCGACAGTAACGGCAAGAAGACACGTTTCATGCAACAGGCACTGGCAACTTGTGCTGTGAAAAATGCCACGGTTGTGAAGTCGCGGGTTGAGGATTATCATGCTCCCGGGGTTTTCGACATCATCGTCAGTCGTGCTTATGCATCACTTGGTGATTTCGCCGAATCGGTTGCCGCGCTACTAGAACCCGAGACGATATTGATGACGATGAAGACTGGTTTCGAGGACAAAGAGGCGGCATTCGATACAACTCTATATAATAGACAGGAATATGATTTGCAGGTGCCTGGTATTTCCGAACCGCGGAAACTGGTCACCCTGACAGCGATAGCATGAGTAAAACTATAACCATAGCCAATCAAAAAGGTGGTGTCGGTAAAACCACCACGACCGTTAATCTGGCTGCGGCCTTAGCCGCGACCAAACGCCGGGTATTGCTGATCGATATGGATCCGCAGGGTAATGCCACCATGGGCAGCGGAGTCGACAAGAATGATTTGAATGTCAGTATCTGCGATGTGCTGCTCGGTGAAGCCGGAATAACCGATGCGATTATTCATGTAGCCGAAGTAGGTTATGACGTGTTACCCGCCAATGCCGATTTGACCGCTGCCGAAGTGCAGTTGATGAACAAGATTGGCCGCGAAAAACAACTCGACCTGTCGTTGGACAAAATTCGAGACCGTTATGACTACATTCTGATCGACTGTCCGCCGTCATTGAATATGCTCACGGTCAATTCGTTGGTAGCGGCAAATGGTGTAGTAATTCCGATGCAATGTGAATATTACGCGCTCGAAGGCCTGTCCTCGTTACTCGAAACCATCGAACAGATTCGCGTCAGTGTCAAACCCGATATCAAAATCGAAGGCTTGCTGCGTACCATGTACGACCCACGTAATAACCTGTCAAACGATGTCTCTTCAGAGCTGGTAGAGCATTTTGGTGAACGTGTATACCGTACCGTGATCCCGCGCAATGTTAGCCTCGCCGAAGCTCCCAGCTTCGGGCAACCGATCTTGCAATATAACAAAAACTCGCGTGGTTCGATGGCTTATATTGCGCTTGCCGGCGAAGTGTTACGTCGTGACGCCAAGCAAAACCATTACGTAAACTAATACTGATTATGAAAAAAAAGCGTCTAGGCAGAGGGCTCGGGTCGTTAATCGGCAATATTGAAGAGGTTACCCAGGTCAGCGATTCCGATAAAGTCAGTGGTCTGACCGAGTTAGGAGTCGAGCTGATTCAGCGGGGTAAGTATCAACCTCGTCAGCACTTCGATCAGCAGGCGCTGCAGGAGTTGGCGGAATCGATTAAAGCCCAAGGTATCGTGCAACCGTTGGTGGTCCGCCCCGAAGGTGCGCACTACGAATTAATTGCCGGTGAACGACGTTGGCGGGCAGCGCAACTGGTTGGCTTGCAAACCGTGCCGGTGGTGATTCGCGAACTTGATAGCAAGTCTGCGGCGGCGATCGCTTTGATCGAAAATATCCAGCGCGAAGACCTCAACCCGCTCGAAGAATCACAGGCCCTGATGCGTTTGATTGACGAATTTGACCTTACACATCAACAGGTTGCAGATTCAGTTGGGCGTTCGCGTGCTTCCGTTAGCAATCTTTTACGCTTGCTCGATTTGGCTGAACCAGTGAAAGATCATGTCAACCGCGGTCTGCTCGATATGGGTCATGCGCGTGCTTTGCTGGCCCTGATCAGACACGATCAGATCGAAATAGCCAGGATAGTTGTTAATCGAGGCCTGTCGGTTCGCGGAACCGAAGCGCTGGTTAAGAAGGCTTTAAACAGCGGTACGAAAGAACCGGTGGCCAAGATCGATATTGCCGATCCGGATATCAAAAGACTGGAAACCAGTATTAGTGAGAAGCTCGGCGCAGCGGTCAAAATCAAGGCTGGGAAAAAGGGTGCGGGACAACTCATCATAGACTTCCATAATAGTGACGAGCTGGATGGAATCCTCGAACATCTGGGGTCATAAAATTTATCAATTCGGTCATTGATTCTTAACAGCTAACTACATTATAATCTGCATCCGCTTTTGGGGTGGTTGTTTAAGACACAGAGGTTGCCTGCAAAAAGCAATGAGATTTCAAATCTGGAAGACCCTGGCTATTCAGTTTTCTCTGGGTGTATTTTATGCCTCGATTATGGCCTTCTGGAAATCTGATGTTGTATTCTCCGCTGTGGTAGGTAGCCTGGCGGCGCTGATACCGAACAGTTACTTTTACTGGCGGATATCGAAGCAAAGGGAAAATGACAATGCGCAACAGTGGTTAGGTTATGCATACCGATCCGAGTTAGGGAAATGGCTAATGACAGGCATGATATTCATGCTCGCATTTGCCTCTGACCTCCCATGGGATCCAATAGTTTTGTTCGCTGGATATGTGTTAATTCAAATATCCAGCTGGTTTGTACCGTTTATTATCAAGGGTAATTGATCGAAAATGGCTGGTAGTTACGCAAATTCAGGCGAATACATCAAGCACCATTTGACCAATCTGGTCTATGGCCAGCACCCTGATGGTAGTTGGGGTTTTGCTCACGGTGCTGACGAAATCAAGGAAATGGGTTTTTGGTCGCTTAATGTTGATTCGATGTTCTTTTCAATCGGACTGGGAATGCTTTTCCTCTGGATTTTTCGCAAAGCGGCCAAAAAGGCTTCAACCGACGCACCGACCGGGTTGCAAAACTTTATCGAAATGATCATCGAGTTTATCGATGACTCGGTACGCGGCTCATTCTCCGGTAAAAACCCATTGATTGCACCATTGGCGATGACGATCTTTATCTGGATATTTCTGATGAATTTCATGGATTTGCTGGCGGTTGATCATGTTCCTGGATTAGCAGCCTTACTCGGCATTCCTTATTTAAAAATTGTTCCTAGTACTGACCCGAATGTGACCTTTGGGCTAGCTCTTTCTGTATTCGCATTAGTGCTTTACTACAGTTTCAAGATGAAAGGCCCTGGTGGCTTCTTTGCCGAACTGGCATTTCATCCGTTTCCTAAGTTCATGATGCCAATTAACCTGGTATTAGAAGGCGTCACCTTGATAGCAAAACCTATTTCACTTGCGCTACGTTTGTTCGGTAATATGTATGCAGGTGAAATGATATTCATCCTGATTGCACTTATGTACAGCGGTGGCTGGGCACTAGGGCTATTTGGTGGAGTTTTACAACTGGGCTGGGCGATATTCCATATTCTGATTATTACCTTACAGGCGTTCATTTTTATGACGCTGACTATTGTATATCTGGACATGGCATCGCAAGCAGATCACTAATTTTTTAATTTAAACAAACTCGTTAATATTTAGGAGACAATCATGGATCAAGCTGTGCTATATGTTGCAGGCGCTTTAATGATGGGCCTGGGCGCACTCGGTGCGGCAGTTGGTATCGGTATTCTGGGCGGTCGCTTTCTTGAAGGTGCTGCTCGTCAACCTGAACTGATTCCAATGCTGCGTACACAATTTTTCATCGTTATGGGTCTTGTCGACGCGGTTCCTATGATCGCTGTTGGTATCTCCATGTACGTTATGTTCGCCGTTGTTGGTGCATAAGCGCTTGTTTTTTAACTAGAACGAGGACAGCAATATGAATTTCAATGCGACGCTGATCGGGCAATCCATCACATTTTTAGTGTTTGTCTGGTTTTGCATGAAATATGTATGGCCACCACTCATGGCTGCGTTGGAAGAGCGTAACGCGAGAATCACTGAAGGACTGGCGGCGGCTGAAAGAGGTCAGAAAGACCTGGAAGAAGCCAAGTCAAAAATCGGTGATAACCTGAACGAAGCCAAGCAACAGGCGCAGGAAATCATCAATCAGGCGCAAAAACGCGCTAACGAGATTGTTGATGGTGCGAAAGACATTGCACGTGAAGAAGCGGACAAGATCAAAAACTCTGCAACTGCCGATATCGACCAGCAGGTCAATAGCGCGCGTGAACAACTGCGTAAGGAAGTATCAGTCATCGCCCTGGCAGGCGCCGAACAGATACTCAAACGCGAAGTCAATGCCGATACGCATGCTGCGGTACTCGATGAGCTGGTAGCCCAGATTTAGGTCTTAAGAATATGTCCGATTTTGAAACAGCGGCCAGACCTTACGCCAAAGCAGTTTTTGAGCTGGCGTCTGAAGCTGGTGAATTGCAAGACTGGAATAATCGCTTACAGGCTGCCGGCGTCATTGCTAGCGATGCGGAAATGACGGCACTTTTTGAATCGCCTTCCATGTTAGCGACGCAACAGGCTGAAATATTCCTTTCGGTTTACACTGACGTGAGCGAAGCACCAGATGCAAGCGATGAGTTCAAAAACCTGATTGGCTTACTAGCTGAAAACGGTCGGCTGGCGTCTCTACCTGCAATTGCGGTAACTCTGGAATCGCTCAAGCAGGAAGCCGAAGGCAAGATCGAAGTGCAGGTAACCTCGGCATTCGAACTCAGCGATAAACAGCAGCAAGACATAGCCAATAGTATGGTGAAAAAGCTTGGCAAAGAAGTGAGTATTACCACCTCGGTGGATGAATCGCTCATTGCTGGTGCAATCATCCAGGCGGGCGATATGGTGATTGATGGTTCGGCCAGAGGCCGCCTCGATAAGCTTACCATCGCGCTAGACGAATAACTCTACACAGAATTTTATGATTACGGGACACACGCAATGCAACTGAATCCGTCAGAAATTAGCGAACTGATAAAAGATCGTATTAAAAACTTCGAAAGCGCAGCAGAAGCCAGAACCGAGGGCACGATTGTGAGCCTGATGGATGGTATCGCACGCATTCATGGACTCGCCGACGTTATGTCGGGCGAGATGATTGAATTTCCTGGTAACACCTACGGAATGGCACTCAACCTGGAGCGCGATTCGGTTGGTGCGGTAATCCTCGGTGACTATGAGCACATCTCGGAAGGTGAAACAGTAAAAACTACCGGTCGTATCCTTGAAGTGCCAGTTGGCGAAGCGTTGCTTGGCCGCGTGGTAAACTCCCTCGGTCAGCCTATCGACGGTAAGGGTGCCATCGACGCTAAACAATTCGAGCCGATTGAAAAGGTAGCGCCCGGCGTTATCGCGCGTCAGTCAGTCTCGCAACCGGTACAAACTGGTCTGAAATCAATCGACGCCATGGTGCCGGTTGGTCGTGGCCAGCGTGAATTGATCATCGGCGACCGCCAGACTGGTAAATCAGCGGTAGCCATCGACGCCATCATTAACCAGAAAGGTACCGGCATTAAATGTGTTTACGTCGGTATCGGTCAGAAAGCTTCGACTATCTCCAACGTGGTACGCAAGCTTGAAGAGCACGGCGCGATGGAACACACTATCGTAGTTGCTGCCAACGCTTCGGATTCTGCTGCCCTGCAATACATCGCTCCATATTCTGGTTGCACTATGGGTGAATATTTCCGCGATCGTGGCGAAGACGCGCTAATTGTTTATGATGATTTAACCAAGCAAGCCTGGGCTTACCGTCAGGTTTCATTGCTGCTGCGTCGTCCGCCAGGTCGCGAAGCATATCCGGGCGATGTTTTCTACCTGCACTCGCGTCTTTTAGAGCGTGCCGCGCGTATCAACGCCGACTATGTTGAGAAGATCACCGATGGCAAAGTTAAAGGTCAAACCGGTTCCTTAACGGCATTACCGATCATCGAAACTCAGGGTGGTGACGTTTCGGCATTCGTACCAACAAATGTTATATCTATCACCGATGGTCAGATTTTCCTTGAGTCGGATCTGTTCAATGCAGGTATCCGTCCTGCGATAAACGCTGGCCTGTCGGTATCGCGAGTCGGCGGTGCGGCACAAACCACGATTATCAAAAAACTTGGTGGTGGTATTCGTCTCGCACTGGCACAGTTTCGTGAACTTGCAGCATTCTCTCAGTTTGCTTCGGATCTTGATGAAGCAACTCGTGCCCAACTCGAACGTGGTCAGCGCGTTACTGAATTGATGAAGCAAAAGCAGTACGCACCTTTAAACGTGGCAGAGATGGCGGTTTCGCTTTATGCCGCTAACGAAGGTTTCCTCGACGATGTTGAAGCCGCCAAAGTGGTTGCTTTTGAGGAAGCCTTGCATGCGCATGTGCGTTCCAACAATCAGGACTTGCTCGATACTATCAATGAATCCGGTGACTATAACGACGATATCGCTGCACAGATCAAGGCGGCTATCGAAGACTTTAAAGCCAACGGCGTTTACTAGAGAGTAATACCATGGCCGCCGGCAAAGAGATAAAGACCAAGATCGCTAGCGTAGAGAATACGCGAAAGATCACTTCAGCAATGGAGATGGTTGCAGCGAGTAAAATGCGCAAGGCGCAGGATCAGATGCTGGCAACGCGTCCCTACGCACAACGTATAGCTGAGGTGGTTAGCCACGTCGCAAGTTCGCACGCTGAGTATAAGCATCCGTATATCGTCGGTCGCGAGCAGGTAAAACGTGCCGGTATTATCGCGGTCTCTACTGATCGTGGGTTATGCGGTGGTTTGAACACCAATATGTTCAAGAAATCGTTGAACCTGATGAGTGAATTGGAAGGTAAAGGGGTTGCTTTCGATGTTGTGACATTCGGCGGTAAGGCGCTTGGCTTCTTTAAGCGTATCGGTGCGAATGTCATTGCCGAAACCAGTCACCTCGGCGATTCGCCGGAAATCACTCAGATTATTGGTACGGTACAGGCATTGTTGAAGTCCTATGCAGATGGTGAAATAGATGTCATTTACCTGGTCGGTAACGAATTCGAAAGCACGATGGTACAAAATCCGGACGTACAGCAACTGGTACCGGTAGAGCCCGCACAGGATACAGAGCTTCAGCATCACTGGGATTACATTTACGAGCCGGGTTCGAAAGAAGTACTCGATAACGTGCTCGACCGTTACATCGAATCACTGGTTTATCAGGCCATCGTCGAAAATGTTGCCTGTGAAATGGCCGCGCGCATGCTCGCTATGAAGAATGCAACCGACAATGCTGGTGAGATGATCGATGAGCTTAACCTTATTTATAACCGTGAGCGTCAGGCTAGCATCACGCAGGAAATCAGCGAGATCGTCGGCGGCGCGGCTGCAGTATAAACATTTACAGAATTAGAATCTTTTTAGATTAATACATTTCAGATTAGTAACAGAGGATTATCAGATGAGTACAGGTAATGTCGTGGAAGTAATCGGCGCGGTCGTCGACGTAGAGTTTCCTCGAGACGCTGTTCCCAAGGTTTACGACGCACTATTAGTGCCCGAGCAGGACGGCCTGACGTTGGAAGTACAACAGCAGCTTGGAGATGGTATCGTTCGTACAATTGCGATGGGTGCCGCTGAAGGTTTACGCCGTGGTCTTGAAGTAAGCAATACCGGAGAGCCGATCACCGTACCGGTGGGGCAGAAGACTCTGGGTCGTATCATGGATGTACTCGGTAACCCAATCGATGAAAAAGGCCCGATTGGCGAAGAAAGCCGCATGCCCATTCACCGCAAGCCGCCGACTTACGACGAGCAGGCTGCAACGACTGAAATCCTCGAAACTGGTATTAAGGTTATCGACCTGATCATGCCGATCGTTAAGGGTGGTAAAATCGGGCTGTTCGGTGGTGCGGGCGTTGGTAAAACCGTAACCCTGATGGAATTGATTCGTAATATCGCGGTTGAACACTCGGGCTTCTCGGTATTCGCCGGTGTCGGTGAGCGTACTCGTGAGGGGAACGACTTTTACCACGAAATGACTGATGGTGGCGTTATCGATAAGGTAGCACTGGTTTACGGTCAGATGAATGAGCCTCCCGGAAACCGCCTGCGTGTGGCGCTCTCGGGCCTGACTATGGCGGAACACTTCCGTGACGAAGGTCGTGACGTTCTTATGTTCGTCGACAACATTTATCGTTATACCCTGGCGGGTACCGAAGTATCGGCACTGCTGGGTCGTATGCCATCGGCGGTAGGTTATCAGCCGACACTGGCACTCGAAATGGGCGTATTGCAGGAACGTATTACTTCGACCAAGACTGGTTCTATCACATCATTCCAGGCGGTATACGTACCGGCGGACGATTTGACCGATCCATCGCCAGCGACTACCTTCGCTCACCTTGATGCGACCCTAGTACTTTCGCGCCAGGTTGCTGAGCTGGGTATCTACCCTGCGGTTGACCCGCTCGATTCGACTTCACGTATCCTTGATCCGAATGTTGTTGGTAACGAGCATTATGATACCGCTCGTGGTGTACAAGGTATTTTGCAGCGTTATAAGGAATTGAAAGACATCATCGCTATTCTCGGTATGGACGAACTGTCGGAAGAAGATAAACTCGCGGTAAGCCGTGCTCGTAAGATTCAGCGCTTCCTCTCGCAGCCGTTCTTTGTTGCAGAAGTTTTCACCGGTTCTCCGGGTAAGTACGTTTCGGTTAAAGATACCATTGCAGCTTTTAAATCAATTCTCGATGGTGATATGGATCAGTACCCTGAGCAAGCCTTCTACATGGTCGGTGGTATTGAAGAAGTCGCCGAGAAAGCCAAAGAACTGTAAGGTAACGATATGGCCAGTACAATCCAGGTAGATATCGTCAGCGCCGAAGAGCAAATCTTTTCCGGTGAAGCGCATATGGTATATGCGCCAGCGATTATGGGTGAAGTGGGTATCGCACCGCGCCACACACCACTGATTTCACCGTTAAAACCCGGTGAAGTTCGGCTGGATATGGGTGACGGTAAAGAAGAATTCTTCTTTATCTCCGGTGGTATTCTCGAAGTGCAGCCGCATATCGTTACCGTATTGTCGGATACCGCGATTCGCGCCCACGATTTGAACGAAGCCGCTGCGCTGGAAGCGAAGAAGCGTGCAGAGGATGCACTTGCTGATCAGCAATCTGATCTAGATGTTGCAAAAGCCAAAGCCGAACTGGCAGCGGCCGCCGCACAAATAGCAGCGATTCAGAAACTACGCAAAAAATAGCCGGATACGGAGAGTTTAATTGTTTAAAAAAGGGAGGCATAAGCCTCCTTTTTTTTTGGTTGCTGCATTACACTAGCCGATGAAATAAAAGGAGATTAAATAAGTTTATGCCGTTGAGCATTATCATTCTCGCCGCTGGCCAGGGAACCCGCATGAAATCGTCCCGGCCCAAGGTATTGCATCCTCTCGCGGGCAAGCCGATGTTGCAGCATGTCATCGACAAAAGTTTTGCACTGAAACCTGATCAGGTAATCCTGGTCATCGGACATGGCGCTGATCAGCTGCGTGCACAAATGCAGAATCAGGAACTTGAGTTTGTCGAGCAAAGCGAGCAGTTGGGAACGGGTCATGCGGTGGCGCAAAGCCTGGCGGTTTTAAAGCCCGACAACGATTTGCTGGTTCTGTACGGCGATGTGCCGATGATTTCAGTCGATGCGCTGCAAACTTTATTGAACAATAACAAGTCTAGCGTAGTGAACGTTTTGAGCTTTCTGCCGGATGATTCGTCTGGTTACGGGCGAATCGTGCGTCAGACCGATGATAAGGTAGTCGCCATCGTAGAAGAAAAAGACGCTAACGAAAGCCAGAAACAAATTCGCGAATCAAATTCGGGTATTGTGGTAATCGATGGTGATCAGGTTAAATACTTAATCGACAAACTCGATAATGATAATGCGCAGCGCGAATATTATTTAACTGATGTGGTCAAACATGCGGTGGCGTCAGGGTTAAGTGTATCGGCCACAATCTGTGATGATGCTAATGAAGTGCTTGGTGTTAATAACCAGGCGCAGCTGGCCCAGGTCGAAGCCATTTATCGACAACAACAGGCGAGTAAATTAATGAACGCCGGAGTGAAGCTATACGATCCATTGCGCATCGATGTGCGCGGCAGCTTAACAGTCGGTGTCGATGTCGAGATAGACGTTAACTGTGTTTTTATCGGTGATGTAAAACTTGGTGACAATGTCAGCATTGCGGCCAACTGCGTGATTGCCAATTCCACAATCGCAGCCAATAGCAACATATTGCCAATGACATCGATTGATACCGCAAGCATCGGCCAGCGTGTTTCGATAGGTCCTTTTGCGCGTATTCGGCCAGGTACGGAATGTGCTGATGAAGTTAAAATAGGAAACTTCGTCGAAACCAAAAAATCACAAATCGGTGCAGGCAGTAAGGTCAGCCATCTCAGTTACATTGGCGATACCGAAATGGGTAGCGATGTTAATATCGGCGCAGGCACCATTACCTGTAACTACGATGGTGTGAATAAATTTAAAACCATTATCGAAGATGATGTATTTGTAGGGTCAGATACGCAGCTGGTCGCACCGGTAATAGTTGGCAAAGGTAGCACCATCGGCGCGGGTTCGACCATCACCCGCGATACGCCGGAAGGCAAGCTGACCTTGACCCGAGCCAAGCAGCTAACCTTGTCCGGTTGGTTGCGGCCGGTTAAAAAACAGCAGGATTAAAATTATGTGTGGAATAGTCGGCGCGGTAGCGCAACGCGATGTTAGTTCAATCCTGATCGAAGGTCTCAGGCGCCTGGAGTATCGCGGATATGATTCGGCTGGCATTGCCTTAATCGACGACAATAAACTGCAGCGCTTTCGAGCGTTGGGTAAGGTCAACGAACTCGCCGTTAAGGTTAATCCAAATCAAGCTGGCGCCATTGGTATCGCGCACACCCGTTGGGCTACCCATGGTGTGCCTTCCGAAAACAATGCACACCCGCATTTTTCGCGCCAAAAAATCGCACTGGTGCATAACGGTATTATCGAGAATTACAAGGATATCCGCACAAAACTGCTGGCGGACGGTTATGAGTTCGAATCAGAGACTGATACCGAGACTGTCGCACATTTAATCGAAAGTTACTTCGATGGTGATTTGCTTGCCGCTGTACAAAAGGCTGTCGACCAACTAGAAGGTACATTCGGCCTCGGTGTTATCGTCAGCGATGATCCGAATACACTGGTTGCTTGCCGCAAAGGTAGCCCGCTGGTGGTCGGCCTTGGCATTAAGGAGAATTTTGTCGCTTCCGATGTATCCGCGCTATTACCTGTTACCAATCGTTTTATCTATCTCGAAGAAGGTGACCTGGTTGTTATCAGTCAAAATGACTATCAGGTATATGACGCCAATGGCGAGGCAAAAGAATTAACGATTAACACAACCGAACTATCAGCCGACGCGATCAACAAAGGCAATTACAAACACTACATGCTCAAGGAAATCCACGAGCAAGCTAAAGCTGTAGCCGATTGCCTGGAAGGACGAATCAGCGAAAACAACGTGCTCGATTCAGTATTTGGCCCTGAGTCGGAACGAATATTTAAACAGGTTGAACAAATACAAATCGTCGCCTGTGGCACCAGTTACCACGCCGGGTATGTAGCCAAGTACTGGATCGAAGAATTGCTGGGACGACCCTGCGCAATTGAAGTCGCCAGTGAGTTTCGATATCGACAATCGGTCGTTCCCAAAGATACATTATTCGTCACTCTGTCGCAATCGGGTGAAACAGCCGACACGCTGGCGGCGTTACGCAATTTGCCGATGGAAGACTACTGCGGCTCAGTGAGTATCTGCAATGTTCCCGAGTCGTCTTTGGTGCGCGAATCCAGCCTGGTGTTAATGACACGCGCTGGCCCTGAAATTGGCGTCGCGTCGACCAAAGCCTTCACCACGCAATTAGTCTCGCTGCTGTTGCTGGCAATTTCGATTGGCAAGGTAAGGAGTATGGATAAAACCATCATCAGTGACATCGTGCGAGAACTTATTGCATTGCCACGCCAGATAGAGTCGCTGCTTTTCCTCGATAAACAAATCGAAGCCATTGCTGAAAATTTTATCGACAAACACCACGCGTTATTTCTGGGCCGTGGCGTGCATTATCCAATTGCGATGGAAGGCGCATTAAAACTCAAGGAAATATCCTACATCCATGCCGAAGCCTACCCCGCTGGTGAACTCAAACACGGCCCACTGGCGCTAGTGGATGCCGAGATGCCGGTAGTCGTCGTCACGCCAAATGATGGCTTGCTGGAAAAACTGCATTCCAATATGCAGGAAGTCAAAGCCCGTGGTGGCAAGTTGTATGTATTCGCCCACCAGGGCGCCAAACTTGAGGAACCAGGAGAAGATGTAGTCGTTGAAATGGATTGCGAAACGCGATGGACCACACCGATTTTATCGACTATTCCCTTGCAGTTATTGAGTTATTACGTTGCCGTGCAACGAGGAACGGATGTGGATCAACCAAGGAATTTGGCCAAGTCTGTTACGGTGGAGTAGTTGTTTGGATGGTTCATTACATTAGTGCCGCTCAAACTTAGAAGTCATTGACGTATCTTGTTTTATTAGACAGTACAACTGACCGGGGTTTGAGTCAGCATATAAAGTTCAGGGTTGACTCTAACTGAGTGAACGTTGCAAACTACATCATCTCTCAGGCTCATAAAGGACTAAATTCATTGAGATTATGTCTAAATTAGATTCAGAGAATTCTGAAATAAATGATTTTGCCGAACAAATACCAGGCAAATTCTGTATTGCCTGTCATGAATATATCCATACCCAGGCTAACAAGTGTCGTTTTTGTGGTACCGACCAGCGATCCAGGCCATGGCATTCGATGGCGAAGATGCTCAAGTGGATTGGTGGTATCACTGCAGTTATTTCGCTTGTTATGGGAACTACACGAATCAATGACCTATATACTGACTGGCAGGAGCGTAAAGTGGCCGTGGCGCAGTTGATTGACGCTTCCAGGCTACAAATCGAATACGGGGATTATCGTGGAGCATGGATGTTGATTGATGATGCTTTAAGTTTTGATCCGAGTTCGTTACCGGCACGTCAACATCAAATTGCTATAGCCACAGTCTGGTTACGAAATATTCGAAGATATGGGGATCAAACATTTAGTGATACTTTGAATAAATTACTACCGACCCTTTATCTGGGATCGGTCAATACAGACCCTCACATAGCAGCGACTGCTTTGTCTCATATTGGCTGGGCAAATTTTTTACGTAGTCGAGACGGGACTACAGGATTAGGAATAGCCGAATATTATGATCGAGCCTTGACGCTCGATCCTGACAATTCTTATGCCCATATTATGCTGGCTCATTGGTTGCTTTGGGAGGGTTACGAGCAAAATAAGGATATTAACCTTGATAAAGTCAAAACGCATTTTGCGGCAGCATTACAGGCTACTCATGATCGTGAGTATATCAACAGGATGATAGTCAGTGGTTTAATTAATCCTAGCCATGATTTAAAAGTTTCCATTGAATTAATTAAGTTTTCAGAAGAGGTAAGGCAACAGAGTGGTAGATTAAATCGAAGTGATCGTTCCAGTGTTTTCAACGCGATTGCATACATAGTAGCACCCTACAAAATACTGGATCAAAATACTCTGCCAGCTTTAAACCAACTTATCGAGGTCGTTTCACCAGTGACTCTATTGGAGCTATCCAATTGGCTGGACAGTGATAATGCGTATAGGGGGACTCCAAATAGGCTGATGATTAATGCTCGCCTCGAAGATCTCGCAGGGAACCGACAGAAAGCATTATCGTTCTATCATTTACTGGCTAAAAAGAGTGATGCTTCAGCCTCATTTAGGGCTTTTTCTGAACAGGCAATTGAACGATTATCTGCTAGAAACTAAAATATAATTGGTTTTTTCAAAACGTAATAGCCTTCGAAAAAAAAGGGCATAATGTGTATTAGTTTCGATCTAGTCTGGCACAGAGGTTTGAACACTACCTGGCAGCCATTCATTACTTCCGTTGCTAGCACTGTGCAGGTTCTGCGACCACTCAATTTGATCATCGATACGTTCTTTTAGGTATTGTTCAGTATTCATATCAAACCCCTTTATATTCTGAAAAGCTACCTTGTAGATAATCACAGCACATCACGTCATTACCCCCAACCCTCCGGGAGCAAAGGCTTTATAGGGCACTCCGCGCCAGGCGCCTAACCAGTAACGTGACAAAAAGCAAAGCAGTCGCACTCAGCACAATTGCTGGTCCAGTCTGCCAGTCAAATTGAAACGAACTCAGCATCCCCCCGCCCAACGACATGACCCCAAACAAAGCGCTGCCTAAAACCATTTGCTCAGGGCTTCGGCTAATCAACCGTGCGCTACTGGTAGGTATCACCAGCACTGCAGCAATTAACAGCACACCCATTACCTTCATCATTACGGTAATCAGTAAGGCAATCATTAAATACATAAGGAATTGTAGCTTGCGCACTTCGATGCCTTCGGCCTGGGCAATTTCCTGACTCACAGAAACTGCGACAAACGAGCGCCAATGTTGCAGCAGCAGAAATACAAGTATCACTACAGTACCTAAAATCATTGCCAAATCGATCTTTGTGGTGGCAAGCAAATCACCGAATAGTATCGATTCCAGACTTACTGTTTGACTGGGCATGGTTCCAAGCAAAATCAATCCAGCAGCCAGGCCGCTATGTGAAATAATCGCCAGTGTGGTTTCCGACAACGAATTGTTGAAACTGACTACTCGACTCAGCGACACCACGATAAGTACCACAATTGCCAGCACACCAATCATCGGATGTATTTGTAGCCACAGACCAAGCCCAACCCCGAGTACCGCTGCATGGCCCAGAGTATCGCTGAGAAACGCCATCCGCTGCCAGATCATCAAGCATCCCATCGGCGCGGCAATACTGATCATCAGCAGACCAGCTACCGTGCTGCGTACGACAAAATCGTCCAGCCATTCAGTCATGATGATGTCCTGCGACATCATGTATGTGATCGTGGTGATGGGTATACACCGCTAATGATTCCGCTGCCTGGTCACCGAATAGCGCCAGGTACTCAGGATGTTGGCTTACCGATTCGGGTAAGCCGGAGCAGCATAAATGCCGGTTCAGGCAAAGCACCTGATCAGTTTTCGACATCACCAGGTGCAGGTTATGTGAAACTAGCAAAACACCACATTGCAATTGATTGTGGAATTCGCCAATAAGATCGTACATTTTAATTTCACCACTGATGTCGACACCCGCGGTTGGTTCGTCAAGCACGATTAAGTCTGGTTTACCCAGCGTGGTTCTCGCCAACAAAACCCGTTTAAGCTCGCCTTCGGAGAGGGTTTGTACCTGGCGGTCATACAAATATCCGACCTCGGTTTGTGATAGCGCCTGATGCACTTCCTCGTCGGACACTGTCTGGGTGAGTTGCAGCAAGCGTTTAACACTTAGCGGCATCAGGGTATTCACGTATACCTTCTGCGGAAGATAACCAATGCACAAATTGTTGGCTCGCTCAAGCACTCCAGAATGTGCCTGCAACAGTCCAGTTACAATATTAGTGAGGGTTGATTTGCCAGCACCATTGGGGCCGATAATGGTGGTAATCTGGCCACGATAAAGCTCGAAACTCACCGAGTCTAAAATCGGCCCGGACTTGCCGATAAAACCGATATCCTTGCCTTTAACGAGTAAGTCAGCCGACATTTTGCTGGCAGTCTGCGCAAGTACCTGTTAATTCGACCACCGAATGATCGATTACGAAACCGACGTTCCTGGCGTCCTCCTGTAAAGCAGATACCGGATTTTCGAGCTCGGCCACTTTGTCGCAATCTTTGCAAATCAGAAACTGCGTAGCACCCTGATGCCCCGGATGTACACAGCCAATAAATGCATTTTTGCATTCAATGCGATGCGCCAGGCCTTCTTCGAGCAAAAACTCCAGTGCCCGATATACAATCGGCGGTGCTATGCGGGCCTGACCCTGATTGAGTTGCGCAAGTATATCGTAAGCACCTATCGGCTGGTGCGATTGCAATAATATCTGCAGCACCTGTTTGCGTCTTTCCGTAAGCCGAAGGTTTCTCGACTCGCACAGATCTCGTGCGGCGGATAGCAACTTATTTTGGCAACGCTTATGGTCGTGGTGCGAAAAAGCCAGGCAACTGGTTTTAGATTTGGTCATAGTGTTATATTATAACGTAACTTTTTCAATTGCTATAGATACCCATGCGTTGCCTGCTTATTCTACTGTGCCTGTCGCCGATTATGGCGCGCGCCGAGCTCAGTGTCGTAACTTCAATTGCACCATTACAGGCGATAACAGCCTCGCTAATGCAGGGTGCCGGGAAACCCGAGTTATTAATAAAACATCAACATTCGGCACACCACTTTGCTTTCAGGCCGTCGCATTTCAGAATATTGAAACGTGCTGACCTGGTGATCTGGATCGACCGGAATTTCGAGAGCGGCTTCCAGAAATTGCCAGAAATACTACCGCAGGCTACGGTACGGCTCGAATTGCTACGGTTGCTTGACCTGCAGAACCAGGACGGGCATATCTGGTACTCGCCGACCCAGTTGCGGAAAATGGTTCTCAAAATCACTCAGGCATTGAGCAGGCTGGATCCCGCGCAGCAAAGCCTTTTCTGGCAAAACCAGCAAAAAATGCTGCTTGCCATCGATGCCTGGGAAACCAGTACTCGCGAGCAACTCGCCGGACAAAGATTGCGTTATCTCCTCGACCATAATTTTCTACTTCATTTCGAATCGGATTTTAAAGTCAAAGCACTCGCCACCATAAACGATCGCCACGGCCAGCATGGCGGTATTCAAACCTTAAGAACCATAGAAGAGACGCTGACTCGAACACCCGCAAAATGTCTGCTTGCCAATGAAGCGAGTATTTCAAAGACCGGTCGTAACCTGGCCAACCAATTTAATTTGACTGTTTATCCATTGACTATCGATGCCAATGCTGGACCGGGGAAATTTATGCAACATCTTCATCACTTAAGCGAGGTTCTAAGAGCCTGTGGGACCTAGGTATGGAAAGATAAATGCCATGATGTAAATTATGGTAAATAAAAACTTCGAAAGATGCGCCACCTACGGATTTCTTTGCTTTTACGCAATCAATTGGGTTAAGCCAATTATCCTTTCCTACCCAAAAATCAAAACCGGGTTACCAGTTTTCTAGCCAGGACGGCACCACTCCACGGGTAGTAAGCTACTTCCTTGAAATTCAGGGCTGCTGAGGATCAGGTTGATTTGCCTTGTTGGCTTTCTTTATATTCAACTATGCGGTTCTTTCCAGACTTCTTCGCATTATAGAGTGCAGTATCAGATTGTCGAATTAGCTCTTCTAGCTCAACTTCGTTGGCTTCATGGAATAGAGAGACTCCGATACTTATTGTGCATTGAAAAGTTTTACCCAAATATTCTACTGGACTGTTTTCCATTGAATACTGGATTTTCTCTAAAACTTTAATAGAACTTCCCAAATCCGTATTTGGTAAGACAATAGCAAACTCTTCGCCACCTAAACGTCCCACCAAATCACTATTACGCAAATGACTCTGTAAAACAGTTGAAAAAGACTTTAAAGCCTTGTCCCCGCCTGCATGTCCATATTTACTATTTACACTTCTAAAGTTATCTAAATCTAGAAATGCCAGTGACATTGGTTGCTTGTCTCTGGCCATTATTTTCAATAGAGTCTCACCACTTTCAAGAAATGCCCTACGCGTCATTAGTCCTGTTAACATATCAAATGTTGCAAGCTTTCTCTGTATATCCTCTAACTTACGAATCTTAAATATCAATCCGACTATGTACCATGAAATTGAAGGAGCAATTAGCATAGGTGCGATAATTGAGATAAATATGCTAGAAAACTCTAAGCCATCAGCAATTACATTCATTGCCACAAAAGTAATTAGTACTGATATAAAAATGGAGACTATTGTAACTAATACTACAGTCTTTAGATGACCTATTTTAAAGATTGCATTTAACATTTTTCAAAGTGATGTCAGCCACGAAAAGTGGACACGGATTTATGCACACTTATCGTAATAGTTTTTTCTTATAATTGTTAGGGCTAATCAACCCCAATACTGAAAAGGTCCACTAGAGAATTCAGCTTATCAAGCTGCTCGGTATGTGAGAGCAAAACCCACAAATCATTGCAATCAACCAAGGATTTATGATTTTCAAGGCATTCGTCGAATTTGGAGCGGAGGGTGGCTTTGCTCATCGGTTTAGCAGGCGATCCCGTGAGAAGAGTGGTTTCGCCGTAAGAACTGCTACCGTCATCGAACTGAACTTCAACAGTATCTGGATCTAGCGGGTCGTAGATGATATTTGAGTTTCTGGGTGTCCGGGGCACGACTGTTACCAGGCCACAAAGACGGGTGATTTCGGGGTCGGCGATGGCTTCATTTGTTAACGCAGGTAATCCAAAATTGCCATGTACCAGGGCAGTAGCAACGCTGTACTCCGCACTGAACATTGCCTCGGCGGCTGTGCCTGGGCTCGAGTAAATCAATAAATCTAGATAATAATCGGGTATCGAAATCTGTATCGAGCGAATGTTTTCGGTACTGGATTTCAATTTGGAATGAATTTCGATGGCAGCATCGATCACCCGGTGTGTATAGCCACAAGTTGGGTAGGCTTTCGTAATCAACCCATATTCGACGATCGACCAGGGATTTCCCAGTTTCGCCATAGCTGCTGCGAACTTGTGCGGCTGGTGTTCGCCCATTGAATTTGCGAGACTTATCGGTCCGTCGATGGTCTGCTCGCTAGCAGTTATGCCGGCAGCGGCGAGCGCCGAGGCCATTACGCCATTTTTCGCAGCCAAACCGGGATGTAGCTGCTTTGCGAGGAAACCGCCCTGATTGGTCAACCCCGAAGCCATGGATGCACTGAGCGAAAGGGCCGCGGCAGTTGTGGCATGATCAAAACGGCCAAGCCGTGCACAGGCCGCCGCCGCACCAATACTGCCCAATGTCAACGTGCTAAGCCAGCCACGACGATAATGATCCATATTCATGGCTTCACCGAGGCGTTGCATGATTTCAACGCCGACGATATGTGCGTCGAGAATATCCATCCCACTCACGGGTTCCTCGGCCGCCAGTGCGAGCAAGGCCGGGAAAATGACTGCACTTGGATGCGCATTCGCTACTTCGTCAAAGTCATCGTAATCGAAGGCATGAGCCGAGGCCCCGTTTACCATTGCCGCAAAAGGAGGGTTAAGTTTTACAGATTGTCCGATGACAGCTGAATCACCTGAACCCCAGGCGGTGACGGATTGCAGCGTCTTTTCGGCTACCAAACTCGTGGATCCTGCAAACATGCAGGCAACGGTATCGATAAGGGCATTCCGCGAAATAGCAATGGCATCGAGTTGATGCTCGCGATGCGCCGCACTTATTAGCTCTGCAAGTTTTTCAATTGCACTCATGGTCGGTCATTTCAAAGACATTCTTTCAACGTCACAGTCTGATAGCAATACAAAAGGAATAAATGGCATAAACTTCAATACTGGCATTTCTTCACCTACGTTGCCAGTATTAGCTGCCGGGGATTTTGACTGCGGAGCAGCGTCCTGACAGCCCTGACTACACAATACCTTTTTATCCCGCGCGCCGCCTTGTTATCCGAATATCAATGCCATCCTAATTTTGATTGTGTATCCAAAATGATTTTCCATTGCGCAGTAACACAATCAATCAAATTTAATAATGCCAATATCGGCAGCAAGTGTTTTGGTGTGCTCCAAATGATGTTGGAAGCCAGGTAATACCGCCTTCAATAAAATCTCAAGCTCTGTACCTTTTGCTGCTGGAATGAGTACAGTTTTAACTGCACTAATTGCAGAGCTATGAAATTCAACTTCATGCTTCAAATAGGCTTTATCAAATTCCTCCCCAGACAGCTTTCGTAATTCTTTGAGTACTTTCTCATGAGAAGTTGCGGAGGCGTTTTTATTATCTACTTTGTAGTCAATATTGTACTGTTTCGCGGTATCTCGAGCCATTTGTATGACCATACTGTGATCACGAAGTACCATAGCAGCAAGTTTTCTAATCGCTTTATTTTCACTCTGAGTTACGCCCAAACTTGCTGTTTCGATATCG
>JAAENK010000336.1 GCA_024224415.1 Gammaproteobacteria bacterium | reverse complement strand
TATAATGGCGGGTATGAACAAAATAAAACAATTATTCGTATCGCTAATGACGGGCATATTTCTTATCGGTTATAACATCGGAACGGGCAGTTTGACGGCTATGAGTACTGCCGGTGACAGGTACGGTACTCAACTGCTTTGGGCAGTATTACTGAGCTGTTTGATAACATGGTACCTGATCAATTTTTTCAGCCGGTATACAATGTCTACGGGCATGACGGCGATGGAAGGCTACCGCAGGCACATTCACCCGGCCTATGCGTGGATTCTGTGGGGGGCACTGTCGATCATAATTCTATCGGCGCTTATGGCTATGATCGGCCTCCTTGCTGATGTACTGGTCGAATGGTTCAAAGAGGCCTGGCAATACGACCTTGATCGCAGGTTTGCAGGCATTGTACTGGCGATCTTTGTCTACGGGCTGATTTTTATCGGAAACACAAAGCGATTTGAAGCGATGCTGAGTATTATGGTCGCACTTATGGGTCTTGCATTTATAGGTTCGGCTATATGGTTTTTCCCGGATATCAATGACGTCATCAGAGGATTCATTCCGTCGATACCTCCTACAATCGTAGTCGAGGGAGAATCAAAAAGTCCTATGGTTGTTCTTCCAGCGATGGTCGGAACTACGGTATCGGTTTTTGCATTTCTGATTCGAAGCGGCCAGGTAAAG
>JAAENK010000335.1 GCA_024224415.1 Gammaproteobacteria bacterium | reverse complement strand
GCAGTCATCGGTGCTGGCACTATGGGCGCCGGCATTGCCGGGCAGGTTGCCAACGCAGGGATCGAAGTCTTGCTATTAGACTTACCAACTGATGATAATCCGAATGCCCTGGCCGAGCGTGGCATGGAACGGTTGCGTGATCCGAATCAACCCGGCCTGATCAGCAAAGATGTGGAGGCGCTGATACACCTGGGTAATATTCGTGATAATTTTGATGAGCTAACTTCCTGCGACTGGGTCGCCGAGGCAGTGGTAGAAAGACTCGACATCAAAAAAGACCTGTACAACCGTCTTGACGAAGTTTGTCACGATCATGCAATTATTACTTCGAACACCTCGACAATACCAATCAAATTATTGGTCGAAGATATGCCGTTAGCATTTCGTAAGCGATTTGCAATCACCCACTTCTTCAATCCAGTGCGCTTCATGCGGTTGCTGGAACTGGTGCGTGGTGAAGATACCGACGCGGCGATCATGGACATCCTCGCTGGTTTCTGTGAACAGCAGCTTGGCAAGGGCGTCGTGCCCTGTCTCGATACGCCAGGTTTTCTCGGCAACCGGGTCGGCGTATTCGCCATTCAATGCGCCTTACACGCGGCGTTTGAGCTTGGTTTAAGCCCGCTCGAAGCGGACGCCCTGTTTGGTCGACCGATGGGTATTCCAAAGACTGGAGTATTCGGATTATACGATTTAATCGGCATCGACTTAATGTCCGATGTAGTACAAAGCCTGGTAAATATTCTGTCCGAAAACGACGCCTTCCACGCCGAAGCGGCGAAGATTCCTCTCATGACGCGCATGATCGAAAATGGACAAACCGGTAATAAACAGGGCAAGGGTTTTTACCGCGATGGTGACGATGGGCGTGAGGTTTTTAATCTGAAAAATGAAACTTACCAACCTGCCCCGCGCTTAAACCTACCACTGGCGGAAAAGGCCGAACAGCAGGGTGTACGTGTTTTGCTTGACGACAATAGCCTTCATGGCCAGTTTGCCTGGCGCGTGTTATCGAAGACATTGAGTTATGCTGCCTCACTGATTCCAGAAGTCGGCGACAACCCGGTCGGCATCGATGATGCAATGAAACTGGGTTACAACTGGATCAAGGGACCATTCGAGTTGATCGATGACATCGGCGTGGATTACTTTGTCGAGCGTTTGCAGAAAGATGGTCAGGTCGTACCAGCTTTTCTTGCCGAAGCTAAAGGTTCATCGTTTTACCGTATTCATGGTAGTCAATTGCAATGCCGCATCGTCGACAATCATTGGCGTGGCATAAAACATGCTGAGGGCATTGCTCGTTTTAATGAAAAACGTTTAACCATAAAACCAGAACATAGCTGTGAAGTCGCCAGTTGGTATGACCTCGATGGTATCGCACTGGTAGAATTTCACAGCAAGGCAAATGCTCTCGATGCTGATTCCATGACCATACTGGATGATGCCATGAACGCTGTCGAGCAGAAAAATATGCGTGGGCTGGTCATCCACAACGATGCCCAGCATTTCTCCTGTGGCGTTAACTTGCAAGCTGTGCGCAACTTCTTCAGCAGCGATGATCTTGACGGACTCGACAGTTTCCTTGCCAATTTCCAGAATACCGTGCATCGCATGGCGCATGTTGAGTTCCCGGTTGTCGCAGCGCCGGTTGGTATGTCTATCGGCGGTGGTTTCGAAGTAGTACTGCATGCTAAACAGGTTATCTGCCATGCCAACTCGGTCACCGGGCTGGTCGAATCACTGGTTGGCGTCGTACCTGCTGGCGGCGGCTGTAAGGAAACCCTTTATCGCTGGATCGAGTTATTACAATGTGGCGACGATATAAGCAAGGCTTGCTGGAAAGCATTCATGAACCTGGGTTATGGCAGGACCGCTACTTCACCAATCATCGCCAAGCAACAGGCCATGCTGCGCGCCAATGATCGCTTCGTGATTAATCGTGATCGAATTCTAACAGAAGCCATCGAAGCGATTAACAATCCAGCCGAGCAGGTTGCATTTGATCGTCCAGACCTGGCACTGCCCGGTCAGCCCGTCTTTGAAGAGTTGCAAAACTGGCTAGCCGAGTCGTGTGATAAAGGTTTATTCATGCCTCACGATGTGAATGTGGGCACTGAAATGGCTCGTATTGTTACTGGCGGTAATGTTGAACCAGGTACAGTCTTGAGTGAGCAGGATTTTTATGACGCAGAGCGTCGGTCATTTTTGCATTTAGTAGAAACCGACGCCACACGTGAGCGCATTGAGACTATGCTGGATAATGGCTCGCCGGTGCGTAATTAACAAACACCAGTCATTGTGAGGAGCGCAAGCGACGTGACAATCTTTAAACAAGCAGCGAAGAACAGTAAGATTGCCGCGCTTCACTCGCCATGACATACATATTAATTATGGGTAAATCCGATGACTATCGAATACGATCAACTCAAGGCCAACGATGCCAACTTTGTGGCACTGACCCCTTTATCTTTCCTGCAACGCACCGCCGATATATATCCGGACCGAGAATCACTGATTTATCACGAGCGTCGTTATAACTGGGCACAGACACGCGCACGTTGTACACGCATCGCATCCAGTATCGCCGCCAGGGGTCTGGGCAGGAACGATACAGTTTCGGTATTCGCATTTAATACACCGGAAATGTTCGAAGCACATTTCGCCGTGCCGATGTCCGGCGCGGTGCTCAACACAATTAACACCCGTCTCGATGCGGCGACGGTGTCATATATCATCGATCACGGTGAGTCAAAAATTTTTATTGTCGACCGTCAGCTCTGGCCTGTGCTTGAAGAAGCCCTGGCAACTAGTCAGCTAAAACCCGAAGTCATCATCATTGATGACGTCTATGCAACAGATAAACCAGCATTACCCGAAAATATCGAATTCAGCTATTACGAAGACCTGGTCGAACGCGGTGATGAAACATTCCAATGGCGCGCCCCCGAAGACGAATGGCAGGCACTGACTTTAAACTACACTTCAGGAACCACGGGTCAGCCCAAAGGAGTGGTTTATCATCACCGAGGCTCGTATCTGATGACAATGGGAACGGTAGTTTCATGGGCCTTGCCCCAGCACCCGAAGTATCTATACACCGTGCCTATGTTTCACTGCAATGGCTGGGGACATGCATGGACCATGACGGCTGTTGCTGGAACGGTGGTTTGCATGCGCGCCTTCAGTCCTAAATTGCTATTTGATCTTGTTGAAGAACATCAGGTTACGCATTTTGGTGGAGCACCGATTATTTTAAACATGCTTGCCAATGCACCCGAGTCGGAGCAAAAACTATTCGACCGCACAATTAATGTAATGACTGCAGGCGCACCACCCCCGGCCAGTGTACTGGAGAGCATGACTCAGTTCGGCTTCAACATCATGCATGTCTATGGTTTGACTGAAACCTATGGCCACATCTTACAGGCCGCACCACAGCAAAGCTGGAATGATCAAAGCTCTGTTAGACAGGCTGAATTAAAATCACGCCAGGGTGTGCGCTTCGCCATGACCGAAGCGGTCGACGTGATTAATCCTGACAACGGCGAGTCGGTACCCTGGGATGGAGAAACAATAGGAGAGATTGCAATACGTGGTAATACCACCATGAAAGGCTATTTGAAAGATCCGGCTGCGACAGAGAAGGCTTTTCAAAACAACTGGTTTATGAGTGGGGATCTGGCTGTCATCCACGAAGACGGCTATATACAGGTGAAGGATCGCGCCAAAGATATAATTATCTCTGGTGGTGAAAATATTTCATCAGTCGAAATTGAGGGCGTGCTCTACAAACATCCTGCCGTCGGTGAGGCAGCTGTTGTTGCACTTGCTGATGAAAAATGGGGCGAAGTACCATGCGCATTTGTCGAATTGAAATCTGGGCAAAACAGCAGCGAAGACGAACTAATCGAATTCTGTGGTGACAATATGGCACGTTTTAAACGGCCCAAAATAGTTGTGTTTGGTGAATTGCCGAAGACGGCTACCGGGAAGATTCAGAAGAATGTGTTACGTGAGAAGGCGAAGGACTTGTGACAGAATCCAAACTTAAGTTGGCAATTGAATTCTCGATATTTGTGCACCGATAGCAATTGTATTAGCCCACCAGGCTAATATATTATGCAGTCTTTGGCACTGGGGCCTGAATCGGCAATGAATCGGTAATGAATCAACAAACATCACCTCTGCAACTGCGTAAAAAAATCCGTTCGGGTGAATTTACCGGCAATACTTCAGGATATTCGCAGGGTTACGTGCAGGGTAATTTATGCGTTTTACCGGCCGACTGGGCGGGTGATTTCCTGCAATTTTGCCAACTGAATCAACGTCCCTGCCCTTTGATCGGTATGTCTGGCAACCCTGGGGATTATCGCATTCCCAGCCTCGGTGAAGACCTTGATATTCGTACCGACATCCCCAGTTACCGATTATTCGAATACGGTGAATTACAGCGTGAGGTCACCGACGTACGCGATGTCTGGCGCGACGACCTGGTGACCTTTGTGCTCGGTTGTTCGTTTTCCTTCGAGGAAGCCTTAATTGCCGACGGGCTCGAGATTCGCAATGTCAGCGAAGGCGTTAATGTACCCATGTATCGTAGCAACATTGATTGTACCAACGCTGGTCGTTTTAGCGGCCAGATGGTTGTCAGTATGCGCCCGATGTTGCCGGCCGATGCGATTCGTGCGGTGCAGATTTGCACGCGTTTCCCCTCGGTTCACGGTGCGCCGATTCATTTTGGCGACCCGGGCATGATTGGCATCAGGGATATCAGCAACCCCGAATTTGGCGACGCCGTGACCATACGCGAAAACGAGGTGCCTGTATTCTGGGCCTGTGGCGTTACCCCCCAGGTTGCGCTGGAACAGGCCAGGCCGCCGTTTTGTATTACCCATTCACCAGGCTGTATGTTAGTGACCGATCTACCCAATAGCCACCTGGCTGTGATGTAAAGGAAAAATATGCTGCTACTCAATTGTGATCTCGGTGAAAGTTTCGGTTCATGGACAATGGGCCGTGATGAAGATGTGATGCCGCATATAGACCAGGCCAATATTGCCTGTGGTTTTCACGGTGGCGATCCGTTGGTGATGCAAAAAACCCTTGCACTGGCTAAGCAACACGATGTCATGGCTGGTGCGCATCCAGCCTACCCCGACCTGGTTGGTTTCGGTAGGCGTCCGATGAACTGTTCCGCTGACGAAATAGTCGCACTGGTGAGCTACCAGATTTCCGCCATCGACGGTATGGCGAAAACCCAGGGTGTCGAACTCACTTATGTCAAGCCGCACGGCGCACTCTACAATGACATGATGGCCAAAGATTCGGTACGCGAACCGATTATGCATGCTATCGCCAGTTATCATGGCTCTGTTCGGCTCATGTTACAGGCGACCCCCGAAGCCGACAAACACCGCGAGGAAGCCGAGGCGTATGGCATCGAGCTCTTGTTCGAAGCTTTTGCCGACCGTTGTTACGATGATGATGGCAAGCTGCTACCGAGAACCAAACCCGGTGCAGTGCATACGCGTGAAAAAATGCTCGAGCAAGTCGAACAGATATGCAATAAAGGTACCGTCACTTCGGTGAGCGGCCATACCCTCGACCTGTCACCCGATACTCTATGCGTACATGGCGATAACGAAGAAGGTATTGCCGCCATCAAGGAAATTCGCAGTATTGTTCGTGGTTCATAATCCATGGCAATGAGTATCGAAGTCGCTGGCCAGGATGCTTTTATTGTTTATTTTTCTGAGCAAGCCAGTCCACAGGTCTCGTCACAAATCCAGGCTGCTGTCGCCAACATTAATGCCCAAATGGCGGGCATCATTGTCGATATGGTGCCATCTTATGCATCCCTGTTGGTTATATTTGATTTAAACAAAACCGATCCATTTGCTGTGCGACACGGATTGAAACAGGCCATGGTCGGGCTGGATGCTGAATCTTCCGGCAGTGGCGAGTTGATTACATTGCCGGTTTATTACAGCGAGGAATCTGGACCCGATCTACATGTAATAGCCGAATGTGGGAATATCAGCATCGATCAGGTTATCGAAATCCACCAGCAGCAGGAATACCGCGTTTACGCCATTGGCTTTGCGCCCGGTTTTGCATTTCTTGGCCAGCTTGACGAACGCATCGCAGCTCCACGTTTATCGACACCACGCGAGAAGGTTCCACGCGGTGCTGTTGCCATTGCTGATCGACAAACTGCAGTATATCCATCGCAGTCGCCGGGTGGCTGGAATTTAATTGGCCTTTGTCCGACCCGTATGTTTAACCCGGAACAACAACCCACCATGCCAGTTAAGGTCGGTGACAGGATTCGTTTCGAAGCCATTGATCGTCACAGATTCCTCGAACTCGGAGGTGAGTTATGAACGGTTTCACCGTCAAACAACCCGGGCTACTCACCCTCATACAGGATCGAGGCCGCTTTGGCGCACATAACCTGGGCTTGACCACCAGCGGTCCGCTCGATCCGCTGGCTTACGACTGGGCCAACCGGCTACTCGGCAACGATGCCGATGCTAGTTGCCTTGAAGTCAGTTTTGGTGGACTAACACTCGAAGCCGAGGTCGATACCGCAATAGCTATCACCGGTGCCAGGAAGCCCTGCAAGGTTAACAATAAGGAAATTTCACAGTGGCGGACAAACTCAATCAAAAAAGGTGATGTACTCGAGCTGGGTTTCGCCCAGGATGGCATTCGCGCCTACCTTGCCGTCGCCGGAGGTTTCGATATCGATGCCAGCTTTGGCAGCAGCTCAACTGTTGTGCGTGAGAAAATTGGTGGCATACACGGCGACAAGCTACAGGCGGGAGATTTCCTGCCCTGCCAGGTGAATTCGATCAACAGCCATCTAAAACTCGAAGAACAACATCAACCCAGCTATGGCAACCAGGCGACTTTAAGAGTTGTCAAAGGCTATCAACAGGCAGCTTTTGATAACGTCCAGCAGTGGCGATTTTTCAATTCCAGCTACCAGGTCACCGAACGTAGTGATCGCATGGGTTTTCGCCTCGAAGGCGAAGTTATCCACTCTGATATTGTCGGCATGTTATCCGAAGGTATTTGTCATGGCGCAATTCAAATACCCGCCGATGGTCAGCCTATTGTGTTGATGAATGATCGTCAGACTATTGGCGGCTATCCAAAAATTGGATCAGTCATTCACCTCGACACTGCGCGGTTGTCGCAGCTCGCACCGGGTTCCGAGGTCCGCTTTGAAGCCATTAGTCAGGAACAGGCGCATAACCTGCACTGGCTGGAAAAATCTCGTTACCAACGGACCAAACCGGTTAAGGCATAATAATGAGGGCTGATATTAATCCAGATCTGGCATTGAGCCAGACTATCGAAAACATTCTGGTCGCGCGCAATTTGCGTGGTATGAAAACTGTGCAACCTCATTTGGAGCCAGGTTATTGCTTACGCGCCGCGAGCATTTTACGTCATTGCAGCGGGCATATATTTATCGGTACTGGCTTTCCTGTGGTTGATACCTTCGAGACCGACGGTCCGGTTGGCACGATTGCTTTATACGATGCATTGGAAGCACTGGGGGCAACACCGATTATTGTCTGCGGTCGCCCAATTTCTGAAGCACTCGCGAGTCGGTATCGTGTCCACGAAATCCGTGTAGGCGATCACGATAAACGCGAACAGGAAGCGCTTGATGCTCTGGATAAATACCAACCCGAAGCGATCATTTCGATCGAACGCCCCGGCCAGGCTGCCGATGGCGGTTATTACAATATGCGCGGCGAAGATATAAGTCCGCGAACCGCCTGTTTCGATACTTTTATGAATATGAGCCATTGCCCCACTATCGCAGTCGGCGATGGCGGCAACGAAATCGGCATGGGCAAGATTAACGAAGCCCTGCAAGACTTAAACATCGTACCCGCCGCCACCAGTTGTGACGAGCTCATCGTCACAGACGTGTCCAACTGGGGTGCTTACGGTATTATTTCATTCCTGTCTATCTGGAACGAACGTGATTTGCTAAAGGAAATCAATCCGCTGAATATCCTAAAATACATATCCGAACTGGGCAGTGTCGATGGTGTCACCCGCATCAACCAGTTGACAGAAGATGGCCTGTCAGCCACCGAGGGCGAATCAATCCTGCGCGAGTTGCGCGAAGCCTGCGGGTTTGAAGTCACTGTGGCTTGATGATCTGGCTCCAAAATTTCCACTTTGTGGCTCTACTTAACTCGCCCAGCTTTCTGCTTAACTTACTGCTCGCATTAAACCCACTCTATTCATTTCAGGTGTCCTTATGTCCACTGCATACCTCAACGGCGCTTATTTGCCACTCGAAGAAGCCCGGATTTCACCACTGGATCGTGGCTTCTTATTTGGTGATGGCATATACGAAGTAATACCTTCTTATGATGGCAATATGGTCGGTTTTGGCCCACATATTTCACGTATGAACGATGGTCTCGACGCAATTGGCATCAACCATAAATGGAGTGAAACGCAGTGGCGTGAGCTTTGCACCAGGCTTTGTGAAGAGAATGGCAATGGCAACCTCGGCATTTACCTGCACGTTACGCGTGGCGCCGACAACAAGCGTAACCATGCCTACCCAGAGGGCATAGATCCGACAGTATTCGCCTTCGCTTTCGAAATTCCATCGCCACCGCCTGCTGATCGCAATCTGGTCAAACCTTACACCTGCTCTACCGGCCAGGACCTGCGTTGGGATAGATGTAACATCAAGTCTATTTCACTACTCGGCAATGTCCTGCACTACCAGCAAGGTCATGCAAAAGGTGATGGCGAAATTCTGCTCTACAACGAAAAGAATGAATTAACCGAGTGTGGTGCCTGTAATGCTTACATTGTCAAAGACGGCATGGTCGCCACCCCGCTGCTTGACAATCAAATTTTACCCGGTATCACCCGGCAGTTAGTGGTCAAGGTAATCACTGAAGACGGCTCCATTCCCCTCGAAGAACGCGTCGTTAACATGGAAGAAGTATGGAATGCCGACGAAGTCTGGATTTCGAGTTCAAGCAAGGAAATCGCCCCGGTTATTTCACTCGATGGAAAACCAGTAGGCGACGGCAAGGTTGGCCCGGTCTGGGAAGCCGCTGCGAAATTATATCAGGCCGGCAAGTTTGATTTTTAATTTAAGGCAATGTCGTAAAAAGCCTGATCAGTAACCACCATATCGAGCCGTACATCCCATTCCTGCGGTTCGATAACCTCGACCTTTTGTAACTCATGCGCAACGCCAATCAACAGGGGCTTATCAACACCCTGCTTACGAAATGCGAAGCTGCGGTCATAAAACCCACCCCCCATGCCGATACGGTTGCAATTGGCATCGAATACAACCAGCGGCGCAAGCACCAGATCGAGTTCGTCTGGCTGTAGCATCTCATCATCACCTACATCTGGTTCGGGTAGTTTGAAATAATTGATGCGCATTTTTTGTTCTCGAAAATAAGGTGAAAAACGTAAAGTTTTACGATCGAGATTAGGTAAGTAGATTTTCTTGCCCCGTGCCAGGGCATGGTCGATGACGGGGTTTAAACCTATTTCACCATTCACCGCGAAATAGGCGGCGATATGCCTCGCCCGCCGGTACGCCTCGAGCTGGATAATCTGTTGATAAAGACTGGTTGCAGCATTTTCTAAATCATCTTCGCAAATATCTGCACGTAACTTTCGATTGCGTTGTCGTAGTTGGTCGTGGGTCATTAGGGGTATCACTGGTTAATAAAAGAAAAAAACATAACGGTTTGTGCCTCACTCCCTCAACTCCAATAACCAGTCCCTGAAAGCCTTCACCGAAGGATTGCTTAAGTGACTCTTCGGACAAACCACATGATAGGCAAACTCATTGCGTAGCGTTATATCGAAAGGTTTAACCAGTCGACCGGATGCCAGAAATTCTTCTACGAATGTGGTAGAACCCAGCGCAACCCCCTGCCCGTCTACGGCCGCCTGCACCAGTACATTGGTATCGTCGATTATGGTGCCTTTATTAACCTGGATATCCTGTAGTCCGGCCAGTCTTAGCCAGTCGTTCCAGATTTCATAATTCGCATCATGTAGTAGCGTGTAGTATTTCAGGTTATCCAGATTATCGAGTGGTTTATCGTTGTGCATAAAACCAGGGGCACAAATCGGGAAGAAGTCCAGCGAAAGTAAAGGTTCTGAGACAACACCTGGCCAATCCCCTCTGCCATAACTAACCGCGATGTCGATCTCTTCCTGATCAAAATCAACCACGGGATGGGCATGATATAGACATAAGTCTATTTCAGGATACTGCTGCCAGAATAACTTAAGTCGTGGTGATAACCATTTTGCAGCAAACGATGGTGCCAGACGGACGCTGATCATAGTTTTGGTCTCTTCCTTGCGTAAAGCAGTAACAGCACTGGAAATCTTGTCCAGGGCCCCAATTACCTCCGGCAAAAGAGCCTTGCCCTGGCTTGTCAGTGCCAGTCGGCGTGGGTATCTCACAAATAACTCCACGCCCAGGTCTTCTTCTATTACCTTAATTTGATGGCTCACTGCCGCCTGCGTTACATTGAGTTCCCGTGCTGCACGGGTGAAACTCAGCAGGCGCCCGGCAGCCTCGAAACATTTCAGACTATTGAGCGGTGGTAGATGTCGTGTCATTGTCGAATACAGATTACTATTTCTAATGCATGCTATAAAAATTTATCACTTGAATCCATCGAAACTTGCAAACAAAATGCGAGGAAACCTGCTCATCCGAGAACTATTATCATGGCAAGACGATCCGGTGGCCGACAAGCCAGAATCGCATCACGTAAAAGCGCCCTGGCTGAAGACTTAAAACCTGTTCGTGCTGGTATTCCAGGCGGGCAGTATCGTCCACTGGATGAAGCCGGTATAGCTGCTATAGACACAACAGTTTTCAAGATTCTCGAAGAAGTAGGTTTTGCAGATGCTACCGATCACTGTATCGAAGTCTGTACTGCAATCGGTGCTATCGTCGAGAATGGACGCTTAAAGTTCCCGGAAACAGTCATCAGGGATACCCTCGACAAATGCTGTCGCAAGGTGATCATGTACGGCCAACAGGCAAAGCACGATCTTGATCTGAGTGGTTCGAGGGTTCATTTATCAACTGCTGGCGCAGCAGTGATGATTGCCGACCCAGAGCACAACGAGTATCGTGAATCCTCGGCTCAGGATCTTTATGACATGGCTCGTATTACCGACAAATGCGAGCATATTCATATGTTTCAGCGCACCTGTGTCACACGAGATATCGACGATCCTCGAGTACTGGATATCAACACCGCTTACAACTCGGTGATGGGTACTAGTAAACATGTAGGCACCAGCTTTTCTGATCCTGCTCATGTGCAGGAAACTCTCAGGTTATTGCACATCATTGCCGGAGGCGAAGACAAATGGCGAGAACGCCCTTTTGTCAGCATTTCCTGCTGTCACGTTGTACCTCCGATGAAATTTGCCAAAGAGACGCTTAACTGCATCAGGGTAGCAGTCGAGGGAGGTATGCCTTTATTGCTCCTCTCGGCTGGTCAATCTGGTGCCACAGCACCAGCCTGTCTGGCCGGGACAGTAGCACAGGCCTGGGCAGAATGCCTCGGTGGACTGGTGTATGTGAATGCTATCAAACCTGGGGCACCAGCGGTCCTCGGCACATGGCCATTTGTCTCTGATTTACGTACCGGTGCGATGAGTGGCGGCTCACCAGAACAGGCTATTCTGTCTTCTGCCTGTGCTCAAATGGGTAATTTCTACGGCTTACCAACCGGAACCGCATGCGGTATGACAGATGCAAAATTTCCAGACTTTCAAGCTGGTGCTGAGCGTGCTTACACCGCTACCAGTGCGGCCATTTCGGGTGCAAATATAGTCTATGGATCAGCCGGTATGTATGCGAGCCTGCTCGGCGCATGCCCTGAGTCATTACTGCTCGACAACGATATACTCGGTGCAACCCTACGCATTACGCGCGGTATCGAGGTAAGCGAGAAAAGCCTCAGCTTTGATGTTTTGAAAGATGTTTGTCTGGGTAATAAGGGGCATTACCTTGAATCGGCACAAACCCTGGAAGTCATGCAAACCGAGTATATCTACCCTGAGTTTGCTGATCGCAGCAGTCCTGTAGAATGGCAGGAACAAAATAAACCCGTGATACTTGAAAAAGCAATTGCAGCCAGGAAGGAAATATTAAACAACTATCATCCAATGCATATCAGTGATGAAATTGATCAACAGATACGTGAGCAGTTTCCGATTCATTTGCCTCGTGAAACATTCGGCCGTAGCAAAATTTAACCAATTAATAAAAAGGTAATCCTATGAAAAGTCATGCCAGAGTAGTCATCATCGGAGGTGGTTCTTTAGGTGTCAACCTGATGTATCACCTCACAAAAGAAGGATGGACAGATATCGCGCTTGTAGAAAAAGGCGAACTTACCAGTGGTTCGACATGGCATGCCGCTGGCCTTTGTGGGAATTTCATAGGTAATCATACCGTCTCACAAATCCATGACTACACCATAAAGTTATACAACGAAATACTGCCACAGGAAACCGGACAGTCATCATCTTTCCATCAAACCGGTAGTATTCGTGTTGGATTCACTAAAGTTGAAGAGCAATGGTTTCGCAATCTCGAAAGTCGATCGAAAAATGTTGGCTTTGAATTCAATATCATTAGCAAAGCAGAAGCGCGAGAACTCAATCCCTTTATGAATTTTGATAAGGCGCGTGTCATTGTCAGTACGCCAAACGATGGCCATGTTGACCCAACATCGGTTGTCATGCCATTGTCAAAACTCGCGCGTGATAACGGTGCTGAAGTTAATCGTTTTACCCGGGTGATAGAAATCAACGCCCTGCCCTCTGGTGAATGGGAAGTAGTTACCGACAAAGGTAATATCATCGCCGAGCACGTTGTTAATGCCAGTGGCTGTTTCGCCAGAGAAGTAGGTGCTATGGTTGGTGTCAACATACCTCTGATAAACCTTGAACATCAATACCTGGTCACCGAAACACATCCCGACATCGAAGCGCTGGGCTGGGAATTGCCTGTCTGCCGTGATTCATGGAGTGATGCATACATTCGGCAGGAAGGCCTTGGATTTCTGGTTGGTCCTTACGAAATGTGGGGTTCGAAGCCCTGGGCCTTAAACGGCATGGACTGGAGTTTTGACCGTGAACTCTTCGAGCCAGATTTAGATCGCCTTATGCCCTTCCTCGAACGCTGCTTCGAACTCACACCAAAGTTTGAAGAAGTAGGCGTGAAAACTGTCGTCAATGGTCCAATCACCCATACACCAGATGACAATATTCTTGCTGGCCCACAGGCTGGTTTACATAACTTCTGGAACCTTTGCGGCGCGAGTATCGGTATCGCCCAGGGTGGTATCGGTAAATATATGGCACAGTGGATGGTACATGGCCAAACCGAAATCAATATGGCACCTCTCGATAGCCGTCGCTTTGGAGATTGGGCCGACAAAAAGTACTGCACCATTAAAGCCATCGAATCCTACGAAATGATGTATGCGTCGGGCGCGCCAAACGATAATCGTCCACATGGTCGCCCAATGCGCACCAGCCCGCTTTATGCGCGTTTGTTACAAAACGGCGCAGTGCACGGTGCGGTTCAGGGTTATGAGAAAGCTCTCTGGTTCCAGACTGACCAGGTTCGAAGTGAGTCTCTGAGCTGGGGGCATAGTGAAGCACATGCAGTCGTCGCCGAAGAATGCAATGCGGTGCAAAAGGCTGCCGGAGTCATTGATTTATCCGGTTCCGCCAAATACGAGATCACCGGCCCCGATGCATTTGCATTTCTGGATAAACTATCCTGCAACAAACTCCCGGGCAAAGACGGTCGCATCGGATTGACCCTGTTCCACGCACCGAATGGCGGCATCATGTGCGAAATGTCAATTACGCGCCT
>JAAENK010000334.1 GCA_024224415.1 Gammaproteobacteria bacterium | reverse complement strand
GTTAGTTTCACTTTAATCATGATTTATTATCGCCTCAAAGTTCCGTCACAACCGCGCTTGGACGTTTTAAGTGACCTTTTCCACATTTTCATGCCTGCTGGATTGGCCTTGCCTGGTGTTCGGGTTCGCTTGCTGGGCGTTCCCCTGTGCCGGCGCGATGTGAGCCGGTCTACCAAACCGGCCGGGTTAAGTAATACGTGCCAGTCTATTGTGTTACGCAACATCTCATTAAACATATTTTTCATGATTCTTCCCCTCCCGCTTCAATAAGATCATCGATTGAGGTCATCCAGTCTTCAATGTCGCTAATCTTCGTATTGCGGTCAACCCATGTAGGTGAACCCTTACCGAATATATAGAGCGACCATTCACCGTGGTCATATTCTAGCGTTGTTCTAAAGCCGCGATTCACCGCCTCGCGGGAAATAGCTACCAGTATTGTGTGCGTTATGTCTGTTTTCATGATTCATCCTCTGCTGGTTGTTCGCCAATATCCAGGCGTCCAGGCAATGGCTCGACG
>JAAENK010000333.1 GCA_024224415.1 Gammaproteobacteria bacterium | reverse complement strand
ATGATTTGATTGAAATAAAATTTCTCAGTCAATATAGAATAGAGCGGACAGAGGAGCGTTTCAAATAAATATGGAATTTCAACTGATAGTCTGAAATCTGTTTTGGACCTATAAAAGGAGCAATTTCATGAAAAGCTATCGCAAAGAATTGTGGTTCGAGGTACCTACCCGTCGGGCTCTCATAAACATCACGTCCGAGATTCAATCCTGTATTGAGGAAAGCGGTATCCGTGAAGGCCTGGTACTGGTCAATGCGATGCATATCACCGCATCGGTGTTCATCAATGACGACGAATCCGGGCTGCACCACGACTACGATGTGTGGTTGGAAAAACTGGCACCGCATGAACCGGTCGAGCAATACCGGCACAACGTCGGTGAAGATAACGCCGACGCTCATATGAAGCGGCAGATCATGGGCCGTGAGGTGGTGGCAGCGGTAACCAAAGGTCGGCTTGATTTCGGTACCTGGGAACGGATTTTTTACGGTGAGTTCGACGGACGGCGACGCAAAAGAGTACTGGTTAAAATTATCGGCGAATAGCGCAACCATTTGT
>JAAENK010000332.1 GCA_024224415.1 Gammaproteobacteria bacterium | reverse complement strand
TGCATACGCCGTGACAGGCCAGCCGCCAGTACAATGGCGGCTACCTTATCCCGGGGTGGACATTTTAGTTTGATGTCCACCAGCGTTCACGACTGGCTTTTGCATCGTCGGCATGGAAACGTGCCTGCTTATCTGTCGGTGCTACAGCTTCATCATAAAAAAACTGGGGCAACTCATCATCGCCAGTGTCGAAGCCAGCAGCTTCATTGAAGGCCTGTTCGAGTTTCAGAGTTTGTTTGCCAAGTTCATTTAAAAATGATGCGGACAACTCTGTGCCGTGAGCATCATTCAATGCGTTAGCAATTAGTTCCTGGTTGGTATCGGTGACTGCACGTCCGAAGATGCACATGCCAAGTGAGTCTGCTGTGGCGGCGACTACCTGTGATTCCATGCTTGCAAATACTATGTCATCAACATCTTTGTCCTTACAGTCAAAAAACGGCACATTGCCTGCCGTGTGATCGGCACCTTGTGCTGTTGTCATCATTGTCACGCCAGTGACTTCGTTAACGCGTGGGTCGTAGGCGCTAATAGCCTGACGCTTGATTACCGGCACTCGTTTCACCTTGTAGTGTTCACCAACCCGCTGTGCACCCTGTGCCCAGATCCGTCCTTCCTCACTGCCGAGCTTAATTTGTTCAAGAACATTCTGCATAAATGCGAGATCACCAAATGGTGCTACTCCAGCATCCATTAATACTCCGATCATGGCGCCAGCTTCGATGGTATCGATACCAATATCGTTAGCGGTAAAGTTCAATGGTGCAAGGTCGTCCGGGTTACTAAGACCACAGTTTGTGCCTAGTAAGCCTATTGTTTCGTATTCGACCGGAGACACCATTTCGTTACCGTCTGCATCGTTGTAAACATTGCTGCATTGAATTGCACAACCAGGCATGCATGCATGTGAGTGGTCACCACCACGTTCCAGGTTTTGAGCTCTGATAAAGTCACCGCCCATTTTTAATGGTTCGATATCAGTATCTACCATACGGCCTCGGCTGAAGTTTTCTACTGGCAAACCACCTGTATAATTATTGATGTCGGCGACAAAAGCAGTGCCGAGTTTTTTATAGTTTTCTACCGCGGCATTGTCATCGAGCAATCTCTTGTACTCACGCACGGCATTCATGACTTTCTTGCGATCGTGAAATGGGGGCATTTTGTGCATTTCTACCACTATGGCTTTGAGTCGCTTGCAGCCCATTACCGCACCAACACCACCTCGTGCAGCCAGGCGTGCGGGACGTTGATCTGCATCACTGAAGGCTATTCCTGCCATTAATCCCTGGTATTCGCCAACTGGACTACAAAGAGCCAGACTTACCTTCTTGCCATATTTTTCATGCAGCAGTTTGGCAGCTTCAGTATTAGTTTTCCCCAGGTATTCAGTGGCGGGCTCAAATTTCACCACACCATCCTGACCAATGTGCATCACACTCCATTCTTCGCAGGCATTGTGCAGGGTAAAACCGGAAATCAGTAACTGACCGAGTGCAACGCCAAAGTTACCGCCGGCGTTTGCTTCCTTAATGCCACCTGTAAGCGGGCTTTTGCAGCCGACTGCAATGCGGTTAGCATTGGAGAAATTGCTGCCGGCGAATGGTCCAACAGAAAATATCAGGGGATTCTCTGAAGATAGCGGGTCGACAGTGGCTGCCCCCATTTCTAACAAAGCCTGTGCAATGTGGTATCTGCCAGCACGAACGATTTGTTCGCCTTGCAGGGTTTCTTTTTCGACACTTTGATTACTCAGGTCAATTTGCAAGTAATAACGCATTAGTCTTCCTACTCCTGGCCGCTAGCCAAAATATCCGCATCTGCGGCTTTAACAATTTGTTCAATTTCACGCCGTTGATCCGCATCCGGCAGCGAATCAGGCAAAGGGCGTTGAATAATTTCCTGATACGACGCGAGCGCGGTATCCAGAATATCACGTCTGTTATTGGCTTCGTAACTATCGCGATCTTCACGCTGGAAGACTTTTGGTATGAACATATTTCGACAATGTCGTACTGTGTGTTCATCCGAGAGAAAATTGCCACCCTGATCAATGTTCTCAAGTGCCCCCCAGGCGGTGCTTTCGTCATCGACATTTGATGCCTGCAGGTATTTGTTGAGCATACCACCGAGTTCATTGTCGAGGATAGCCTGTATTGGACTAAAAACGGTGGCGCATTCGAGTTGACCAACACCACCAAGAATATCCGCACCGGCCAAAGCAGTAAGTTGTGATCGTAGTGCTGCTTCAGCCTGTGCCTGAGGCCCTGGTGCTGGGGTATCGGACCCGGCGCCGTAAGTATGTGTTACCAGGCCAAAGCCATGTTTCATCAATTGCACGGCAATACTGACGCCCTGCAAAACTTCTATGCTGGACTGCAGACTACGCCCAGTACGCACATCAAGAGAAAAAATTAATGGAGTGGCGATTACTGGCATGCTGGCATCAAAAAGATGGGCCAGGACAACCATAGCAAGAATCTCAGCTGCTGCCATAACCACCACGCCAGGCATGGTAATTGGCGCTGTACCAGCGGCAGATGGCAGGCTACATGCGTGAATTGGGATTCCATAGCGCGCGGACTGCCTGATGGCTTCAATATCCATACGTTTGAATTCAAGTGGGGTGAAGGCGGTGACGATACAACTAGCAATCGGTCGCTCGCGAAGTTGTTGCTCTCCTCCCGCTGCAGCCGCCACAATACGCATCAGGTATTCTACATTCTTATGCTCATAGGGTTGTAACCAGATATGTTTTTGTGTTTGGGTTATTAACTGCGCTACGCCATGGATATCGGCTGTTATTTCTGGTACGCCAGCAACAAACGGGTGTGCGATGAAGCCGACCTGGTCGAGCTGGCTACCCAGGCGAGCAATAGTGTCAATATCGCTGAGTTGCAGGTTTCTATAGTCACCATTCTCGGCGTCGATAAATCCATGGGCCCCAGTTCCAGTGCGCATGGTAAAGGTTCCATCATGGCGGGGTAGAGATAGATCCCAACCTGGGTCTTTGGCGCAAAGTTCTACTCTTTTCGGTGTTGCCGCAAGAGCCTGTTCTATCAATTGCCTGGGCAGTTTGTAGAATTTACCATCGCTGGTTTTTGATGCACCGGCAGCGTCAAGCAATTTGCATGCTTCTTCGTGCTCGATAGCTACACCGTGATTTTCAAGTAACCTAAGGCTGCGTTCACGTAATTCATCGATTTGATTATCTGGGTAAAAACCAAACACGGGCCGAAAACTATCTGTGGCAGTTTGCGGTGCCTGGTTAGCTGGAATCGCTGTGGCATTTTTTAATCTGCTCTGACGTGCATTCCGGTTTCTTCTGCTGGTATTCATCATATTAATTCAAAAATAGGGTTTAAATTTCGAGCTACTCGCTGATTAGCCTAAGTAGTCGTAGTAACTCTGATTTGTCAGTCTTGTCGAGGGTTTGTAGGGTTTCGCTGGAAACCTGTCGACCCAGTTCGAAACAATTCTTCAGCATTTCACAGCCTGTTTCGGTTAAGCTTATTATTAGCCGCCGCTTGTGCTGCGGATCCTGGTTACGTAATACGAAACCGCGTTGCATTAAACGTTGAATAACGCCTTGCAGTGTCGCAGGGTCCATATCTACCAGCCTACCCAGTTTGTTCTGGGTGACATTGTTGACTTCGTGAAGTTTGGCCAGTACTGCAAATTGTTGTGGGGTCAGAGAAGTGTCTTCAAATGTATTCTTGAAGATCAATGATGCCCGCTGATGAGCCCGGCGTAATAAAAAGCCGACCTGATCCGCCAGTACATAGTCTGTGCTGTTGCTATTCACTTTCTACCAGGGCCAGGCGTTCTGCAGGTGGTGTATTTCGTGATCTGCGACAGCGAATAACACCATCGATTATTACCATGCTAATACCTGGTAAATCACCCTTGGTGATACTGTCGAGGAAATTGCTACCCGCACTGTGCTGGGCTCGATCCATAATTACAAAGTCTGCCGCGCGGCCTTTTTCTATCAAACCACAATCGAGTTCGCGTTGTCGTGCGGTATTGCCGGTAGCGAAACAAAAGACAATTTCCGGATCAATTTCTCCCAGGCTGCACAGCATCGAAATCATACGCAGGATGCCAAGAGGTTGTACGCCAGAGCCGGCCGGTGAGTCGGTGCCGAGGATGATTCGTTCGGGTTGATTTAATTCGATGCTGGTGCGCATTGCAAACAATGCTGCGAGTTCATTACCGTTATGTACCAGTTCGACCGAACGCGAGCAGCCTTCACAAAGGCAGCGGATTTGATCCAGGGGTAGGGCTGTGTGACCACCATTGATATGCCCGATGACATCGGCATCGGCTTCCAATACGACATCCGCATCGATTAATCCTGATCCAGGTATCGATGGTCCGCCCGTATGAATGGTGCTCTGAATGCCGTATTTTCGTGCCCAGGCAACCATTTGTCTGGCTTCGTCACCCTGCTTGACGCCACCGAGCCCGACTTCACCGAGTAGTTTGACACCGGCTTCTGCCAGATCTTTAAAGTCTTCCTCGACCATTTCTTTTTCGATAACTGGCGCGCCTGCATGCAGTTTGACACCGCCAGGGCGCAAGTTTGAAAAGGTGCGCTGAGCAGTGATTGCCAGTGCCTTTAAACCGACGATATCTTTCGGTCTACCAGGCGTATGCACTTCTCCAGCGGATATCATTGTTGTGACTCCGCCGTTGAGGTAACTGTCGATCCAGTTGAATTGATTTTGCCGTGGTGTCCAGTCACCCATTACAGGGTGTACGTGACTATCTATTAACCCTGGTGCAAGCGTTGTGCCAGCAGCATCTACCACGACCTGTGCATTATCTATATCGAGATTATCTTTGCGACCGATGGCATTGATGCGCCCATCTTCCACGACAATGGTATCTGCATCAAGAATTGGCTGTTCGAGCGCTCCGGAAAGTAGTAGGCCAATATTGTGAACTACGAGTTTTTCTGTAGACATGATTTATTCCTCCTGGCCGGTTTTAACGTAAGCCATCCTTTCCTTCGGCTTCTTCGTGAGTTAATCCGCCGACCCTGGGTAAAGGGCGGCCACTATCTGTTACCGATACGCACACGACAATTTCATTGGCGCGTGGAGCATCGGGAATGCGAACTTCCATACCATCAAAATGACTGCGAACATAAGCAGCATCTTTATGACCGAGTGGTACATCGATAGCGGTTCCAAGATCACCCATTTTCTTTACCGATGGTACAAGTGCTGCACCTTTCTCAACTGCTGCGCGTAGCGGTGCGCCAAGTTTTGGGTGAAGAATCGCAGCGGCGTGTTCGAGTTCTCCTTCTGAGCCGACAATCGCTGCCTTGCCATAACTCTGTGCTTCGGCAGGCTCTATACCAAGCGCGGATACTGCTCTGCGACCTAGTTCGTCACCCAGTTCTGCACCGATATCCATTAACAGCGACAGGTCTTCCTGATATTCACCGGCAAACGGATTAGCGATAACAGCCATTGCCGTTGCTCTACGCGTTGGCGGTGTGATCTCTCTGCCGATCTCGCGTAATGTTTCATCGACTATGGTTTGGTATTTGCGTACTGTTGCTTTCATCTCAGGCCGTCTCCCGCTTTAATTTCGTTAGCTTGCAAGCCGCCGACACGCGCATGTATTCGCGGCCCACAGCTCATTAAAAGTATGACGACGATTTCGTCTTTTTGTGGAGCGCCGGGGACGTTGATTTCAAAACTGTTGAAATGACTACGCACATAAGACGCATCGCAATGGGTAATTGGGATATCGATTGAGGCACCTACGGCACCGACTTTCTTGTTCGATGGCACTATCGCTTTGCTGTCTCCGAGCAATTCACGCATCGCATAACCTCCTGGCACATGCCACAGCGCACCATGTTCGAGTTCACCACCAGAACCAACAATTGCACCCTTGCCAAAGCCATCTATACGCGCAGCATCGTCACCAAGGCTTTGCTTCAGGCTGTGTGATAATTCCATGCCCAGTGGTTTTAAGTCGTCCATGAAATCCTGAATATCTTCAACATAGCGCCCGGCAAATGGGTTGTGAATTACTGCTGCCGCTGCGGCAATCAAGGTTGGCTGGTCGCTGACAGGGCCACCTTCGTGCCAGATCTCTTCCAGCATATAAAGCTTCTTTCTCACTTCGATAGACATGGTATGGAAAACTCCTGGTTGCCAATGATGGCAGATTTATTTTGTAAAAAAAGAATGGCAAAAAGAATGCGTCCATTGGCTTTTAGCTCGCGGGCGTATTTTGCACCGCGTTCCAGTGCGATATTGCATTCGGTATCGCTAAGCTGAGGTACATCTGTAGTTACAAGACGTTCGCCAAGGTCATTATCCGGATCATGCTCCGTTGCCATTTCACGATGAATTCCGCTGTGGTCAGGTAAATCAACCTGGTTTGCAATCATCGTTGCCGCAACGTCAGCGTTGGCGGCATTGTCAGCGAGCACCGTGACTGCATCGGCTATACCAAGGGAAAAGCTGCGTCCTCCCTGTGCCTGAGTTGCCCAGCCAGAAGTAGCAATACCGCGTGCTGAATCCTCTGAGGTAATCCTGAGATCACCGTCAACTCGGGCATTGCTGATGTCAGCAACTACACCGCAGCGAAATTGCTGACCTGCTGCAAGATCGAAAGCAATATCGCCACCATTGTTTACCCAGCAGCGTAGCAGGCTGGTGTTTTGTTGCATGGCCTTGAGCATCTCGTCTGCTACTGCCCCGGCTACTGCAGCCATAGGGCTTAGACGCGCAGCCTGATAAGGCGAACAGGCGTGAAGCATTTGTCTGGCGATTTCTCCCCCTGGTGATTTGTTTGCAGGCAATTCACTACGCAATAATGGAAGTTCCTGTACCAGTTCATCAAGTACGGTTTGAAAGCGTTGTCTGGCATTTTTGAAAGCCATATGTACCTGGTCAGACTCGCCTTCTGCCTGTAACAACAAATCAATAGGGCCATGGTTTAAATGCAGCTTATCCTGCAATAGACTAGCCTGGATGTTGTTGAAATTAATCATCGAAAGGCCAGGGGTTATCTTCGTGCCAGTTTTCGATACGGGCTTCATCACTTAGCTGTCTAATGACTTCCTCGACTGGGATAATCGAGTCCATATGGCCTTCCAGTTGTTCGTAGAGTGTTATAGGCATAGTGAATTCCATTGGCGCAACAATGGCCGGGGTTGGTACGTATCCAAATGAATTTTCCGGCATTTTCAAGATATCGACCATCACCGTAATTCCGCCGCCCGGATATATGTAAACTGGAGCCCCCGCCATGGTTATCCGGCTCTGTGATTTTGCTACCGAGTGCGTCAGTTGAATTGGATTTCGGGTAATGCCCGCGCGTAGCGAGCCACCTGCACCAGCCATGAAAAGCACCGAACATAACGAGGGTTCACAATTTTCACCAATGCGATCCACAACTGCTGCAACTGCAGTTGGCATTTTTGCCTCCACTGGTTCGAGAGCTTCGTTGAGTACGCAGTAAAAAGCATCTTCACCGGTGGTGCTGGTGAGAAGTATTCGCATACCAGGCCAGGCTACTTTTGGGTTGATAGTTTGCAGCACAGTCAGCGGGTCGCTGATATCGGTGCCGCCCCAGCCAACGCCGGGATTGGCTACCTTGAAATAACGACCCGGGGTTGATTTGTTGCCGATGAGTCGGATCCCCGTGGGGACAATACCAAGGCATTTACCAGCCTGGTGTTCGGACAACTGGCCAGTAATGTGATCATCAACAACAATGACTTCGTCTACATGGCCATACCATTGATCGGCGAAAATGCCTATGGTTGCCGAGCCGCAGCCGACACGCATACGCTGTTCTTCCACGCCGTTGACAATGGGGGCTTTGCCTGCCTGGACAATGACCTGGCTACCGCCTTCTATCTGTAGATCGACGGCTTCTTTGTTGCACAGGGCAAGCAAGGTCTCGCAGGTAATACGGCCCTCTTTGCGCTCACCACCTGTCAAATGGTGAACGCCGCCAAGTGATAACATTTGTGAGCCATATTCAGCAGTGGTAACGTGCCCGACCTGTTCGCCCTGGCAGTAAACCGCCGAGGTTTCGGTACCGAGATGTCTGTCGGTATCGATTTTCAGTTTTATTCCGCAGTAACTGAAAATACCTTCGGTAACTACTGTCACGGTATCGACATCATCATGTTGGGCCGAGACGATAAATGGTGCGGGCTTGTAGTCAGGGTAGGTGGTACCAGCGCCAACACCGGTGACAAAGGTATCGGCAGGTCGTAGAGGGTGGCCATCCCACTCGCTATCGGCGAACGGCACCAGCGCATCTTCGTTTTGAATTGCGCGTTGGGTTAGTAGTAAGTTGTCGCAACGTATCAATACACCATCGTCATTAGCATAACGTGCGCAGGCCCCAGATTTGCCTGGTTTGATGCGACACAAAACCGGACAGGCATCGCAGCGGATAATGCCATCGTTGTCTTCTTTTCCACCAAATTCAGCAGTACGGTTTTTAAGGTCTTTGTAGCCGTTGCTCACCTTTCAGCAACCTCCTGTAATGCAGATAGCAGCCGATACGGCAATGCTGGTGTTTCGCGCACTACAACTCCAGTGGCGTGTCTGATAGCACTGAAGATGGCGGCCGGGGTTGGTACCAGAGCGGGTTCTCCGACACCTTTCGCGCCATATGGACCGAGTGGCTCAGGGTCTTCAACGAGAATGATGTCAATTTCGGGTATATCGCCGATTGTCGGGATTAAATAATCATGAAAGTTTTCCGTACGACCTGGTATATATTCTTCCATCAAGGCCATACCAAGGCCCTGCACTATGCCTCCATGAATTTGACCTTCAACCAGAGTTGGATTAATAGCCTTACCAACATCGTGAGCGGCGACGAAGCGTTTTACATCAACGGTTCCAAGTTTGGTGTCGACATCGAGTGTACAGATTTGTGCGGCGAAGGCATAAGTCGCATAGGGTTCACCCTGGCCATCATCGTTGAGCGGTGTTGTAGGAGGATCGAAGCGGCCATTGCCTTCGACGACAATGCTATCCTGCTCGGCAAGTTTGATGAGATCTATGCGAATCTCATTGCCGTCCAGTCGTCCGATTAACTCGCTACCCTGAAGTTCGAGTTGTGCGGAATCTCCCAGGTCCAGCAGTTGTAATAATTGCTCCCGAAGATTTTGTCCGGCTAGAAAGGCCGCCTTACCCGATACAAAGGTTTGTCTAGAAGCAGAGGTTTTCCCGGCGTCGGCGGTAAGCTCGGTATCGCCGGTGATGGTTTTGAATTGAGCAAGCGGCAAACCAGCGGCATCTGCACAAATTTGTAACATGATAGTGTTTGAACCCTGTCCGATTTCTGCGACGCCGTTGTAAAATACCAGCTTGCCGCTAGCCGAAAGCGTCACGCGCATGGTCGATGGATTTGACAAAGATGTATTGCCGCAGCCGTACCACATGCAGGCGATACCAACGCCTCTACGAATGACATTGTTATCCTGGTTGAATGCTTCTGCATCGGTCAGCATCTCTAGCCATGGTGTTTGCAAAGCTTCAAGGCAGGCACTCATACCAACGCTGGAATTGAGCTGCTGACCAGTTGCGGTCAAGCCTCCCTCACGGATTGCATTTTTATGGCGGAACTGCCAGCGATCCATATTGAGCGCATCGGCTAACTGGTCGTAAAGCATTTCCTGGGCGATTGCGGCCTGTGGAGTACCAAAACCACGAAAAGCTCCGGCAGGGGATTGATTGGTATAGTATGCGGGAGTTTCGCACAGTACGTTGGGTACTTCATAAGGGCCGGTGGCGTGTACCGGAACTCGTCCGGCTACGGTAGGTCCCCATGATGCATATGCCCCGGTATTGTATTTGCCGTAGAGTTCAAACCCCAGTAATTGTCCGTCTGCGGCCGCCATGGCGCGCGCTGAAATTTGTGTAGGATGGCGTTTGGTGCTTGATGCCATTGACTCTGTACGTGAGTAAACCGCACGTACCGGTTGGTTCAGCGTCCATGCTGCAACTGCCAGTAAGGTTTGTATCGATACATCGAGCTTACCACCAAATCCACCGCCACAATTACTTGGAATAATGCGCACATGCTCTGCATTGATACCGAGGATATGCGCAATTTCGTCGCGATCCATATAGGGCGCCTGGGTACATGCAGTGATGGAAATATCTTGGGTACCGCTACGTTCGGCAAAACCTGCTTCTGGTTCGATATAGGCGTGCTCTACATAAGCCGTTTGCCAGTTACCTTCGGCAATTACTGTGGCCTGCTGTTCTGCGGAAGCGATATCACCTTTTTTTACATAGCCTCGCGTCAGGTAGTTGTTCTCTCTACCTGCATGGACAAGTGGTGCATCTTTGGCTTTGGCCTGGTCAATGCCAATTACCGGGGTTTGCGGAAACCATTGAATGGGCAATTCATCATCACTAATGGTTTCCAGCGTTTCACGATCTCCGACAAGCGCGAGTACAGCTTCACCACGAAAACGAATAATGCCATCGGCAAGGACGGGCTGATCTTTAAGGTTCGGGTAGATACCGAAATAATTGGCGCCTGGTACATCAGCAGCGGTCAGTACTTGCACCAGTCCTGGATGATTTTTGTACAGTTCAGAGAAGTTTCCTGTTTTAAATTCGGCACTCGCGTGTGGTGAACGTACTGCGCGTAGCCACAGTGCGTCGACGGGCGCCTGGTCGGCACCGAAATCGGCTACTCCCTGGAGTTTATCCTTACCTTCCACGCGTAAGGCCCGGCAACCGACTGAATCTGCAATTTCCAGTTCTGGTTGACCGTGACGTAAATTGTCAGCAGCGAGTAAAACCGCCTCAATGATTTTGACGTACCCTGTGCAACGGCATAACACTCCACCCAGTGCGTCTTCGACCGCTTTGCGGTCCGGACTGGGGTTCTCGGTTAATAGACTGACGGCTGACATCATCATGCCTGGTGTACAAATACCACATTGGGCTGCACCCTGGTGAAGGAATGCTTGCTGCAATGCGGCGAGTATTGGCTCGAATTTATAACCTTCAACAGTTAGCACATCTGCACCCTGACATTGTGCCGCAGGCACCAGACAAGAGCATACCTGTTGTCCATCAAGTGAAATCGTACAGGCACCGCAATCGCCCGCCTCGCATCCAAGTTTGGTGCCTGTTAGCTGCAAATGATCGCGCAAGATACGCGATAAAGTGGTAAACGGAGATACACATAGATCGTGCAGAGTGCCGTTGACTTGCAGGGAAAGGTTGATTTTGTTCATTGTGTCAATCTGGTAAACAGACGTCTGGTGATCTCCAGAGCGGTTTGAAGACGATAGTTGGCATCAGCGCGGATATCGCTGATCGGAGTCAGGATCTCGAAATGATCCATGGTTATCTGATCGACCAGGTCAGCGCTAGCCAGTTGGCCACGTAATTTGTCTTCCAAATCTCTTAAGCGCTGTGCAACGGCCGAGCAAGCACCCACTGCGATGCGTATATCGTCAAGACAATCGTTAGCATCACAGTTCAAAACGATTGCTACATTGACGGTAGAAATTACCAGGTAACGACGCGCTCCAAGTTTGTAATATCCACCGTCTGTGGTTTCAGGGAGTTTCGGTATTACCAAAGCAGTCATCAATTCGCTGGGCTGAATTGTGGTATCGCGGTTGCCTCTTATAAATTCGTCGAGAGGCACAATACGCTTTCCAGATTGACTGCAAAGTTCTACCTCAGCATCCAGACAGAGCAGGGCAGGTACCCCATCAGCAGCCGGTGAAGCATTGCATATATTGCCAGCAATTGTGGCGCGATTCTGGATTTGAATACTGCCGACCTGTAATGCTGCTTCCTTCAGGGCATTGAAGCAGGGGGGTAATGTTGCCTGTATGAGGTCACTCCATGTGGTCATGGCTCCGATTCGATACTGATTGCTGGTCTCGGTTATACCGTGTAATTCTTTGAGTTCACCAATGTCAAGCAATGCCGATTGACGCCAGTCACCCCAGGCATTACGGGCAGTTTTTGCAGGAAATAAATCAGTGGCGCCGGCTACGATTGTCAACGACTTTGCCTCCAGTAATTCCAGGCATTGGCTCAGGGTCGTTGGGCGGTAGTAAGTCGCTGTTTGATCGCTTACTGAATTCACGTTTCACTCCACTTGTCAGGTGAGATAAGTCATTCATTCAATGTATGTGTACAAACAATACTATTAGTTGATCTGATTGGCAACCGTTATTCCAAGTATATCCGCATCGGTAATGATACGGTTTTATCAAAACTGATTGGCGTAAGAGCGCGCCCTAATTTAGATTCTCACGGGTGAATATCGAATAGAAAAATGTTAAATCTGGATTTACCAGAAAATATCTGTGATTCCTGAATTGATTGTGTACGTCAGCAGTCGGGGTTCTGATACACGGAGCTGACCACAAAGGAAAGGCCGTGTGGAAACGCCAGTTATCCAGAAGCAAATGGATAAAGAGTTTGTTAAACCCTATGTGAAAAGCAATAAAAACAATGCCAATGATGCACAGGCAGG
>JAAENK010000331.1 GCA_024224415.1 Gammaproteobacteria bacterium | reverse complement strand
TACTGGAAAAGTTTTTTTCTCAAAAACGGCGTAGGTATATCGACCTATTTGCTGCTTTCAATCCTCATATGGTTGGGCATGTTAATCATGCTCCCCCAGTTTTTTATGTTCGATTTTTCGTTTCGCTTTAACCTCCCACCCGCCGACCTGGGTGGACCAAAAGATGTCTATACGCTGTCGCACTACAAGTATATGGCTTTTGGCAGCGAACAAGCGACCGACTCCTATAACGTGGTGGATGTCTGGGTATTTATACGAACCATTTTGACAGCTGTCTTCGTAACCATTTTTGACCTGGCTCTGTGTTATCCCATCGCTTATTATCTTGCGCATGTAGCCAGTGGTGGATGGGCGCGACTGATGGTAATTGCGCTTATCATACCTTACTGGGTTAATGAGTTACTCAGAGCCTTTGCTTTCAAAATAATGTTGGGCACGACGGGTATTATCAATAACTTTTTGATATGGCTTGGTGTCATCGATCAGCCAGTAGAATTTATCCTTGAAAACTATGCGCTTTATGCTGGTTTGGGATATGCATTTATATTGTTGATGATTTTCCCAATATATAATGCAATAGAGAGCCTGGATCGAAATCAAATTGAAGCTGCTCGTGATCTGGGTTCTCCCTGGTGGAGAATCCATAAACGTGTGGTGATTCCCTACGCCAAACCCGGTATTACTTCTGGCTGTACCATGGTCTTTATGCTCACCGCCGGTGCACTGGCGGCACCACAAATACTGGGTGGGCCAAGCAGTCTATGGTTTACTCAGATCATCTATCAGTGGTTTAACCAGGGCAATAACTGGCAGCGAGGGTCGGCTTACGCAGTGTTCCTGTTATTTTCAACAATCGTAATTGTTCTGGTAGCTATGAAAGCATTCAAGGTAAAGCTTGGTGAGGTGTCACGATGATTTCGGCCAGAACCTCAGAAAAGCTGACCCGCGTCTTCACGCTTTTATTCGTGCTTGCATTTTTTGCCTACCTGTTCGGCCCTCTGATTGTCATGGGGACATCGGCATTTAATACTTCGTCGTTCCCAAGGATTTCTCCATGGGATTGTTTTACGGTCGAGTGGTTTAATGTCCTTGTTAACGATACAGATCTGATGACGGGCTTGAAAAACAGTATCACTATAGCAATAGGAGTGGTGGTTTTTGCGGTACCGCTTGGCCTGGCAGGTGCGCTTATGCTGACCCAGGTTAGTAGCCGTCTACGCCCGTGGTATTACACCATCGTTATATCCCCTATCCTGATACCAGGTGTTGTACTGGGTATATCGACGCTGGTGTTCTGGGATCGCATGGGCAGAATGTTTAATGCCGGTTATGACTCATTCTTTTACGATGGAATATTCCTTACCATTATTGGGCAGTCGACCTTCGTCGCGGCTTATGCAATGCTAATTTTTATTTCCAGGCTACAGAGATTCGACTCAGTACAGGAAGAAGCTTCGCTTGATCTGGGTGCCTCCCATGTGCAAACTTTTCGTAAGATTTTGCTACCTTTCCTCAAACCAGCTATCGGCTCGGCATGTGTACTTGGCTTTCTGGCATCGTTCGAAAACTATAACACGACGATTTTTACTATCGTCTCCAAGTCGACACTGACAACAGTGCTGGCGAGCAAGGTGCGTTATGGTATCAATCCATCTATCAGCGCACTGGCAGTTATTATTATTTGCCTAACGTTGATTGGTGCTATCTATTTCGAAATACTCAAACGCAGGGAAGAAAAATACGAGCGTGATATAGAGCATCTGGTTAAAGCTGGTTCCAGCGATCGCGCCAGTAAAGCCAGTCTGCTAACAAATCCTGCAATAATCATGGTTACGCTAATATTTATTGCCGGACTGGGAACTGTTTATTTTGCAGGTACCATCGGTGTTAATGAGTGTAAGGCAGAGATTGCCGAGCAAAAAGCCAGAGAAACCCAACGCAAGGTTGACGAGTT
>JAAENK010000330.1 GCA_024224415.1 Gammaproteobacteria bacterium | reverse complement strand
CAAGCCATATTTTGGTGGCGGATTATGAAAAAAATCAAAAGCCTGAAACCAGATCAACTTTATAACCATTGCAATCTCGCGCAGTTCAAATTCAAAACCACTGCAGATCTTGAAGCGCTGGAACAGCCCCTGGGCCAGCAGCGCGCACTCGAAGCGGTGGAGTTTGCGGTCGATATCGAGGCCGATGGTTTTAATCTGTTTGTGCACGGTGCTTCAGGGTTAGGCAAGCACGAAATGGTGAAGCAGATACTGGACCAGCGTATCAGTGATGAACAGGCTGGTTTCGACTGGTGTTATGTCAACAATTTTGAGAATCCCCAACAGCCACGTGTATTAAAACTACCCGCTGGTATGGGACAGCAGCTCAGGAAAGACATGGCATCACTGGTTGAAGATTTACTAATGTCTTTGCCCTCATCTTTTCAAAGTGAAGAATACAATAGCCGCCGCCAGGCCATCGAGGATGAATTGAACACCAGGCAAGAGCGGACATTTCGAAAGTTGAGTCAGGATGCCGAAAAACGTGGTATCGCCATTCTGCATGCGCCCCAGGGCTATACCCTCGGCCCCATGGTGGATGGTAAGTTGTTAGATCCGCCTGATTACGAAAAGCTTCCCCTGGCAGAAAGAGAGCGTATCGAAAAACTCATTGCTGACATACAGCTAGAATTGCAGGCTATGGTTCGTGGTATGCCTTTGTTACAACGCGAACACCATCAACGTATTAAAGCGTTAAACCGGGAGATAACCCAGCATACGGTCGAGCAGTTGATTGCCTGGATCGAAAAGAACTACCAGATCTACCCTGAAGTGATGAATTATCTGGCCGAAGTGAAGAATAATGCTATAGAAAATGCCGGGGCATTCTTACCAGCAGACGGTATGCAGGAAGTCGAATATGTCGCCGGGCGCGTCAAGGAGTTTCACGAGTATGCCATTAATGTCATCGTTGACAACCAGCCAGGTAAAGCCGCGCCGATTGTGTTTGAAGATAATCCGACTTACCAGAACCTGATCGGTAGAGTTGAATATGTGTCGCAGATGGGCACCCTGGGTACCAATTTCACCCTGATTAAATCCGGCGCACTGCATCGAGCGAATGGTGGTTATCTGATTGTCGATGCCCGAAAACTGCTCACTCATGCCTTTGCCTGGGAAGGTTTGAAACGGGTGCTGAAAGCGGGTGAAATAAAAATCCAGTCGCTCGAACAGGTGCTTAGTCTGGCCAGTAATGTATCGCTGGAACCAGAATCAGTAGCGTTTAACGCCAAAGTTATTCTGACGGGTGAACCGATACTGTATTACCTGCTAAAACAATACGATGAAGAGTTTAGTCAGCTATTCAAGGTCGCCGCCGATTTCTCACAGGACACTGACCGTAGCCCGGAAAACCTGCAGTTATACGCACGACTGATAGCGGCGATTCAAAATCGTCGACAGGCAAGGGCGCTCGATAAAGCCAGTGTCGGTCGGGTAATTGAACTGGCTTCACGCGATGCAGAAGATGGTGAAAAATTATCCCTGCATATTGAAAACCTGCAGGACTTGCTCAGCGAAGCAGACTACTGGGCGGGCCGGAATAAAAGCAAGATAATACGATTGCAGGATATCAATCGGGCCGTAGAAAAGAGTCGATTCCGGCAGGATAAATATCGAGAGCTATTACAGCAGCAAATCATCCGTGGTATTAAGCTGATTGATACAACGGGCACGAAAGTAGCGCAGGTGAATGCGCTATCGGTGTTGCAGGTGGGTGATTACCGCTTCGGCCAACCCTCCCGTATTACCGCTACTGCCAGACTCGGGAGAGGTAATGTTATCGATATCGAACGCGAATCCAAACTGGGGGGCGATCTACATTCCAAGGGCGTGATGATTCTTTCCGCATATCTGGCTAATCGATACGCCGCCAGTCGACCTTTACCCTTGTCGGCGAGTCTGACTTTTGAGCAATCCTATGGTCATGTCGACGGTGACAGTGCGACAGCAGCAGAGTTGTGCGTGCTGTTATCGGCCCTCGGTGATGTCGCTTTGAAGCAATCCATTGCCGTCACCGGGTCGATGAACCAGCATGGTGAAGTGCAGGCCATTGGCGGCGTTAACGAAAAAATAGAAGGCTTCTTCGATATCTGTAAAACGCGTGGTTTAAACAGTGAGCAGGGCGTCATTATCCCCGCAGCCAATCAGGTGCATTTGATGCTCGACGATGAAATCCGACAGGCGGTTGCCGATGGCAGGTTTTATATATATACAGCCAACCATGTCGAAGATGTGATGGAAATCTTATGCGGTCTTACTCGTGGCAAGCCTGGTAGCAACGGTCAGTATTCGGCTCGTAGTTTTAATCGTAAAATTCAACTTCGTATCGAAGAGTTACAACGGCTGCAAAAACAGTTCGGTCAAGCAGACCAGGGCAACGATGTCGCTAAACCGGTAACGACAAACTAATGAATGACCAACATCATAAAGACCATAAGGCGGATGTACTGCTAAGAGTCGATAGTCAAAGCATTTCAGTTATTTCTATCGATCTGGCGGTTGCCATGGCGGCCTCGGTAGAGACGCGGTTGCATGGTTTATTTATTGAAAACCAGGACTTATTACGAGCTGCAAGCCTGCCGTTTACACGAGAAATATCATTCACAACTGCAGAAGAAAAGCCCATCGATTATGATCAAATGCAACTCTCGTTACGGACAATGGCGGCTCAATTCAGGCAGTCGTTGGAAAAAGCGGCACGGGCTTCGCAGATATCCTGCAGTTTCGACTATGTCAGCGGTCAGGCCAGGGATGCGATGCTGGCGCTACGAAGCGACAATACCTACACCATTGTAGGGCAGCGCAGTGCCAGTCGGGTGCAGACTGCTGTGGGATACGCGTCGGTGCGCCGAGTACTGCTAATCGAAAATCACTCGCCCCATTTAATGCATGCCCTCGACGTAGTATTAAAATGTTTTAGCCAGCACAGGATTGAAGTTACAGCCGTAGTTGCCGATGACTCTGCTCAACTAGACTTGCAAGATAAAGTTAAATCATTCGTTGAATTGAAAAGCCATCAACTTGCCGACCTTCTCACTACCCGGGGTACTGTTTTTGATTGCGCAATATTGTCCAGTCATGAAGATATAGAAATTCAGCGGCTAATTCTTAAGCAACTTTATTGTCCTGTAATACTGGTGTCTTAAACAGGCTAGCGATATAGTCGAAATATTTACAAACTACCTTTTTTGTTACCATCGAGCATTTAAAAAATATATTATCAGGCTAATTCTGATCAACATCACATGGATAACATCATGAATAAAATTACTCTTGGCGTTTTTGGCGTAATAACTTTAATTTCAGTGCAGACACAGGCCGATACTGCCGGTTTGCAGGTAGGTATCAGTTCCTGGACGCCGGATTACAGTGGTTCATTTAAACTGGATACTTCGATGACGACTGGCTCAGTGATCAATATTGAGGATGATCTTGGTTTTAGTGACGAATCGCATAGCGTGATTTGGGTTGAAATCGAGCATCCGATTCCGGTTTTACCAAATTTTCGATTTGCCTCGTCTACACTGGATGCCTCAGCTAGCTCTACTTTGAGTCAGGATATCGATTATGGTGATGAAACCTTCAACAATGGTACCGATATCGATACCCGGTTTGACATGAGCAATACCGAGTTAACACTATATTATGAACTGCTTGATAACTGGATCAATTTCGATGCTGGTTTAACCGTTCGGCAATACGATGGTATATCGAGAATTAGTTCGAGCACTGCCAGTGCTTCGGAGGACCTGGACTTCGCAGTACCGCTGATATACCTTGATGCGCGTATCGATTTACCCTTTACCGGTTTTTTTATCGACTCAACGCTGAATTCGATTAGTGTTGACGATAATGCTATTACAGAAACGTTGGTAAGTCTGGGTTATGAGAGTGACTTCGGGCTCGGTGGTCGGCTTGGTTACCGTTCGCTTGAACTCGAATTTGACGAAGCTGATCTCGACGTCAACCTCGAATTCGAAGGTGCTTACCTGAACGTGTTTTATCATTTCTAACACAGGTATTAAGTTGACATCTATATCAGACAGGGTGCAGTCGGTTCTCGATGCAAATAACCTGCAGGCCCTGACTTTCGAACCCGGTAGCACACCGACCTCGGAAATGGCTGCCAACAAAATCGGTTGCGTGGTTGGTCAAATCGCCAAGTCAATGTTGTTCAAAGGCAAGGATGGCGTGTTTAGACTGTTTCTCTGTCCGGGGGATCTCCGCGTCGATAATAAAAAGTTAAAAGATTTACTCGGTGTGAAAGCCCGTATGGCGACCGCCGAGGAAACGCTAACAGTCACCGGGTTTCAACCTGGAGCCGTTTGTCCATTTGGTGTCGAAGACCTGGATATATATATTGATTGTGGACTGAGCGCCTATCAAACGATTTATCCAGCAGCGGGTACCAATGCTTCTGGAGTACCAATAACTTATGAGCAACTACAACAAATTGCTAATGCAATAGAATGCGATGTGATGCAATAGACGCGGACAGTTAGCCAACTTTCTGTGCTTCCACACTAAACCTGGCATATGCCAATATTCAGCACCCACAAACTTATAGCAGGATGTGGCAGTTGCTGTCTATAATCGCAGCTATTGAAATACCTGTGGAGTCACCTGGAGTTAATGTCGAATCATCGGTTTTTTCCTTATGCATTGATTATCACTGCCGGGTTGATCTGGGGCGCCACTTTTTCGTTGGCGTTAATGGCCACGTCAAAAGGGGCGCATCCGCTGGCGATTTCTGCCTGGCAAGTGGTGCTTGGAAGTGTGTTGTTTGCAACGTTCTGCCTGGTAGCCAAAATACCTGTATTCCAGTGGCGGCATCTACGTCACTACCTGGTGTTGGCGGTAGTCGGTATTACTGCCCCTAATCTGGCGTATTATTACGCAGCTCCGCATTTATCTGCCGGGATACTCTCGATCACGGTTTCTACCGTACCAATGATTACTTATGCCATCATGCTGGCCATGCATTATGAGTCACTCATTGTGAAACGTATCTTTGGTATCCTGCTGGGAATGGTAGCAATCCTGTTACTCATTTTGCCGGAACATGGCCTGAATAACGAAGACGCAAACCTCTGGATTCTACTGGCTTTACTGAGTGCAGTACTGTATTCGATCGAGAACGTTTATGTTGGTCATGGTATCGATTACCAGGCGGATGCACGAGAGCTACTGGCGGGTGCAAACCTGGTGGCTATAGTCATGCAGTTCCCATTGGCCGTTTATTTCGGGGTTGCCGAACCAATAAGCTGGTTGGGTACGGTTCCCGGTATGGCCTTGATTGGCATCACATTCGGTAGCGGCATAGCGTATTTTATATTTTTTTATACCATACAATCTTCAGGGGCAGTTTTTGCTAGCCAATGCGCCTATATAGTCACCCTATCGGGTGTGTTCTGGGGAATCATTATTTTTGCAGAGCAACATAGTATCTGGGTGTGGTCTTCGGTCATCGTGCTATTGATTGGACTGGTACTGGTAACACCCAACAAAACAATTACATACACCAATAGCCAGGATTTCGAGAAACCCCATGCATGACTGGATAAAACAATCGATCAAAACCATTGCGTCTGATTTTCAGCGTTCAGCGGATACCCATTTGGTCAAATTCAATATCGCCAGATTACCCGCTATCGATATTTATTTAAAAGACGAAAGCACCCACCCAACGGGTAGTCTGAAGCATCGGCTGGCGAGGTCGTTGTTTCTATACGCACTGTGTAATGGCAAAATCAATCAAACGACCACGGTAATAGAGGCTTCTTCTGGCAGTACGGCGGTATCCGAAGCATTTTTTGCCCAGATGATCGGCATACCGTTCATCGCAGTTATGCCGCGGAGTACAGCAGGCAGTAAAATAGCACTTATCGAACTTTTTGGTGGCCAATGCCATTTTGTTGAAACCGCAGCCGAAATGCGACCCGAATCAGCCAGACTTGCGGAGTCGACAGGTGGGTATTTTATGGATCAATTCACCTATGCCGAGCGTGCAACAGATTGGCGCGGTAATAACAATATTGCCGAAAGTATTTTCAGCCAGATGCAGCAGGAACCGCATCCGATACCGCATACTATAGTCATGAGTGCCGGAACCGGTGGCACCTCGGCGACGCTGGGGCGTTATATCCGCTACAAGGGCTTAGATACTTCACTATTGGTAGTTGATCCACAAAACTCGGTTTTTTATGACTATTACCAAAATCGTGACGATAGCTTGAATAGCGGTATTGGCAGTCGCATAGAAGGTATTGGTCGTCCGCAAGTTGAACCGTCTTTTCAACCCGACGTAATCGACAATATGTTACAAGTGCCTGATGCCGCGAGTATCGCCACCATACACTGGCTGGAGAAAATCATCGGTCGCAAAGCGGGTGCATCCACCGGGACTAATCTCTGGGGTGTGCTGCAAGTAGCAGCGCAAATGCAGGAAAAAGGTCAGGCCGGGTCGATAGTGACATTGATGTGCGATAGTGGTGAGCGATATCTGGATACTTATTATGACCAGGATTGGGTGTCACAGAATATTGGTGATTTGAGGGAGTATTCTGACCAGTTGCCGTAGGTATAAAGGTTTAAACCAAATCTATCAGTGGCCGGGGTTTACCCAAGCCATAACCCTGGCCATAGTTAACGCCTATGCCTTTAAGCAGGCCTTTGACTTCATCATTTTCGACAAACTCTGCTATCGTTTGCATGCCCATCACCTGACCAATATCATTAATCGATTTCACCATTGCATGATCGATCGGATCGTCGACGATATCTCTCACAAACATTCCATCAATTTTTAGATAATCGACCGGCAGATTTTTCAGATATCCAAATGATGAAAGGCCGCTGCCAAAATCATCCAGTGCGAAACGACAACCAAGCTGCTTTAGAATTGATATGAAACTGGTAGCCGACTCCAGGTTCGAGATGGCAACCGTTTCTGTAATTTCAAAGCAAAATTTATCCGGCGACACACCGAATTCCCTGAAGTTTCGCATGATGGTTTCAAGTAAATCTTTATTGACCAGCGACGGCCCGGAAAGGTTAATCGAGACAAATTCCATCTGTTCGACAAAATATGGATGCTCAGCCAGGAAAGTGCAGGCATTGGTAATCACCCAGGTATCGAGTCTTTCGATTAAATTATAGCGCTCTGCTGCTGGTAGAAACGCCCCCGGGGGTATGGTTTCTCCTTTCTCATCCAGCATCCTTGTCAGCAGTTCGTAGTGCTTTATGGCACCGTTGTCCAGCGATACAATAGGTTGGGCGTAGAGACAGAATCGACTGTCATCGAGAGCTTGACTAATTCGTCCTACCCATTGCATTTCCCCGTGACGAATAGCCAGCTCGGTATCTTCCGGGAGATAAGTGTGAATACGATTGCGCCCGTGGTCTTTGGCGAGGTAGCAGGCTGCATCGGCTTGCTTGAATAATTCTGAGAAATTGCTGGTGGCTTCAGTGATTGCAGTCAATCCAATGCTGACACCTATGCGGAATGCCTCTCCTTCCCAGAAAAACTGGTAGTTCTTGACGGCCTTAAGAATTTCATCACCAACCCTGTGGGCCTGTTCGAGTGAGCAGTGTTCCATCAATACACCAAATTCATCCCCCCCGAGTCTTGCCAATGTGTCGCGTTTGCTGACAGTGTTCTGTAGTAACTTCCCTAATTGCCGTAACAGTTCGTCTCCTGCGACATGACCACAGGTATCATTGACCACCTTGAACTGATCAAGGTCCATGAAGCACATCGCATGCTCAGCGCCGTCATACTTGATCCTGGAGAGCAACTGGCTCGTCCGATTCTCGAACTCGTGTCGATTGATTAGCCCGGTTAAAACATCGTGACTAGCCTGATAACTGAGCTGCTCCTCGGCGGATTTTTGCTCGGAAATATCTCTGACTATGCCTTCAACCCCCAGGATACTGCCATCATCTCCTTTCAATAAATGGGCATTCGCAGATCCCCACCAGATAGACCCATCTTTACGAATTAACTGATTTTCAAAATTAGTGACCTGCCCATTTTGTTGTAGCTCGGCAAGTAGTAAATCTCTTGTCGCTGGGTCGACATAAACTTCTTCTGCCATCTTCATGCCCATGGCTTCATCCACAGTAAAACCGGATAATGCATAGACAGATTCAGATACATAAGTAATTCTGTCCTGGTTGTCGGTTCGGTAAAGAAGGTCAGGAATATCCTTTACAAGATTCCGATACCGGGATTCACTCAGCCGTAGTGATTCTTCAGAACGCCGCAGCGCAGCTTCCGCTTTATGCCTTTCGCGGATTTCCTGTTCTGAAACAAGCAGCATGCGTCTTTGCGTAATGACTATCAGGGAAATAGCTATACTCATGAAGAGTATCGTGGCAATCATGAATCCATAGGGAGCAAACCATTCAATTGGGCGCAATAACGGAAAGTCCAGTTTGTGGATTCCCCACATGATAAACAGGCTACCGGTAAGGCCGTATCCTGTTTTTTCTCCAGTATGACGAGCTCGAATAAAGGTAAAACCAACCCATACCACTGCACAACCCGAAGCAAGATACAGTGGGATGGAGCGCAGTAAAAAATTTGGGGCCACCAGTGTTGTAAAGGCAGCCCAGGCAACTGCTGCAATACAGGCACCAATAAATATATTCCACCAGACCCGGCGTCCGAGAAAAACCAGGGATCCTGCTACGAGAAAGAAAGCACCAACAGCCTGTAGCGCTTCTACAATGAATATCATTGAGAATTGACGTGTCATGAGTACCCAGAGAATTACCGAATAACGTACCGAATTTAGTGCAATACCGATAATCCAGTAACTCAACCCCTGGGGTGCCCCTGGGGTTTTGCTGATGTATATCAGCGCCATCAGCAAGACAGTAGAGCCAAGGAAGGCACTGAATACTGTGGTAGGTAGTGAAAGTTCCATCAAATTACCAGACGATAATATTAAAAAGTTGGGCGCGCCTCATACTCATTATGCCGAATCAAACCACAAACTACACGCGATTGCTGATACGAGAGACTCCCTTCTGCACTTATAGCAGCGATATTGCTAAACGTATAGGGACATATTCGGCCAATGAAATTATGTGGTTGTTTGTGGATCAACCTTTGGACCGTACTTCAATGGCAACACAGATGAAAATTCAAGGGTCACCCATTAGGCAAAAAGTCAGGCTAAGACGGGGATGACCGTGAAATATTTCAATGTTTACTGTGATCACCTGAAGCTTCTGGGTAAAGCGATGTCGCTTCTGGAGTCAGGTTGGCAGCCATAGCAACTGCGGTAACTGGATTTTCCGAACGAGACTGGCCATGCCGCAAGCGAAATAACGCGGTGGCCACAGTAAACAGAGAAGTTGCAGCCAACAGATAAAAAATGCCCTGAGGTCCAAAATAATCGATGGCATAACCACCGAGTGTTGGGCCAAGCGTCATGCCCGCCGCCAGAATCAAAACCAGCGTGCCGCTTGCGGCGACGATTTGTTCGGGTTTTAAGTAGTCATTCATATGTGCCATGCAAAGTGAGTAAATGGGTAAAATCAAACCACCAAGTGCAGCTACCAAACCGCATAATAAAAGGAAATGCTCGGCTGGATTATCCAGGGCGATGAGGTACAGGCAAACTGGTATAGCTAAAGCAGGTGCTCCCACAATAACGAAGCGCCTGTCAACATGGTCGGATAGTTTGCCCATCGGAAACTGGAACACCATTCCTCCAAGCGTCATGCATCCGATCAGTATACCAATGGAACCGCTGGCCAGTCCGATTGCACCACCAAAAAGAGCCAACGATACGTACAGCACCGTTTGCGAGATACCGTTGAGGAAACTGCCGGTTAATCCCATTGGTGAGAGCCGAAACAGGGCACCCAGGCTAATCCTTTCTGGTAATCCATAAGGTGGGGAAGTACTGCTCGATACCAGCATCGGCACAAGTGAAAAGGAGATCAGTATCGAGACTATAATAAATAACAGAATTCCCTCTGGACTGGAAAGATTCAGTAATAGTTGACCAGCGGTTACTCCGCCGGTTTGTACAATAAAATAAATCGATAAAAGGCTACCCCGCGACTCGTTGGTAGCGCTTCCATTCAGCCAGCTTTCCGCAACGATATATAACCCGGAAAAGCAGAACCCGGAAAGTATACGCATGGCGCCCCAACTCCAGGGATCAAAGGTGATCAGGTGAACGAGAGCGACAGCACTGGCGGTCGAAGCGAGTGCTGCGAAAGTCCGAATGTGGCCTACGCTCATAATGATGCGAGGGGCAATCAAACATCCAATCAGTGCCCCCACTGGATAGCCGGATTGCATCAATCCTATCGCGGAATTGTCAAACCCAAGACTGCTGCCGCGCAGGGTAAGCAGGGTTGCAAGCAAGCCATTACTAACCATGAGAAAAATCATCCCGATGAAAAGAGGCCATGAAGTCCGCATCGCTAGTAATATGGACTTCAACTGTTATACCTGATGGTCATTAGTATTGGATAGATTAAGATAGTTCAAGAGCGAGTTCTAGAGAATACACTAAATCAGGCTCAGTAATATCACATTAATAATGCCAGTGTTATAGACTGTTTGGTGAGACCTTATAATGGGAAGCCACCCATTAAATTAATTTCTACTTTTAAAGGATTTTTGATAGCTGAAAACCAATGACTGACGATTGCACAACACCTGGTGCCGATTTTTTAGATTTATAGGAAATCAAAAATATTCAAGGCGCAAATTGGCGACAACAGGCCGAATACCTTGGTCAGTATTCGGAGTTTTATCAAGATTTTAGTTTCAGTGGCAACCTTGACGAAATAGCCGATTTGCCCTTTACCGACAAGGAAATGTTGCGGCGTGATCAGCATCAGCATCCGCCGTTTGGCAGTTACCTGGCGACGGCAGAGCAACAAATTACCCGCATGCATCGTACCTCTGGCACCACCGGTACGGCGATGAACCTGGCTTTGACTGCACAGGATGCGAACATGACCGCCATGGTTGGTGGGCGCGCACAGGCAGCTTCGGGGCTTGGGCCACAGCATCGCGTCGTACACTGTCTAAATTATCAATTGTGGATGGGTGGTTATACGGACCACGCTGCACTTGAAGCTACCGGGGCGATGGTGGTGCCTTATGGGATCGGTGGCACCGCTGGATTGATTCGAACCATGCAGGAATTGAAGATCAATGCCATTTCATGTACGCCGTCCTACCCGGGGGTGCTCGAACAGGTGATCGCCAATGAGTTTCCTGATTTGTCACCGCGAGACCTGGAACTTAAGCTGGGATTATTTGGTGGTGAGGCTGGTCTGGATGATCTGTCATTTCGACAGAAGCTGGAACATACCTGGGGATTTAAGGTGCGAAACTCAAATTACGGTGTAACCGATATCCTCTGCAATTTTGCCGGGCAATCTACCTTGAGTAATGACTTGCATTTTGTTGCACTGGATGTGTTATACGCTGAGTTAATCGATCCGGATAGTGGTGCATTAAAACCCTGGAAAGAAGGCGAGAGCGGTGAATTGGTATTAACCCATTTATGTAAACAGGCACAACCGTTGGTACGTTTTCGCACCAACGATATGATAGTAATCACCGGTACCGACAAGGCAGCCTGCGGACGTACTGCACCAAGGTTTCGTGTTATCGGTCGTAGCGACGACATGATTGTGGTGCGAGGTATAAATGTATTCCCGACCATGATTGCTGAAGTGATTAACCAGAACGAAGGACTTTCATCTGAATACCGTATTGTGCTGGATAAACTGCCGCCCTATGATTTCCTGCCAGTCGAAGTTGAGCAGCAGGATTTGAGCCTGGATAAATCCAATCTGGCGCGACATCTGGAAGATGAAATCAAAACTAATATTGGTGTCAGTGCGCGAGTCACTTTGCTCGACCCGCAAAGCCTGCCGCGCACCGAAGGTAAAACTAAACGTGTAATTCGGAATTATTGATATGACAGCTGTTAACTATGAAGTAAATGAACGGATTTGCACCATTACCTTAAATCGAACCGTAAGCCTCAACGCGATGAATCGGGCACTAATCGATGAAACTGGCAACGCATTCGCCAAAGCCAATGCCGACGACGCGGTTCACGTCATCATCTTCACTGGAGCGGGGAGGGCGTTTTGTGCAGGTGACGACCGAGAGGAACACCAGCACCCAGAAAATGAAGCACAGGCTCGCAACCTGGTCGAAGCAATCCAGCGCGTCACCGACGAAATTGTATTCGGAAAAAAACCGGTAATCGGTGCGATCAATGGTTGGGCGGTCGGTGGTGGTTTCGAGTGGGCAATAAACTGCGATTTCCCGATCTGGGCAGAGTCTGCGAAAGGCTTTTTCCCAGAAGTATCATTAAACTTGTTTGTCACCGGCGGTGTAACTTCGCTATTACCGGCACTAGTCGGTTTAAACAAGGCCCGGGAAATGCTATTTCTTGGGGAACGTTACACTGCAGCCGAATTGTTAAAAATAGGTGTCGCATGGCTGGTAGTGGAAGATGAATGTTTAATCAAGGAAGCCAGGAAGGTGGCACAAAAACTGGCTAATCTACCCACTTTGTCAACACAGGCAATGAAATGCGTATTGAACCAGACCGCGATGTCCGACCTGAAGGCAGCTATGGCACTGGAAACCGAGGCAACGATCGAAGGATTCATGGATCCAAAAACAACGGAATTGTTAAAGGATTTCTAAACCATCACCGATTCATGTACTTGAGCTTACATTTCAGGCATGATTATTCCAGAGATAAATTCCTGGGAGAATTGCAATGAGCGCCCTCGTCAATGAATCCACCGAACCGGTTTTACTCAAACAAAGCGACAACGGTATTACCCGCCTTACACTGAACCGGCCGGGACAATATAATTCCCTGTCTAAACATCTGTTGAGCGAATTACAAACAGCACTCGACGAAATAGCCACAGATGAAAGCCAGCGAGTGGTGATTATCGCCGCCAACGGTAAGGCCTTTTGCGCCGGTCACGACTTGAAGGAAATGCGTAGCAGTGAGAAGCGTGAATTCCATCAGGCTCTGTTCGAGCAATGCGGGCAAATGATGCAAACCATCGCCTCGATGCCGCAACCGGTCATCGCCCAGGTGAATGGTATCGCCACCGCAGCTGGTTGTCAGTTGGTAGCGCAATGCGACCTGGCCGTAACCTCGGATGTGTCTCGATTTGCAGTTTCTGGTATTAATGTCGGGCTTTTCTGTTCGACGCCAGCAGTACCCTTGAGTCGAAACATGCATCGTAAACAGGCCATGCAAATGTTGTTGACCGGTGATTTTGTTGACGCCACTGTAGCGCGCGAATACGGCCTGGTTAATACGGTTACTTCAGAGAATGGTCTCGAAGCCGAAACCCTGGTGCTTGCCGAAAAAATCGCCGCCAAGTCACCGCTGGCAATCAAAATGGGCAAGCGCATGTTTTATCAGCAACTGAGTATGGGGCTCGATAAGGCCTACGATTTTGCTGGTGAAACCATGACCTGCAATATGAATAGTGAAGATGCCCGCGAAGGCATTGATGCCTTTATCGAAAAACGTAAACCTACCTGGCAAGGCAGATAAGAATATTAGCTATGAGAAATAACATATTCGAACAAAATCTTGAGCGCAACGAGGCCAATTACACTCCGCTATCACCCATAAGCTTCCTCGAACGTGCAGCTTCGGTTTATCCCGAATCGGTTGCTGTGGTGCATGGTGAGGTGAGGAATACCTGGGCACAAACTTATTCACGCTGTCGGCAATTGGCATCGGCACTAAGAAACCGGGGTATTCAACCCGGTGATACCGTCGCCACCATGTTGCCGAATGTTCCTGCCATGTACGAAGCACATTTCGGGATTCCGATGGCTGGCATTATCCTGCATGCATTGAATTATCGGCTAGATGCAGAAGTGCTCGCCTTCATGCTTCAGCATGGCGAGGCCAGGGCAGTTCTGGTCGATCCGGAATATGCTGCGTTGATCAAGGAAGCGTTATCGAAATTTGACAATGATTTACTGGTGATCGATGTCGATGACGCCAGTTTTGAGGGCGGCGAATCGATTGGAGGAATCGAATACGAGGACTTCCTCAAGGAAGGCGATGCCGAGTTCGCCTGGTCGTTGCCAGAAAATGAGTGGCAGGCGATCAGTTTGAACTATACCTCTGGCACTACTGGCAACCCCAAGGGTGTGGTTTACCACCATCGCGGCGCTTATTTGAATGCCGTGTCTAACATCATGACCTGGAATATTACCGCGCATCCGGTGTATCTCTGGACACTACCGATGTTTCATTGCAATGGCTGGTGTTTTCCCTGGACTATCGCGGCGATGAACGGCACCAATGTCTGTTTGCGTGCGGTACGCGACGAGCCGATTTATCAACTCATGAAAGAAGAGAAAGTCACGCACCTTTGCGGTGCGCCGATTGTACTGAGTTTGATTGCTAATGCCTCCGATGAAATGAAGGCCGGAGTCAATCATGCAGTGAATATTATGACTGCCGCGTCGGCACCGCCACCGACCATACTCGAAGCCATGGAGCGATTGAAATTTAACGTCACCCACGCCTACGGCTTGACCGAGACTTACGGCCCGGCGGTAGTCTGCGCCTGGCACAGGGAGTGGAGTGAGTTACCGATTGTCGAGCAGGCGGCTTTCAAGTCACGCCAGGGTGTGCGCTACCCGATGCTCGAAGCATTGATGGTTGGTGATCCGCAAACCCTGGAGCCGGTCGCCAAAGATGGCGAGACCCTCGGCGAAATTTTTTTCAAGGGTAATATCGTCATGAAGGGTTATCTCAAAAATGCCGATGCTACGCAGGAAGCGCTGGCGGATGGCTGGTTTCATTCGGGCGATCTCGCCGTCTGGCATGACGACGGTTATATCGAAATCAAGGATCGCTCCAAAGACGTGATCATTTCAGGCGGTGAAAACATTTCCAGTATCGAGGTCGAGAATGTGATCTATCGCCACCCCGCTGCAATGGAAGTTGCGGTGGTGGCGCGTAATGATGATAAATGGGGCGAAACGCCCTGTGCATTCGTTTCGTTAAAGGAAGGTGCAGAAGCCAGCGAGGCTGACATCATCGAATTCTGCCGTGAAAATATGGCCAGATACAAGGCGCCGAAAACCGTGGTGTTTGGGCCATTGGCGAAAACATCGACTGGAAAAATCCAAAAGTTTTTATTACGCACCATAGCGAACGAATTGAATGACTGATAGCAATCAACTTCGGCGCATTTTGCGTGAAAGCAGGACGCTGGCGGTGGTTGGTCTCTCCGCCAACGAAATGCGACCGAGTTATTTTGCTGCCAAATATATGCAGGATCATGGTTACCGCATTATTCCGGTGAATCCCAATTATGATGAAATACTTGGAGAAAAATGTTATGCCGATTTAGGGTTGATTCCAGATCGGGTGGATATGGTCGATTTATTTCAGCGATCGGATCGAGTTGTACCCTTTGTTGAGCAGGCGATTAAAATTGGGGCCAAAGTGGCGTGGATGCAGCTTGGTGTGGTCAACGAGCAAGCGGCAAAACTGGCGAGCGATGCAGGACTTGAAGTGGTGATGGATCGATGCGTCAAAATTGAATACGCGCGGCTGTTTGGTGGCCTGAACTGGGTGGGTGTCGATACCAAAGTTATTTCGGCAAAGCGTCCATTGTACGTAAATCATTGAGACACTGAATATGGCTGATCGAGATTTTGGTATAGAAACCCTTTGTTTACACGCTGGACAGATTCCTGATCCCGCCACGGGTTCGCGTGCCGTGCCGATTTATCAGACCAGTTCCTACGTATTCGACAGCACCGACCACGCCGCCAGCCTGTTCAACCTGCAAACTTTCGGCAATATTTATTCACGCCTGAATAATCCGACCAATTCGGTATTCGAAGAACGCATGGCGGCGCTCGAAGGCGGTCGTGCGGCACTGGCTGTAAGCTCGGGCCTTGCGGCTCAGGCTACGGCACTACTAACCATTATGGAAGCCGGGGATGAACTAGTTTCGGCAAGCACTTTATACGGTGGCACTTATTCGCAGTTCGATGTCACTTTCCGGCGTATGGGCATCAATGTTCATTTTGTCGACCCGGACGATCCGGGGAACTTTCGTAAAGCGATTACGCCAAAAACTAAAGCGCTATATGCCGAAACCATCGGTAACCCGTCGAATAATATCCTCAATATCGAGGCGGTTGCTGACATTGCTCACGATGCAGGCATTCCATTAATTATCGACAATACTTTCGCCACACCCTACCTGTGTAAGCCGATTCAATACGGTGCCGATATCATCACCCATTCAGCTACCAAGTTTATCGGTGGGCACGGTACTTCGATTGGCGGTGTGATCATCGAATCCGGCAAGTTCGACTGGGCGAATGGCAACTTCGATTGCATGACCGAACCATCGAAGGGATATCACGGCGTGAGTTTTTACGAAACCTTTGGCGATTTCGCTTTCACCATGAAAGCACGTTGCGAACCATTACGTACCCTTGGCCCAAGTCTGAGCCCGTTTAATGCTTTTTTATTATTGCAAGGCCTGGAAACCCTGCCGGTGCGCATGGACCGGCACTGCGACAATGCCCGCGGCGTCGCCAGGTTTTTGAACGATCACGATAAAGTAAGCTGGGTAAACTTCACCGAACTTGAAGACAATCCTTACCATGCATTGTCAAAGAAATACCTGCCCAAAGGCGCAGGTTCGATACTGAGTTTTGGCATTAAAGGCGGTGCTAAGGCAGGTTCAAAATTTATCGAATCGGCCCAGTTTCTAAGCCATCTCGCCAATGTCGGCGATGCCAAGACATTGATCATTCACCCGGCTTCTACCACGCACCGACAGCTCAGTGAAGAGCAGCAAATTGCCGCGGGTGTATTACCCGATATGATCCGCATATCGGTTGGGCTGGAAACGCTGGATGATATTCTCTGGGATATCGACCAGGCGTTGACGCAGACTTAACGCACCGTCACGCAGGAGCAATCCGCCAGGTGGCTCACCTTGTGCGAAACACTGCCGAGTAGTAATCCCCCAATATCACTCAGGCCTCGGCTGCCCATTACAATCATATCGATATCGTCATCTTTAGTGCGCTGTAAAATATTCTCGGTTGGGGAACCGTATGTGATTTCGGTGGCTGCCACTTTAGAATATTTCCTATCGATAATTTTAGTGGCCGCTTCGATGACTTTTTGTCCAACCTGTTGAATATCGTCTTCGATGAGTCTAAAAGCATAACCGGTGAAACCCAGAGACATGGCGTGCTCATGTAAAGTAGTTTCTATGGTATGTTGTATATGCAACGTGGCGTCATATTTGTCGGCAAGATTGCAGGCAAATTCGAGCGCCTTGTCGGATTGTTTTGACCCATCAACCGGGACAAGAATTTTACCAATCATTGTTAACCCTCCAGGTGTTGGATTAACAATAAGCTTACTCGTCCATGACTGATTGTTTTTGATTTAAGTCAATTGATTCGATGCCGAATAATACTATTTCAGTTTTGACGCCCAGATAGCCAGCTTATGTTGAATTGTCTTCTGCGAAACCTGGTCTTCGGGCAGCGGCTGTATTACTTTGTCGTGTACCAGTAGTCGGTATATGTAGAGAATTTTTTCGCTCGCCGAATCGGTGGCCTCAAACTCTACGACGCCGCGTTTCTCACCATATTTGACGCCTTCAGCGATGGCTTTCTTGAGCAGTTCTTTTTCATTTTTTAGCTTTTTCATCAGAACAGCAATTTTAGCTCAATTGTTTTTTTAACTCGACAAGCTCGGCTTCCAGATAGCTCACCCGTTGCACCAGCTCGGACATGGTAATACGTGAAGACGAATTATTATTCCTGTTCTCCCGGGCTTCACTAGCATAAGCTTCGATATCGACCGGGCCGTAAAACAGGTGCATATACTCAGAATCCTTACGTCCCGGTGTGCGTGGTAGCACTACTACGAGTGGTTCGCCTTCGTGTTCGATTAAACTGGTCATAGCTTCGACAACTGCGTTGTTATCGGCAAATTCGTGCAGACGTGGGCTGCGGGATCTAATTTCTCCGGGGGTTTGCGGGCCGCGGAGTAATAACAGGCAGATGATTGCATATTGTGCCGAGTCAAATTGCAGTTCGCTGAAAGAGCTATTACAAAAACGCTGAGTATATTTTTCCACACCTCTTTTAAAGTTTTCTTCAACCTGAACGCTGCGTCGCTCCTCCAGCTCCCGAATAGTGTGTTGTACTACGCCCTGGGTTAGCGACATTACTGGGTCGCGGCCCGACTTTTGATTGCAGGCGTTGGTCAGGGCATTGAGGGTGAGTGGGTACTGGTCGGGTGTAGTGACGGATTTCTCCATCAGGCAGCCGATGACGCGTGCTTCGTTGTCGGTTAAATCGATCGGTATCATAGTGTTCTCGTGCCGCCTATTTATTTCGCATTATTGCACAGTCAGCCTGGCTTCATATACTGTTGGTCGATTTTCGCTTCAGGCATTCACATGATTTCAAAGGAGTTACTCCAGCAAGCCGCCGATAAAGATATTATTCAAGCCCATCAGATACAACCTTTGCTTGATTTTATCGAAACCCGGCAAGCCTCTCCAGCTGCTGACAAACAGGAAGAACCGTTAAAATTCATACACAGTTTTGGCGACGTGTTCATCGCCCTGGGTGTCACGTTATTGGTGGTGGCTATCAATATGATTGGACTTTCGGGTTATGCTTACCTTTTGCCCGTGGTGGGATTTATCATTGTCGCTGAGTGGCTGGTGCGGGTGCGTCGACTGGCATTACCGGGTATCACAATTCTGCTGGCTATTTTATATTTCGTTAATCAGGCAATTGCATTTGACCATGAAAACGCCACGGTATCTGGTTTGGGTGTTCTGAGCCTGGTCAGTTTATTGTTTTACTTACGATATAAAATGCCTTTCAGTCTATTACCAATAGCTGCAAGTCTGGTTGCGATTGCTATTGTCCAGGTCGGCGTTGATGTTATTGAGCATCCATTTATTTTTACTGGGCTGGGTTTGATAGTATTAATTGCTGCTATGTCGTTCGATATTCGTGATACCAGCAGGCAGTCACATCTCAGTGACAGTGCATTCTGGTTGCATTTACTGGCTTCGCCATTGATTGTGCATGGTGCTATGATGTCCCTATTGTTTAGCGGGCATAGCTGGATTAAGGCGGTGGATAAGGAAGTTATTATTATTTTGTTTTTTCTGGTGTTTCTGCTGCTGGCATTACTACTCGATCGTCGGGCGATGCTGGTATCGACCCAACTGTACATGGTTTATGCATTGACGCAGGTTTTTGAGGGTCGGCTGGACAGCACACAAAATGTCCTGATTTATGTATTGATGACAGTCGGTTTGCTGGTGATTTTCTTCGGTACTTACTGGTATAAAACTCGCCGCCTGGTTTTTGGCTTTCTGTCGGGTAGTACGATCAGCCGGTATGTTCCAGACCTGGGTCTGCTTGATAGTCCTCGATAGCGGTTCTTGTCAAATCGAGTGAGTGAATTCGATTTGATGAAGATGCACACAAATGAGTTGATATCGATTTAGATAATATTAGAGCATTACCCAAAAACTAACGCATAGTCACACAACTGCACTCTGCAAGATGGCTTACTTTATGCGATACACTGCCAAGCAATATACCGCCCAGATCACTAAGGCCACGACTACCCATGATGATTAAGTCGATGTCATTTTTCCCGGCATGGTCGAGAATCTGTTTTGTTGGAGAGCCGCCTTCGATTTGCTGTTTATCGAGTTTGCAGCCGAGTTGATCGACGATTTCTGTCGCGGCTTGCATAGCTTTACGCCCGGCTTCTTCGAGTTCATCTCGTGATGTTTCTACGGTGATTGCAGCCGCACCGAGCACCATGGTGTGCTGTCCTTCCGGTGCCTGCACAACATGTAGCAAATCAAGACTGGCGTCATATTTAGCTGCCAGGTCGCAGGCAAACAATAAAGCTTTTCTGGAGGGTTCGGAACCATCAATGGGAACGAGTATCTTGTGAATCATAATCCTAACTCCTTATGTTGATATATTTAGCATATCCTTCAGGTCAGAAATCGGATTGATGCAGGTCAAATATTACACATCGTTTTGTTACTCGACAGCCGCACCGCCCTCGCGGGATCTTTTGTCAACAAAGACCTGTATCTCTTCGTGTATAGCAGCATCCATCATCGGTTTGTCGAAATCGGTGAGAATTTTTTTCCAGATTCCATTTGCTCTTTGTGTCGCGGTTAACCCGCCATTTTCCGTCCACTGACCAAAATTGCTCCAGTCGGAAACCAGTGGTTCGTAGAAGGCTGATTGATAGCGTTGCATGGTGTGCTCACAACCGAAAAAATGCCCCCCAGGGTCGACACTCGCAATGGCTTCAAAAGCCAGTTCGTTTTCATCGCAGCGCAGCGGATGAAAAATTTCGGCGAAAGTCTGTAACATTTCAATATCGAGAATAAATTTTTCCATCGACGCAGTGAGGCCGCCTTCGAGCCACCCGGCGGCGTGGACCATCATGTTGACACCGCCAAGTATGCTACCCCAGGCCGACATTAAATATTCGTACACCGATTGTTCATCGGCTACATTCGATGCGGTGGCCGCCGAACCGCGCCAGGGTAGTTTAATATATCTTGCCAGTTGTCCGGCACCCCAGGCGGCCTGAACAAATTCCGGTGTGCCGAAAGCGGGAGATCCCGATTTCATATCGACATTCGAGGTAAACGAGCCGTACACCACTGGAGTGCCGGGATTTACAGTCTGGGCCAGGGTAATGCCAGCAAGTGCTTCAGCGTGTTGCAACACCAGTGCACCCGGCATGGTCACGGGCGCCATAGCCCCGGCGAGGGTGAAGGGCGTGATTACCGAAACCTGCCCGGCCCTGGCAAAATCGATAATGCCCTGGCACATGGGTTCATCGAGCTGGCGCGGTGAGTTAGTATTAGTCACCGTATAGCACCAGGCTTTTTGTTTAAATTCTTCCTTGGAGAGTCCGCGCGCAATGCGGCACATTGCAAAGGCATCGTGTACCTGTGCACTACCACGAGAATATATAAAGAAAGGCTTGTGGCTAAGCGTGAGCTGACTTTCGGTAGTGTGCAGATGGCGTATATTGATCGGGATATCCTGCGGCTCAACATTCGGCGACTGGAGGTGGATAACATCGAAATGCTGCGAGAGTTTGATGATGTTGCGGGTATCTTCCAATGTGCCGTTGCGCTTACCTTTATCCAGGTCGGATATGTGCGGTGCGCCGCCGACGCTGACAAAAGCAATATTGTCACCACCAAGTGCCACATTAGTTTCCGTTGTCGCACCATGCAGTACAAATTCACTGGGGGCAATTTCGAGAGCCTGCTCGACCAACGCCCTGTTTATTTTCACCATCTGGGTGGTTGCGTCGACCTCTGCCCCGGCGTCCTTGAAATACTGCCGGGCTGTTTCGTTGAGCACACGAATACCAAGTTCTTCGATTACCCGTAGCGCGGTGTGGTGAATCGCTTCAATACGGTCGTCGCTAAAAGCCGGTTGCCTGATTAGTGGATTGGTCAGGTGTTTATAGTCGATCTGACGATTTGTCTTGTTGCGGGCTTTGCCGCCGCGTCTGCTACGTCGAGGCATGAATATTTGTCTCTGAATTAACCCGGAGCATGGTGCCTGAATTGATCGATAATTACTATTGGTGCAATCGATTAACTTTGCTTTCATTCGCAGGCTGAGTGGGATACATTCGAGCGGTTTGTAAACTGGTATCGGAAACCATGTCAAAGCCTGAACTCTCTTATATAAACGGTGTGATACTGGTTTTATTGGCTGGCGTATTCTGGTCGACGATGGGTTTGGGTATCCGCAATATCGAAGCCGCCAATGTCTGGCAAATTCTCTGTTATCGGTCGTTTTCGCTGTCTATCTTCCTGTTTGTGGTGATTAGTCTGCGTTCTGGCTACGCGCCAATTGCTACCATAAAACGTTCCGGACTTGCCGGTGTGATTGGTGGCTTCGGCCTGGTGATGGCATTCGCCGGCGGTATTTATGCCATTCAAACCACGACCGTCGCCAATGCCATGTTCCTGTTTGCTTCCGCTCCTTTTCTGGCGGCTATTTTCGGCTGGATTATATTGCGAGAAAAGGTTCGCAGGGCAACCTGGCTGGCTACCATGTTCGCCATCGTCGGTATCGCCATTATGGTAATAGACGGCATATCGCTGGGCCGTATGCTCGGCAATGTTATGGCCATGTTATCCGCGCTGGGCTTTGCGATATTCACCATAGCGCTGCGTTGGAGAAAACTTGAAGACATGCTGCCCGCGGTATTCCTCGCCGGCATATTTGCGATAATAATTTCTGCCATGGTTTGTCTGACACAGGATTACAGTTTGCACCTGTCGGTTAACGACGCGAGTATTGCAATTGCGATGGGCGTGTTCCAGGTCGGTGTCGGGTTAACCATCTATACCATTGGTTCAAAGGTAGTGCCCGCTGTTGAACTAACCTTGCTGTCGATGACCGAGGTGCTGCTCGGCCCGATCTGGGTATGGCTATTTGTTGGTGAAACCGTGAGTCCTTATACTCTACTAGGCGGAACAATTTTACTGTTGGCCATCGCGGGCAATGCTTTAAGCGGGATCAGACGTAAGCCCCTGCCGGTGATTTGATGCGTTATTGCTCCCGCCAAATCAGCGCCAAAACCAGTATAAAGTAAATCAAAGCTAAACTAACAGGCAAACCATGCGGGCCGAACCCCAGCATGGTCCAGCCGCCGGATACTGATCCGAACAGCGCACCGAAGCCCCACATTATGGCAAAGGCGGCTGAGCCATTGACCAGTTCCAGGCCTTTGAAGCGATCACCGAGGGAGGTTAACGATACCGTATATACACCATAACCCGTGGTGCCGATGATGATTAGCAGTGGCCATTTCAGGTCGCTATTAATGGTGAAAGGAATAAATAGCAGCAGCAGGCTGGTAGTCAGCGCGCAGCCGGTCAGGATGTAGCGGTGAGGAAATCTATCGCACAGCCAGCCGATAGGTAATTGCAAAAACACATTTCCAATAATTAAAACTGTGAGGATATTCGCCGAGGTGCTGATATCGAGGCCGTTTTTCATGCCGTAAACCGGAAACAGCGATAATGTCGCAGCATCGAAGATCGCGAATATCCCCACCGCTACGAGTAATACGGGGGCCTTCGGTGCGAAGTCAAAAATGCCCGATGGGCGAGCTTCTTCCGGTGCTGAAGTGGTTTCTTCGCGAATGAAGAAAAATGGGATAGCGCCGATGAAAACCACCGCCGCACCCAGTACAAAGGGTAGCCAGCCTTCGATGCCGATGAATCCAACCAGTAATGGACCGGCGCCAAAACTGCCTGATAATACACTGGAGTAAATGGCGACGATTTTACCGCGGTTATGGTCGCCTGCAGAGCCGACAATCCAGGATTCACTGAGTACGAACAGGGTCGATATCGACATGCCCTGGAGCAGCCGGATTAAAAACCATGCGGCAAGATTATCGAAAACTTTGTAGCCAAGAATAATAAACCCGCTTACAAGCGCCGCACTAATGGCGACGTTTCGTGCACCGAAGCGCCTAGCGGCAACCGGGATTACCGATGAGAAAAGCAAAATGCCCAGTGGCATCATCGCCGAATTAATACCGATCATGTCGCTCGATACACCACGCGATTCGAGGATCAGGGATAGTAACGGGTAGGTCATGCCAAACGCGAAGCCAAATACGGTTATTGCAGCGCAGGCGGCAACTAAAGTGCGTAGGTTGGCAGGGGTAGTAGTCATGTGGCGGATGGTAACCCAGGGTTAGTTTGTCGGCATTTAAAATCGTAGTGTTGGTTATGGGGTTGTCGTGAAAATGATTGCATAATTTACGGAATTTATGAGATTATTGTAAATTATGCAGGAATTCTCATCATCCTTCGGCTTAGCCTTTAATCTGCTGATCAGTTTCGATGCCGATTTACTCGAAATTATCGGCCTTTCGTTGCGTGTCAGCCTGATCGCAGTGGTGATTGCAGCAATCATCGGTTTTCCGCTGGGTGCGTCTATTGCAGTTATGCGATTTCCAGGTCGCCAGGTCGTTGATATTTTGCTCAATGCCCTGATGGGCTTGCCACCGGTGGTGGTCGGGTTGCTGGTTTACATGATGATCTCGAGGGCTGGCCCGTTGGGCTGGTTGAATATCCTGTACTCACCGACCGCAATGATCATCGCGCAAATTATCCTTATCGTACCCATCGTTGCAGCATTAACGCGTCAGCTTATCGAAGATCTGCATCGTGAATATGATGAACAGTTCCGTTCCCTGTGCCTGCCTATGAGTCGAGTTATACCGGCATTGATCTGGGATGCTCGCTACAGTCTGCTCACTGTCGTGCTCGCAGGTTTCGGGCGCGCCATTGCCGAGGTTGGTGCCGTGATCATCGTCGGCGGAAATATTAATCACCTGACTCGAATGATGACGACATCGATTGCGCTCGAAACTTCGAAAGGCAATCTCGCGCTGGCATTGGCCCTGGGTCTGGTATTGCTACTGTTGTCCCTCAGCATCAATGCAGCAGTCTATGCGTTGCGAGCCAGCGCCAAACATCTTGCTTATGCCTGAGACTAATCAAAATTCACAATTACCCCTGAAGGTCAGCGAGCTGTGCTTCAGTGTCGCGCAAAAACAGTTGGTTTCTGACTTCAACCTTGAGCTAAACACACAGGGCCTTACCGCGATTATGGGTCCGAATGGCGCGGGTAAGAGCTTACTGTTGCGGTTATTGCACGGACTCCTGCAGGCAGACTCGGGTGGTATCGAATGGAATCGTCAATCGCTTGATATTAAAACACGTCAGGCGCAGGCCATGGTGTTTCAAAAACCGGTTTTATTGCGTCGTTCGGTTGCCGCCAATATCGATTTCGTGTTGCAGCATTGTCAAACTACCAGTCGTAAAAGCAGGCGAGAAATTCTCGAGGAAGCCGGACTTTATGAGCAACACGAGCAACCGGCCCGGTTGCTCTCAGGTGGTGAACAGCAGCGGCTGGCCCTGGCTCGCGCATTGGCCACTGCACCTAAAATACTATTCCTTGATGAACCAACCGCCAGTATCGATCCTTCGACCACGCGGCAGATAGAACATTGGCTGGAGAGAATTCGTGAAAGTGGCGTCAAGCTGATCATGGTAACTCACGATATCGGTCAGGCCAGACGATTGGCCAGCGATGTGGTTTTCATGCATCGGGGGCGGCTGCTCGAACACACTAACGCCAAAGTTTTTTTTGATACACCAAAAAGCTCGCAGGCACAGGCTTATTTAAGTGGTGAACTGGTTGTTTAGAGTTTTTTAGTTGAGATGAAAACTATGTTAAAACACACCTTCCTTATGATTTTTCTATTGCTGATGACGGATTCTGGTATTGCTGGGAAATCACTTATTTTGCAATCGACGACATCGACAGCGAATTCCGGCCTCTACGATTACTTATTGCCCCTATTCGAAAAAGATACCCGCGTAAAAGTCAACGTTGTAGCAGTCGGCACCGGCCAGGCGATTAAAAATGCGCAAAACTGTGACGGCGACGTGTTACTGGTGCACGCCAAAGCAGCCGAAGAAAAATTTATCGCCGAAGGTTATGGCGTCGAGCGCTTTGATGTGATGTATAACGATTTCATATTTGTAGGTCCCCCCGGCGATCCTGCCAACATACGCAACCTTAGACAGGCAGTTGGCGGCCTGAAAAAAATAGCTGAATCGGAATCGATATTTTTATCGCGTGGTGATAATTCCGGTACGCATAAAAAGGAACTGTCTTTGTGGAAATATGCCGGTCTCGATCCTGTTGTGGCGAGTGGTACCTGGTATCGTGAAACCGGTTCAGGCATGGGCGCAACACTGAATGTAGCGGTAGAAATGAATGCCTATGCAATGACAGATCGTGGTACCTGGATTAGTTTCGGTAACAGGCAGGATTTCGAAATATTACTCTCGGGTGACAAAGATTTGTTTAATCAATACGGGGTGATGATGGTGAATCCCGAACGTTGCGACAAAATGAATATGCAGTCTGCGAAAACATTTATTGACTGGATATTGTCTGATAAAGGGCAGGGGTTGATTGCGAACTATCAGTTGCAGGGGCAGCAGTTATTTTTTCCAAATGCAAAGTAGTTTGAGGTTACAAGATGGCCGTGGCAACGATCCATATTCGACTAGCCCCCATTAAACCTGATCCTAAACAGACCATCCGGTCGATAACCATTAAGCTCACCGACACGTTGTTCAAAAACTTTAGATCGACAAAACTCAATCAAACTTTGCCAGTCGGGTTCAAACCAGGCGCGTCGATCTACCAGTAAATCAAAACGTTCTTCGATGATGGGTACAAATCCCAGCTTGTATTGTGCTGCGAGCGATGCCAGCCCGAAAGTGGCATCGGCTTTGCTTTCCTGTACCGCGAGTACTGCATCGACTTCGCTACGTGCGGGGGCAAGCCAGCGAATTTCATCGTGGTTTATGTTTTCTTTGTCTAACAGAGCATTTAGTAATACCTGCGAACCAGCTTCGGGTTGTCGGGGAACCATGCTACAACCTTGCAGATCAATCAGATTGGATATCGACTTACCCTGGCCAAAGATAATACCGCGCTGACGCTTAACCCACTCCACCAGCACTACAGCCTGATGAGAAAACTCGGGCTCGATAGTGGCTATATTCCAGCTATCAGATTCAACGTCATAAACGTGCAAACCGGTGGCTATACCTTCATTACTGGAAAAGCGGTCAAGACCGTCGAGGCTGCTGTCGAAATAACTGGCGAGACCGCAGCGTGATTCACGAATTGCCCATTCCAGCAACGGGTCGTGGCTGCCGAGTATAACATTGGGGCGCGCATTGGATTGTCGGCTTTCTCCACCGGAGGCATTTTGCTTTATCCAGCTTTCAATGGCCTGGCGAGGGAATAGTAATTTGCCGGTTGCGCGAGTACAGGGGATTTTGCCCGACGATGCCAGGTCGTAGACCTTGCGTTCCTTGATGCGTAGCAGCTCGGCGAGTTCTTTGGTGGTGAGGAATTCGGTCAATTTTATTTCACCTGGTTTCGGCTTTACGCAAACGTAGTGCATTGGTCACCACGGTAACCGAACTCAGGCTCATCGCTGTGGCGGCAACAATTGGACTGAGTAATATCCCCCAAAAAGGAAACAACAATCCGGCAGCGACCGGTATCCCGAAGATATTGTAGATGAATGCACCGAACAGGTTTTGTTTGATATTACCGAGAGTCGCTTTGGATAAGCCAATAGCGTCGGCAACGCCGTGCAGTGAACTACGCATTAAAACAATATCAGCGGATTCAATGGCAACATCGGTGCCGCTGCCGATAGCAATGCCGACATTGGCCTGTGCCAGCGCAGGTGCATCGTTGATGCCATCGCCGACCATCGTGACAGAGCGATGTTGATTTTGTAATTCGATGATTTTTCCGACTTTATCCTCTGGTAATACTTCGGCTATCACCTGGTCTATACCGATTGAATCGGCGATCGCTTGCGCGGTACCGAAATTGTCTCCGGTGAGCATGATCACCTTTAAGCCGAGTTGGTGTAGACGTTCAACGGCGTCGCGGGAATCGGCGCGTGCCGGGTCGGTGATTGCCAGTAAAGCGGCGGGGTTCTGGTCGATAGCAAGGTAAACCGGGGTCGCGCCTGATCGGGTCAGCTTGCTGGCTTGATGATTAAACTCGGAAATATCTATCTGATGTATCGACATCAGGCGTTGGTTACCTAATCTTAGGATTTGTTTATCTATTACCGCCTCGACGCCATACCCTGAGATCGCCTTAAAGTCACTGACCTGTTTTATCGACAGACCATGTTCCTCGGCAGCGGTTAAAATGGCAGTTGCAAGCGGGTGTTCTGAGCCGGCCTCCAGGCTGGCTGCGAGTGTTAGCACAGTCGATTCATTGAATGGATTTAGTGTGTGACAGGCGGTCAATCGTGGTTTACCTTCGGTCACGGTACCGGTTTTATCAAGCACTATGGTATCGAGTCGACTAGCGCTTTGCAGGGCTTCGCCATTGCGTATCAAGATGCCCAGTTCGGCGGCGCGCCCGACACCGACCATGATCGAGATCGGTGTCGCCAGACCGAGTGCACAGGGGCAGGCGATAACCAACACGGTCATGGACGATACGATGGCGTAAGCCAGCTTTGGTTCGGGACCGAATAAATACCAAATAATAAAACTCGCAACCGCGATGAGAACTACAACGGGTACGAATATCGCCGCGACACGGTCAACCAGTCGACCGATTTGGGGTTTGCTCGACTGCGCCTGTCGTACCAGTTCGATGATACGCGCCAGCGCAGTATTTTCGCCGATGCCTGTCGCCTGCATGAGGAAACTACCCTGGGTATTCAGCGTGCCGCCGGTTACCAGGTCGTCGATATGTTTGGCTACGGGCATGGCTTCGCCGCTTAGCATCGATTCGTCGACGTGAGAGCTACCTTTGATGACTACGCCATCGACCGGGATGCGTTCACCAGGGTGGATGCGAATGGTTTCTTCGAGGCCGATATCAGCTACCGCGATTTCAATTTCTTCGTCGTTGCGGATGACTTTGGCGCTGGACGGTTGCAACCCGATTAAATGCCTGATTGCTGCTGAAGTTTTTCCTCGTGCCTTGCTTTCCAATGCCGAACCAATGGACACCAGTGCGATGATAATGACTGCGGCCTCGAAATACACATGGCGCGCCTGTTCGGGCAGGCTCTCGGGAAATAGCACAACATAAGTCGAATAAAGCCATGCGGTACCGGTACCCAGCGCTACCAGTGTATCCATATTGCCACGACCCGACTTTAGAGCGATCCATGCTCCACGGAAGAAATGACCTCCGACCAGAATCAGCACCATTAACGTAATGAGACTGATGGTTAGCCAGGTTGACTGACTTTGTTCGATACTGGGTAAAAAACCGCCCATGCCGATGGCGAATAACAGTAAGCCAACCACGCCAGCGGACATGGCGCGTTTCCATAGTCGACGGTATTCAACCAACTCCAGCAATTCCTTTTCACTTTCGTCGGCCAGGCTTTTCAATTCAGCAGCGTTGTAACCGGCCTGCTTGATGGCTTCGATGAGTTTACTGGCCGAGGCCTCACCGCTAACCACTGCGGTACGTTCTCCCAAATTGACGGTAGCCTGCTCGACACCTTCCACTGCTGCTATAGTTTTCTCTACCGAAGCGACGCAGCCGGCGCAGGACATGCCAACGATTGATAGTCTGGTTTGGTGGGTCATTATTCGCCGATAAATGTGCCGCCCAAACTCTCACGCACGCGGAGTAAGCGAGTACGAACTTCACCGGCCAGTGCTTCGACACCTTCCTGCTCTACCAGGGAGAGTACCGCTATCGGATCCATGAAAGCTATCCGGATGGTGCCATTTTCTTCTTCTCGAATGACGACATTGCATGGTAGTAACAGGCCGATGTCCGGCTCAGCATTGATGGCCTGGTTGGCAAGGGCTGGATTGCAGGCGCCGAGGATCTTATACGGGAGTTTATCGATATCGAGTTTTTCCTTCATTGTTGCTTTAACATCGATTTCGGTAATAATTCCAAATCCCTCTTCTTTGAGGGCATCTCTTAACTGCTGTTCAATTTCGGCCAGGTAGCCATTGAGATCGGTTGAAAAACTGTACATAGGATTCTCCATTTAAAACAAGGTATATTCTGGACGAATTCACGGCCGAACAGAATACCACAAATGGATATTAACCCCGAGAACGGTTCGGGGTGATTAACTATGGTTTGTATAGGTAATTCGGAAGGGCGGGTGACGATGAGTGATGATAAGCAAATCGATTTGCTGGTGGAATCTTACAGTTAGCTCCGGTAACTATTTAATACTTGTCCAGGAGCGTTGAGATATACTCGAATTTTGTTGGATCAGATCAATCATGTCGCAATCATTTTTAGAGTATGTTCAGCAATCCCTGGCGGAGATAAGATCGCAGGGTTTATTCAAACAGGAGCGGCCCATCGAGTCACCCCAGGCTGCCCTGGTAAGCACTCGCGTCGGCCATGAATTAAAACCCCTCATTAACCT
>JAAENK010000329.1 GCA_024224415.1 Gammaproteobacteria bacterium | reverse complement strand
TACCACCAACTGTAAAATCGCCAGATGTGACGAGTATGGTTATCAGTACATTAACAATGGTAATTTTAGCCATATTAGTCGCAGTCTCGACCTGGCGCGGTCGAATCATGATCTTTGATGTGGCCCGGTTTATGGTCGATTATGCAAAAGCTAAGAGTGCCCTGGTCCGCTATGTCAGCAACCAGGTGGCGGAAGAAATACTTCAGCGTGATGACTCTGCCATTCTACAAGGGCACAGAATGAATATTACCATTTTGATGTCTGATATTCGCGGATTTAGTTCACTCTCGGAAAAAATGGAACCGGAAAAGGTTGTCGAATTGTTGAATGCCTATTTTTCGACCATGATCGAGATTATTTTTCGCAATAACGGCACCCTCGATAAATTCATAGGTGATGCCATCATGGTCATTTTTGGTGCGCCGGTAGAAATGAGCGAACAAGAACAAGTTGAGAATGCGGCCCAGTGCGCCATTGCCATGCAGCGAGGTATGGTAATGGTAAATCAAAAATGGAAAACCAAAGGCCTTAATCCTGTGTCCATGCGCATTGGCATGCATCAAGGCAAGGCGGTTGTCGGAAACTTTGGCTCCCCGCAGCGAGTAGACTACACAGCCATTGGTCCTGCAGTGAACTTAGCTGCCCGTGTCGAAACAGCTTGTGAGCCGGGCAGTGTCTTTGTATCTAAGGAATTTCGTGCGAATCTTCATGATGACACACCCGCAGATTTAGCCGGTGAGTTTGAGCTTAAGGGCATTGAGGGCAAGACATCTTTGTATAAGCTTGTAGATTGGGCATTTCCAGAGTAATCGACATCTACAAAGTGACGGTAGAACCAATCCGCCAGGTGATACGTCAATACGAGAGCGAAGCTCAGTAGAGCCGAGCTGGCCGCCTGATGGCCTTCGACCTCGACGGTGACCTCGTTTACGACCTGCGCACCAATGACGGCTCGTACCATTTCGTGACCAGCGT
>JAAENK010000328.1 GCA_024224415.1 Gammaproteobacteria bacterium | reverse complement strand
ATCTCTGGAAGATCCCTTAATGGAGGCTGACTTTGCTGGCTTTAGCCAAATTACTCGCGCGTTACCGACAAAAATGATTATCGGCGATGATCTGTTTGCCACAAACATAAAACGTATTCGCAAGGGCATCGTTCAGAAGGCAGGCAACGCTACCCTTTGTAAAATCAACCAGATCGGGACATTGACGGAAGCCATGGATGCAGCCGAATTCGCATGCCGGCATGGTTTTTCTGTGGTTGTTTCCGAGCGATCAGGGGAAACCGAGGACAGCATCCTGGCAGACATTTGTGTGGCCCTGAATGCGGGTCTGCTTAAAACCGGTGGCCTGCGCGGCAGCGACCGCGGCGCCAAATACAACCGTTTAATCGAAATCGAGCGTGAGCTGGGTGTTCAAGCCCATTATGCCGGGCGAGACTATGCTGATCCCAGTATAGAAACCAGCAATTAGTTAGTTCCATAAATATGCCGAACATAGAACATTCAACATTGAACATGGAGCATCCAACATCGAAGTAATAAAATCATAGCACGATTTTTTAAAACGCGACGATGTCGTTCTGGTGCGAAAGGCTAAAAACCCTATCCCTGCTGCAAGCAGCGGGGAATTCAAATTTAACAGGGAAGAACCTGAAGCCCTGGCACGAAATCCTTCGATGTTGGGCGTTGAATGTTGGAGGTTCGATGTTAATGCATCAGCCAATAAGAAAATTAGGATCATCTCCCGATTTGTTGTAGTAATGCTGTTGGTGGAAGCCTTGTCGAAATCGGGATCGCTATCGGGATCGGGATCGGGATCGGGATCGAGATGGTATTAGGCCATGAAAAATTAGACGTTTACCGCCTTTCAATCGGCTATGTCGCATGGGTTT
>JAAENK010000327.1 GCA_024224415.1 Gammaproteobacteria bacterium | reverse complement strand
TGATTTATTCTAGCTGTGTATAATTTCATCGGTGGTACTGAAAAATGCTTGATTTTTCGTTGATTTATGATCCAGGAACATAGATTGCAGGTCATTCAGGAACTGAAATCCGTGTTGGGTGGGACAAATTTTAGTTTGACCTATGCTGAGTAGCCCGGATTCTCTTGCCGATTGTAATGTTGGCAGTACCTCATTTATCGATAACCCAGTATTTTCGTTAAATAGTTTCGATTCGAAGCCTTCGGTCAAACGCAGGCTGTTGAGCATGAACTCGAAAACCAGGTCGGCGACATCGAGCTGTTTTTCGTTGACAATACTATTCCGCCCCTGTGTATTCAGATAAGCCTGCGGTTGTCGTTGTCGCTCGCGGCGTAGTACGCGGTTTTCGCCGGTGAGTGTGATTTTGCCGTGCGCCCCGGCACCGATGCCGAGGTAATCACCAAAATACCAGTAATTCAAATTGTGTTGGCATTGCCTGTTGGCACGGCTATAGGCAGAAATTTCGTACTGTCGGTAGCCAGCCTCAGCGAGTAGAGCCTGGTTTTGACACTGTTGTTCCCAACTTAAGTCGTCATCCGGTAGATGTGACGGTGGTTGATGGTGAAACATGGTATTGGCTTCGATGGTGAGTTGATAAAGCGAGATATGATCGGGACCAAGGTCTATTGCATCTTGTACATCGGCGATTGATTGCGCCAGCGATTGCCCTGGCAAACCATGCATCAAATCGAGATTGATATTGTCGAAGCCTGCTTGCCTGGCTGATTCGAATGCCTTTTTTGCCAGCTCAGCTGTATGGATTCTGCCCAATACCTTCAAGAGATCATCGTTAAAGCTTTGTACACCGATTGATAAGCGATTCACGCCGCTCTCACGATAAGCTCGAAAACCTTCGATATCTGCGCTACCGGGATTCGACTCCATGGTGATCTCAATACCTGGGTTAAAGTTTAGCAACGCCCGCAAGCCTGAGAAAAGCTGCTCGATAGCCTGACCGGAAAATAACGAAGGCGTGCCGCCCCCGATAAAAATGCTTTCGATGCTACGCCCCCAGATTAACGGTAAATCTTGCTCAAGGTCGTATAGCAGCGCTTCGATGTATTGTTGCTCGGGAATCTCGATAGTGGTGTGTGAGTTGAAGTCGCAATATGGGCACTTCTTTTCGCACCAGGGCAGGTGGATATAAAGTCCAAGCGGTGGATTGCTATTTAATGCCACGACTCAAGCGCTCTTTCAACTGTTGTAGCGCCTGCCCCCTATGGCTGAGGCGGTTTTTTTCCTCGGCGCTAAGCTCGGCGCTGGTGCAATTCAGTGTGGGTAGAAAAAAAAGGGGATCGTAACCAAAGCCACCCTCGCCACTGGGTTCGAGCTGGATCATGCCTTCCCAGCTACCTTCACAAATGACAGGTGATGGGTCAGCGGAGTGACGCAATAATACGATAACGGCCCGATAGCGGGCGGTGCGTAATTCCGCCGGTACCGTTGTGAGTTTTTTCACCAGCAGCGCGTTGTTGGCCTGATCGTTGGCATCGACACCGGCAAATCGGGCGCTGTAAACACCGGGTGCGCCCTGTAGTGCATCGACCTCGATACCCGAATCGTCGGCGAGTGCGGCAAGCCCGGTGTGTTCGGCTGCGTTACGTGCCTTGATAATGGCATTCTCGACAAAAGTTGTACCCGTTTCTTTGGCTTCTGGCACCTGGAATGCGGATTGTGGGTGAAGCTCGTAACCAAAATCTTTCAGCAGCGCCGACAGCTCCCGCAGTTTTCCTGCATTGCCGGAGGCGAGCACCAGTTGATTCATGAGTTGCGCGCCTGGATCTGTAAGGTGAAAATTTCGTCGATGCCTTTGCGCGCCAGCGCCAACATACCGCCGAGTTCCTGATCTGAGAAGGCCGCGCCTTCGGCGGTACCCTGAACTTCGATAAAACCACCATGATTGTTCATGACGATATTCATGTCGGTGTGCGCTTTACTGTCTTCGGCATAATCGAGATCGAGCACCGGTTCACCCTGATAGATACCAACCGAAATGGCTGCTATCTGGCATTGGATTGGATTTTTTTTCAATGCACCCGAATCAAGCAGCGTTTGAACCGCATCGGCTAGCGCCACCCATGCGCCCGAGATCGAAGCAGTGCGCGTGCCGCCATCGGCCTGTAATACATCGCAATCAATAGTGACGGTACGTTCGCCCAATAAGGAGGTGTCGATACAGGCGCGCAAAGCACGCCCGATGAGGCGTTGAATTTCCAGGGTACGCCCACCCTGTTTGCCAGCACTGGCTTCGCGGCGCATACGGCTGCCGGTAGAGCGCGGTAGCATGCCGTACTCTGCGGTGACCCAGCCCTTGCCTTTGCCACGTAAAAAGCCTGGGACAGAATTCTCCACCGATGCGGTGCATAACACCCGCGTATCGCCGCATTCGATCAGTACTGAGCCTTCGGCATGTTTGCTGTAGTGGCGTGTTAACTGCATGGCTCTGAGCTCGTCGACTGCTCTTGCGCTGGGTCTCATGTATTTGTCTCCAGAAAAATATCGCGATTATACGGCTCGGTGTTGACAAAGAGCTAGATCAAATCGAAACAATGTTAGCTGAGTTTATGCATCTGCAAGGTAAATAGGCTAAAATTCCAACCCAGCCTGAAATTTGCTGAAGATAAAATTCCAGGTATTAATAATCACGCCCAAACTGGAGAGAAAAACGTGCTTAGAAGTATGACGGCATTCGCCCGTGTGCAAGAAAGTAATGATGCCGGATCAGTGACCTGGGAAATTCGTTCGGTCAATCACCGTTATCTGGAACCAGGGATAAAACTGCCAGAAGAATTTAAACTACTGGAGCCAGAAGTGCGTAAACAGGTTTCCGAATATCTCACCCGTGGCAAGCTGGATATAGGACTGCGTTATCGACTCAACCATAGTAACCTTGATGAGATTGTTCTTAACCAGGATATTGTGCGCAATTTACGGCAGGTCGAGCAGGAGGTGCTGAATATCGTACATGAAGGCGACAAGATGTCAGTGGCTGATATTCTGGGTTGGCCCGGCGTTATTGCCGAGGCACAAAGCGATATGTCATCACTCCTCGAACTGGCTCGAAACGGGCTTAAAAAGGCCCTCGCGCAGCTGGTCGAGTCGCGGCTGGCTGAAGGTCAGGCGCTTGCCAAATTAATCGCAACACGTTGTAATCAAGTTACCGAGATCACAATAAAATTACGCGAGCATCGACCGGCAATGATTACCAGCATGCACGAAAAGTGGAAATCCAACATCGAAGAGAAATTACAGAAATGGGTCGATAGCGTCAATGAAGGTCGTCTGGAGCAAGAACTAGCGATTCTGGCACAAAAACTCGATGTCGATGAAGAGCTGGATAGAATCGATACACACATAGCTGAAGTTGAAAAGGTTCTCAAGCGCAAGGAAGCGGTGGGTCGTCGGCTGGATTTTTTGATGCAGGAGCTTAATCGAGAGGCTAATACGTTGGCCTCGAAGTCGCAGGATAGTATGACTACGCAATGGTCAGTCGATCTTAAAGTATTAATAGAGCAAATGCGTGAACAGGTTCAGAATATCGAGTAAGAAAATCTGTCAGTATTCAATATTAAGTATCTGACATTATGAAAGAAAAACTACCCAAATTCACCGCCACGTTAATATTTGGGCTGGGAATATTTTTTTTCCTGGTCTGGCTAGGCTCGGTTTATTTTCTCGTAACCCAACTGGGGCAGAGTATAAGTTTCTGGGCGATTTTCTGGCAATACGGATTATCTGTCCTGTTGTTGGTTCTGGTTTCAGCGACTGCAGTCTATGCGATGCTACATCGGGATTTGCTCAGACCCATTCAGCAACTCGCTGAAAAAATGGCTCATCTGGTGAATAGTCAATACAGTGGGCAACTCAATCAGCCTGTGGAGGTGACCACGGGTCTCGAACAGATGCTCCACTACTTCATTGAATTAAAGAAAATGGCGAAACGTGATTCTCCCACTGGTTTGAACAATCGCGCCGCTTTTGAGGAGCGTCTCGATCACGCAGTAAGAGATAGCAAACGTTCTGGGCGCAAATATGCGCTGCTGCTTGTCGAAGTAGATGGGATCGAATCAATTAGCAAACAACATGGTCAGTATATGGTCGACGCGCTGCTGAAACAGGTTGCAGAGCGCTTGAATGAAGGCCTACGCGCTTCGGATAATGTATCTCAATTCGAAAAAAATCTATTTGCACTATTGCTGGAAGTACAGGATCAGGACCAGCTAGTCGGACTTGTGGAAAAAATATATTTACGTACGGCACGACGTTACAGGGTTTTAGGGCGACGCATGAACATCAGCATAATGGTTGGTGTGTCGCTTTACCCGTTACAGGCGATAGAGGCGAAGCAACTCTTTGAATATGCTGGTTCCGCCCTGCGGGAGGCGCAAAATACCAACTGTCCAATTGTGTTCTATGAAAGCGGCACCAAGACCGATATATCTGGCTTTACTTTAGTGCAGCATTTGCGCCAGGCACTGGATAATGATGAATTCAAACTGGTTTTTCAACCCGTCATCGAACTCCATGGCCATAATACTGCCTATTTTGAAGCGTTGCTTAGATGGAAGGATCCTCAAATGCACGATGTTTCGATCGAGCGCACCATACAGATAGCGGAAAAAAACCAGCTTATCCAGCCTTTAACCAACTGGATCGTGATGACAGTGTGCAAGTTGCTGAAGAAGCAGGAATTAAATGACCTGGTGATAGGTGTAAACTTGTCGATGATCGATTTACATGATCGTTACCTGCCGCGCCGAATCGACAAATGCCTGAGAAAATACGGGGTAAACCCGGGCAAATTAATGATCGAAATAACAGAGGGGCAGATTATGCAGGAGCCGGATGAAGTCGCCGACATTCTCTCGCATCTGGGCATGATGGGATTATCGCTTTCAATTGATGATTTCGGCACAGGGCAGGCGTCTTTAACTTATCTTAAAAAATTGCCGGTGGAAAAATTAAAAATCGATCAGTCTTTCATTATGGATATGCCTAAAAATGATGATGATCGGCTCATTGTCAAGGCTACCATCGATCTGGCGCATACACTTGACTTGCAGGTCATTGCCGAAGGTGTCGAAAATGTGGAAATCTACGACATGCTTACAGAAATGAACTGTGATTATGCACAAGGATATTATATTAGCCGTCCACTCGAAGCAGACCAGATTACAAATTGGTACCAGCAACTTGGCAGGCACTAGAGCAACCCACGTTCCGAAAAACATAGAGGTTTTTCGCCTACGATGACGTGATCGAGCACACGTATATCGACCAGCGCGAGTGCCTGTTTTAATCGCTCGGTAATTTGAATATCGGCTTGACTCGGTTCACAAATCCCCGATGGGTGGTTATGGGCGAGGATGACACAGGCGGCATTATCGGCTAACGCCTGTTTGACTACCTCCCGTGGATAAACATTGGCACCATCAATAGTGCCACGGAATAGTTCACGAAATGCAATCACCCGGTTGCGGTTATCGAGCATCAGGCAGGCAAATATTTCATGCGGCCTGTCGCGCAACTGACTCTGCAGGTAACGAACGGTGTCGTCAGGGTTGGTAATACTATCACCGCGCACCAGTTCTTCCTGTAAGTGCCGGTTAGACATTTCCAGTACCGCCTGTAACTGCGCGTACTTTGCGTTACCGAGACCCTTGTGCGCACAGAAATCCGGCTGTGATGCAGTTAGTAGCGCACGCAGTGAGCCAAAGCCATTGAGCAACTGACGAGCCAGGTCTACCGCGGAGCAACCCTGGATACCGGTGCGTAGGAAAATTGCCAGTAATTCGGCGTCGGATAGGGCCTCTGCGCCTCTGGAGAGTAGTTTTTCACGGGGTCGATCCTGGTGCGGCCAGTCGGTGATTGCCATAGGTATTCCTTTACGTTGGTATCCTGAGAGTTAAAATAGAGCATATGCAAGCAACACTCAAGAAAAAAATATTACTCGGTGTAACCGGCGGCATCGCCGCTTACAAATCTGCTGAGCTATTGCGTCTGTTAGTAAGGGCGGGTGCGGAAGTACGCGTGGTGATGACGGCTGCGGCCTGCGAATTTGTCCAGCCTCTCACCTTCCATGCACTTAGCGGTAATCGGGTATACACCGACATTTTTGACGCCGATGCAGAGTCAGCCATGGACCATATCGAGCTGGCGCGGTGGGCAGATTTTATGGTGATTGCGCCAGCATCGGCTGATTTCATCGCTAAATTAAATCAGGGTTATGGAGATAATATTCTGCTGACGCTTTGTCTTGCTAGTAAACAACCGGTTGCCATTGCCCCAGCGATGAATCAACAAATGTATGCCAATGCAGCCACTCAGGATAACCTGGCAAGCCTTGCCGATCGAGGTATCCTTATTTGGGGACCGGATAGCGGTGAACAGGCCTGTGGTGATGTTGGTCTGGGGCGCATGCTTGAAGCAGAGACTTTATTGCAGGAGCTTGAAATGCATTTTCGCCCCGGCAAACTGGCATCGAAACGAGTGTTGATCACGGCTGGCCCGACACTCGAGGCGATAGACCCGGTGCGTTATATCAGCAATCACAGTTCTGGCAAAATGGGTTATGCGTTGGCGCGGGCCGCGCAATCGGCGGGCGCAGAGGTTACGTTGGTGAGCGGCCCGGTGAATCTTGCGATACCTGCCGGCACGAAGCGTATTTCTGTTAACAGCGCGCTGGAAATGCGCGATGCAGTGATGGAGCGCGTTGAAGAAACCGATATTTTTATCGCCTGCGCTGCAGTATCCGATTATCGGGTCGAACAGCAGGCAGTGCAGAAAATTAAAAAAACAGACGATCAACTGCAACTCTTGCTGATCCGAAATCCTGATATCGTCAGCGAAGTAACTGCCTTTGGTAATCCCCCGTTTTGCATTGGTTTCGCGGCTGAGACTGAAAATCTTGAAGCCCATGCAAAGGCTAAGCTCAAACGTAAAAATCTCGATATGATAGCCGCCAACCTTGTTGGTAATTCCGACACTGGGTTCGGGCATGATAGTAATGAATTACATTTATTCTGGGCTGATGGTCAATTGCACCTAAAATTGGCGAGCAAACAACTAATAGCGCAACAGTTAATCGACCAGATGGCCAATTTGTATCTGGCGCAAAACTAAAAATCCCGAGCAAATAATTCTTATGATAGATAAAAAAAATAGTGTTGCCGAAATTTTAATTGAGGCGCTGCCCTACATACAGGCACTGGATCGAAAGACGGTGGTGATCAAATTCGGTGGTAATGCGATGGTCGACGAGGCGCTTAAGAGTAGCTTTGCGCAGGATATCGTGCTGCTTAAACAGGTTGGCGTGAATCCAGTAATCGTACACGGTGGTGGTCCGCAGATTGGTAATTTACTTAAACAGATTGGCAAGGAAAGTCGTTTTATCGAAGGCATGCGCGTTACAGATAACGAAACCATGGATGTGGTCGAAATGGTGTTGGGCGGTTTGGTCAATAAGCAGATTGTAGCGCTGATCAATCGGCATGGTGGTCGTGCGGTCGGGCTTACCGGCAAGGATGGCGGCATGATTCGGGCACGGAAAATGAAACTAAACAAAACTGAAACAGAGCATGACCTGGGCCAGGTTGGCGAAGTCGATCAAATCGATCCGGCAGTGGTGAAGATGCTCGATGATGATGATTTTATCCCGGTGGTGGCGCCGATTGGGGTCGGAGCTGATGGCGCTTCGTATAACATTAACGCCGATCTGGTGGCGGGCAAACTGGCTTCTGTGCTTGGTGCGGAAAAGTTACTGTTACTCACCAATACTGCCGGTGTGTTGAATCCAGAAGGAGAATTACTAACTGGCCTGGATGCCACGGAAACCGATACCCTGATCGAGCAGGGCATTATTCATGGTGGTATGTTGCCGAAGGTGGACTGTGCGCTTGATGCAGTTAAGTCCGGTGTTAAAACCAGTCATATCATTGATGGCCGGGTGCGGCATTCGGTATTACTCGAATTGCTAACCGATAGTGGCGTGGGTACGCTGATTAAATCATGACGGTTACTAGTTCGATTTCTGCGTCTTTAAAAGGCGGTATCGTGCCAGGTCAAGTTCGAACTGTTTGTTGATTTTTTGTTTCTCTTCTTCTTTGAGGCGAAGTTGTTCTTTGCGGTTTAATACTTTGCGGGTGAAATGTTCGATATTCTGCGCAAGACCACCCGGTATCTCTTTATCTTTGGAACGGTAATGCAAATCGGCTTTGTCTTCCAGACCGATGAGTCTTTCTTCGGTGGTAGTGAGGCTTTTCTTGATCAAATTAATCACCGAATCGATGACGTCGATACGGTTACCATGAACCGAACTCATTTCCTGTTCCGAGCTAAAAGTCAGTAGCAAAACCCGGTCTTTTTTGTCCTGAATTGTTTTCAGGCGTTTCTCTTCGGCGAGCCGTAATTCCTCTGCTTTCTTCGCAGCGGCTTCGGCATCTAGTTCTTCTTCAGTTTTAGCGGCTGCTTTAGTGTCGATCACGATGCCCTGGTCATTCAATGTTTGATGTTGCTTCTTCACATCGGTGATCGGCATGCGGTCGCTATAACGGATATTACCCTCGTCATCTATCCATTTGTATAAAGTCGCCGCCTGTATCGGTGAGACAGGCATACTGCATATCAGGCCGATTAGAATCGGTCTGATATGGCTGGCGGTTATCAGAGGCTTTATGGCCATGCGTAAAAATATGAAATATTATTGTTTAAACACAAGGTTTTGATCGATACACCTGTGCTATTAGCTATAAATTACAGTAATCATAGTCCATTCGGGGGTGCATTTCATTGCATTACTGTATCACAAGCGACAAATTGTACTTATTTGGCGAGCAGCGGGAAGATCGGCGTATGCACCGCCTGAAGGTATGATTCGTTGCCCGGGGTAGTTACCAGAGCTGCGACACCGATATTTTCAAGTTGCCAGGCAGGGTCGATGTTGATCTGATAATTATTGCTGGTATTCAATTTGTGTGCGCGGCTCATGTAGCGCACCACTTGTTGGTGGTGCAGTGTTTCACCCGAATTTTCACCACGCGTGACCTGACTGACCAGATTATTTTCGAATACGAAATAGCGATGATGCAATATCTTCCCGTTAAACAAGGTATTACTGGGTTCGAGCTCCAGCGTCAGGCTGTTACCATTTTTGGTGACTGTTAATTGCAACTCTAAAGTGGACTCGGTTGCATTGGTCGCACCTATGTGTTCCAGCACATTGACGGTACCGCGGGTTTCCCTTCCATCTACAAAAAACTCTGGTGTATATATCGTGCTCTGCTTATTAATTGCACCAAGCTGATGTTGCCGGGTAGTAAATTTCGAACTGGCGAAGCGGTCTTTCCAGCCGATGTAGTCCCAATAGTCGACGTGAAAGGCCAGCGCCAGTATATCGAACTCATCGGTTGAGGTTTCCAGCAGCGCTTCCAGCCACTGGTCGGCTGGCGGGCAACTACTACAACCCTCCGAAGTATAGAGTTCGACCACAGCGGTTTTCTGCCGACTGCTTTCGACTGTGAGACTGTCGCTGGCCTGAACCGATACACTGAGCAGGCAAAAGATAACTAGAAATCGAATCATGATTCCTCCACTTACTGATGGTTGACCACGCCAGGTCGTCAGAGTTCAATCGATACCGTATTGCACCCGATACGCTCTGACCCGGCTGACATCCTCGGTTTGTTGATTATCCTGTAGATATTGCAGGATGTCGGCGAGCCGGATAATGGGAATAACCCGTACACCGAGCTGCTCGAGTTCCTGAATGGCCGAGCGCTCACCCTGGCCTTTTTCCTGGCGGTCGAGTGCAATCGTCACCGCAGTGACCTGCGCGCCGAGCGATTCGATTAATTGCATCGACTGGCGAATGGCGGTGCCGGCGGTAATGACATCGTCGATTATCATCACGCGGCCCGCAATCGCGGCGCCGACTGTGATACCACCCTCGCCGTGGTCTTTGGCTTCCTTGCGGTCGAAGGCGTAGGGGATATCGCGCTCGAAACGCTGGTACAGGGCGCTGGCGGTAATCGCCGCCAGCGGTATGCCCTTGTAGGCTGGACCGAAAATCAAATCGATCTCGACCCCGGCATGATGAATCGCCTCGGCGTAATAGTTGGCCAGGGCCGACAGGTCTGCACCGGTATTGAAGATCCCGGCATTAAAAAAATAAGGACTGATGCGTCCGGACTTGAGGGTGAACTCACCGAATTTAAGCGCGCCGCGTCGCAGGCAATAGTCGAGGAATTGCGCCTGATAGTCTTGCATGGTTAAACCTTTTCGAAATCAACTGAGGTATCATAGCGCCTGTTTTGTCGAATGAAAGTGGTGAAAGCTGGGTGCGAGTGATTTCTGTCAATACTAATGGTATACGCGCCGCGTCGCGCAAAGGTTTTTTTAACTGGCTGAAAAAACAAAAAGCCGATTTTGTCTGTATTCAGGAAACCAGGGCCCAGGCCGATCAACTCGAAGACCCGATATTCCATCCGCATAACTATGTCTGTAATTACTACGATGCGCTGAAGAAAGGTTACAGCGGTACTGCGATCTATAGCCTGCATAAACCGCAACAGGTTATCCGCGGTTATGGTGAATCGGAGTTCGATAATGAAGGGCGTTATCTGGAGTATCGCTACAGGAACCTGTCGGTAATTTCACTCTACGCGCCATCGGGGTCATCGGGCGACCATCGCCAGGAATCCAAATGGCGTTTTATGGATAGCTTCATGCTGCACCTGCAATCGCTAAGACGCAAACATCGCGAATTTATAATTTGCGGCGACTGGAATATTGCGCATCAAAATATCGATTTGAAAAACTGGCGCCCGAATCAGAAGAACTCCGGTTTTCTACCCGAAGAACGCGCCTGGCTAACCGACCTGTTCGACCGTGTCGGCTTCGTCGACGCGTTTCGCGAAGTCGATAAACGTGCAGAACAATATACCTGGTGGTCGAACCGGGGGCAGTCCTGGGACAAGAATGTTGGCTGGCGGATCGATTATCACATAGTGACGCCGGGGCTGAAAAAGCAGATTAAAAAAGCCAGCATTTACAAAGACGAGCGTTTTTCAGATCACGCGCCGTTGATACTGGATTATGATTTTAAACCTGAGGTAAAGTAGTGCACGTGAATCATCAACATGGCTGGCTGGAAACGCTGGCCGCATTTAAAAACCCACGCGTGATCACCATGTTGTTCCTCGGCTTTTCGGCCGGAATACCGATACTGCTGATTTTTTCATCGCTTAGCCTGTGGCTACGCGAAGCCGGTGTCGAGCGCGCCACCGTAACTTACTTCAGCTGGGCCGCGCTGGGCTATTCATTTAAATTTGTCTGGGCGCCATTGGTTGACCAGTTACCCCTGCCCTGGCTGAGCCGAATCATGGGCCGACGTCGTGCCTGGATGCTGGTTGCGCAGGGTATGATCATCGTCGCAATTTTATGCATGGCAATGGTTGATCCACAGATGGGCCAGAGTGAGTTGACTTTGATGGCGCTCGCGGCGGTGTTGCTCGGGTTTTCTTCGGCAACCCAGGACATAGTCATCGATGCCTATCGCATCGAATCGGCCGACGCCGATTTTCAGGCCCTAATGTCGGCAGCATACATAGCGGGCTATCGCGTAGCAATGTTGGTCGCTGGTGCTGGATCGCTATATCTGGCGAGCTGGTTTGGTTCCACTGCAGAGGTCTATCTATATCAGGCCTGGCAAATGACTTACGGCATAATGGCATTAACGATGATAGTCGGTGTGGTGACCACTCTGGTGATTAATGAGCCTCAAGTTACCGCAGAGCGACGCTATCAATATAGCAATCAGCAGTACCTGCGGTTTCTGTTGTTATTCGCCTTTGCAGTGGTCGTGTTTATCGGCTGTTTTTATTTTAGTGCCGAGGTAGTGGCCGGGTATAAAAAAACCATTACCGAATTATTCGCTAACAGACATCTGGCATCACTAGTGGTGGAGTCAATACGCCTTGGGGTGGCTATCCTGCTAACCTGGTTGATTGCCAGTACACTGGTGAGAATCGGCCTGGTAGACAGGGAAATGTTGAATCAAACCTATATCATGCCGGTGCGCGATTTCTTTCAACGCTACGGCCTGTCAATGGCCTGGATACTACTGGCGTTGATTGGTCTTTATCGAATATCAGATATCGTACTTGGCGTCATTTCCAATGTGTTTTACTACGATCTCGGTTACAGCAAAACCGAGATAGCAAACGCCGTTAAAGTTTTTGGCGTCATCATGACCATCGTCGGTGGCTTTTTCGGTGGTCTATTGTCGATGCGCTACGGTGTAATTCGAATACTATTTGCTGGTGGTGTGCTCGCATCCGTCACCAATTTACTATTCATGCTGTTGGCGGATATCGGTTACGATTTAACCTGGCTATATATCGTCGTATCAGCAGATAATCTGGCGGCGGGAATAGCCAGCGCAGCCTTCGTTGCGTTTTTATCAAGCCTGACAAATATCTCATTCACCGCCATGCAGTATGCAATTTTTTCCTCACTCATGACGCTAATTCCAAAAGTACTGGGCGGTTATTCGGGCAGTATGGTCGATGCCATAGGCTATTCAAACTTTTTCCTGATAACCGCATTGCTGGGCGTGCCGGTGTTGATATTAATTGTGGTTTCTGCGCGGCGGCTTGAGTGAGTTGTGTTTGCGGTATATACCTCAGCATCGAAAGCGACAGCGAAATACAAGCGCATAGCCCCCTACTACTAAGTACTTAACTCTATTTTTGTTTAATAACTCGATAAACTCTTTGAAATCTTTGTTGATCATTAAATTTCCAGCTATTAAATTCGTCTCTAAGCGATTCTAATGCATCGAGCCTTGCTTCGACTGGTTGATTGGCCCAATAATGATAATCACTTTTTACTTCAGTCAGTTTAATTTTTTAGTGACTGACCTGTTTACGATTGACATGCAGCACCGTTGCCTTAAGTTACTGCGCGGCATTACAGCAAATATCAGGTATTTAAGTGGCGGTGCAATAAGCAAAGATTATCCCGCATAACCTTTACGCTTTCCGGAGTGACATATTTTCTAATTCATATCCAGGAGCCAACCCCAAAACACCTGTCATTACGAGGAGCGCAGCGAGGCGGTAATCTAAAACCCTGGTTTGCAATCATCTGGTCTTTGGCTGCCCCGTTTGTACTAATCCATGATATCGTGCACTGCGTAATAATCGAGTCACTTTAACGAACCTCTATGGATCCCTGGATAACAATCGACAGCACCACTGTTCCTGGTAGCGATACAGAACTTACCCTGTCGCAGCGCAATGATGATTTTGCGATTCGTATTTCCGGTGTGCCCGGCGATCTGATGAATAGCCGCATGCATCACTCCGAAGAAGCGCTTGCCGAACTCGCCTGTAGCCGGCTGAGCACAATCGAAAATGCCCGCATACTCGTCGGTGGTCTCGGCATGGGCTTCACGCTGGCGGCAGTGCTAAAGACTGTCCCTGAGTCGGCCGAAGTGATCGTGGCAGAACTGGTGCCTGCGGTAGTGGAATGGAACCAGGGTGTGCTGGGGCAATGTGCGGGACGACCGATAGAAGATGGCCGTACTCGCGTGCAGCTGGGTGACGTGGTAGATCTATTAAAACATCAGGCAGAAAAATTCGATGCGATCCTGCTCGACATTGATAATGGTCCCGAGGCGATGACGTCTTCCGATAACGAATGGCTTTACTCAACAGGTGGGTTAAAGAAAATATACGAAAAACTCCGCCCCGAGGGCATAGTCGCGATCTGGTCCGCCCGGGCAGATCAGATATTCACGACTCGGCTTAAAAAGGCCGGTTTTATAGTTGAGTTACGTACCGTTAGGGCTCGTCCGGGTAAGGGGAGCCGGCATACTATATTTTTGGGACAGAGGCCGTGGGGGGCGTCGGCTCGGTAGGGATTTTGGCCCTTTTTCTCGCAACACTATTGGGACTGTATGAGTTGATCCAGGTAGTCCATCGCTTCTTTGTCCTGTATCGCTTGTTCATCAGGCGAAAGAATCCTTGAGAGTTCCATTTTTATTGTATTTCCTGCTGGATTTCCCAGTTGCATAAACGTAATTCGTTCTAACTTGTATACAGCGTTGGGTAAAATCTCAATTTGGCTCGCGTTAGTAGAGCTAATTGGAACGAGCTGGGGAATAAATTCATCGCCAACTTGTTTATATAAAGTGGTTATCTCCCGATGCTCCAGGCGATATGAATATACTCCGGGCCCGGGCACGGCTACATTTATCGTGCTATAGGGCCGTGTTTTATTTACTGAAAGCTTTATGGGGTCAAGTCCAGCGATGTAGAGTGCTACGTAAGCTTCAATAGAACCACTGGGTAAATCAAAAGCAAGTGGAAAAATTATTGACTGATTCGAGAACCCGACACTTTCACCTCTATTGTCTAATTTTTGATGAATCGCGGCTAATTGGACTAAAACATTTTCAAAGTTCTTGTCGGACGTTTCAGATAAATTATCAATAGAAATATTTATCGCTTCAAGCCGAACTGCCAGATTTCTAATCTGGTTTTTGATTTCATATTGGCCTTGATCAAGTTTGTTAAAACCATCGACAATTAACTTCTGTAGCACATGGTCACTTTCAATATTACTCACTGCTTGTTTCGCTGCTAACTGTGCATCAACAGTTGGCGTATTACCGGGCGGCACATCTAAAAGAAAAAATTTCGGGTATCGTCTCCCTAGTTCACCAAAAACAGGAGATAGCATTGCCTTAAACGGAGCCCATGCAGAGCCCATTATTCGTGTGCCCGCTTCTTCAATTCCAAACTTGGCAGCAGCTCGTATAACCTGTTTGGTTACCGAG
>JAAENK010000326.1 GCA_024224415.1 Gammaproteobacteria bacterium | reverse complement strand
GATAATTATGCCGGCTATGCTCAGATTGCCGAAGCCACCGGTATGCCTCTGGCCATGGGTGAAAATCTGCATACGATTTACGAATTCGGCTTTGCTTGCGACCAGGCCAAACTATCCTACATCCAGCCCGACGCCTCCAATTGCGGTGGCATAACAGGCTGGCTGCGTGTGGCCGACCTAGCCGGAGAGTATGACCTTCCCATTTGCAGCCATGGCATGCAAGAGCTGCATGTGAGTCTGGTCGCGTCCCAACCCAATGCCGGTTGGCTCGAGGTGCACAGCTTTCCCATTGACGAATATACCACCCGGCCATTGGTTATCGATAACTATCGCGCCGTTGCGCCCGACACCGATGGGATCGGCGTCACGTTTAATTGGGATAAGCTTAAGCCTTACGAAGTGTTCTAAGCGATTAATTTTTAAATAAACGAAAAAATTTCAGACCTGGTTGATTAGTTTACTAGTTGAATGGTTGATTAGGTAAATTATAGTCATAATTTCAGAAAGTTACGATTGTTGAAACATGAAGTGTCCAATTATTTTGCAAATATGGGATAAATCCATATTTACAACCACTTAACCAATCAACTAATCAACCAATCAACGATATCTGTAAATGCAGAATTTCGTTTAAACAGTCAATTCAAAGGTCGGT
>JAAENK010000325.1 GCA_024224415.1 Gammaproteobacteria bacterium | reverse complement strand
AGCCAGTTCCCTGTTGTTTTGGCTATTAAAACTAAAAGTCTTTCGAATGACCTGTCAATTTCATCGTATATTGCGTTGGCTGCTATTCCTCTGGGTGAAGGTAGAAGTATTCCCGCGGGAAAATCCGCCTTTTGATCTGAATCCCACGCTTCCCACATTATATGTTCTGGCCGACCGTGGTCTCAGCGATTTACTGGTTTTAACCCATACTACCAGGCAACTGAATTTACCGAACCCACTGGCGCGAATTTCTATTCCAAGCGCTACCTATCACCATTCGGTTTACGGCATCGCCTCGCGTAGTCCGTTAATCGACTGGATACGTCGACGTAAGAAAAAATCGACGCTGTTAGAGGATTTCATCTATGCTTTGCAAAGCGGCGAACCGATAAAACTACAAATCGTGCCGGTTTCAGTTTTCTGGGGTAGACCGCTGGCAAAACAAAAGCACTGGTCACAGGTTTTGTTTGCCGATACCTGGGCTGTGGCTGGTAAGATTCGAAAGTTTTTCACCCTGTTGATTCACGGTCGAAATACTCGCCTGATATTTTCGAAACCTTTGTCATTTGAGATGCTTGCCCATGAATGCAATTTTTCCGGCGAGGATTTGCACAACCATTTACTCAATCTGCTCACGCAGCAGCGTGAAGCCACTTTTGGTCCACAGATCAGTCATCGCAACCAGCTTACCGATGCGGTGATTAACAGCCCCGAGGTGCAGCAGCTTCTCCAGGCCGATAGCAAGGGACATAAAAAAGCAAAAGCTTATTGCACAGAAATCTTTGCCGACTGTACCCAGCTCACCATAGAAATTATGCTGCGTTTACTGCGGCAGTTCTGGCGACGGTTTTATGCAGGCATCGATACTTACAACGTCGAGACCATCAAACAAGTGGCGCTAACCCATCAACTGGTTTATGTGCCATGCCACCGCAGCCACGTCGATTACCTGTTGCTATCGTATGTTATTTTTAATGAAAACCTGGCAATTCCCTATATTGCCTCCGGTAATAATTTGAATATGCCGATCATCGGTCGAATTCTGCGCGGCGGTGGTGCATTTTTTATTCGTCGCAGTTTCAAGGATAACCCGCTATATGGCGCGGTCATGCGTGCCTATGTCGAACAGTTGATCGAGCTTGGCGTACCGATAGAGTATTTTATCGAAGGTGGTCGTAGTCGGACTGGTCGGCTGCTCAAGCCCAAACTGGGTATGCTCGATATGACGGTAGATGCTTATATTAGAACCCAGGCCCGTCCGCTGGCCTTTGTACCGGTCTACATCGGTTATGAAAAACTCATCGAAGGTAAATCCTACCTTGGTGAGTTATACGGCGAAAAGAAAAAGCGTGAATCCCTGTTTGGCGCCATTGGTGCTATTTCTAGACTGAAAGGTAATTTTGGTCATGTGACATGCTGTTTTGGTGAGCCGATTGTGCTCTCCGACATACTCGATCAACATTCAACAAACTGGGCCGATAAAAAACAGTACGGCGACCAGAAACCCGACTGGTATCGCAAGGCCATCGATGGCCTGTCTCGCCAAATCATGATCGAAATCAATCGTGCCTGTGTGATCAACCCGGTAAACATGGTCGCTACGATTTTACTGGCCACGCCGCGACAAAGCATCGATCTCAAAGAGCTGGTTTCGCTGTCAGGTTTATTCAACCGTATGATTAGTTCAGTGGATGTACTATCCAGCATTCACATCACCAGCCAAATAGATCAGCAACAGATCGAAAAATTGGCAGAAACCAGGTTGCTGCATATACACCAGCACAAACTAGGCGATATCGTCTACCTCAGGCCGGAAGACTCGGTATTGATGAGTTACTACCGTAACAACAGTTTACACGCCTTTATCATTCCGGCATTAATCGCCTGTTGCTTTGCCAACACAGCTAAAGTTTCGATCGAGAAAATCACCCAAATTGTCCGTGTACTCTACCCATTCCTGAAAGCCGAACTGCATCTCGAGTGGCCCTTCGATGACATCGATACGCTGGTAAACACATTCTCCGAGGCAATGATTAGCGAAGGTCTGCTTCGACAGGGCAAAGTCGGAATTCGCCGCCCCGAACGCAGCACCAAGCGTTACATGGATTTAATGCGCTTGAGCCTGGTAGTACAGCCAATTCTGGAACGCTACTACATGACCTTCATTGTCTTATGGCAATCGGCGCGTGCACCGATGACCGAAGCCGAGCTCGAACAGCGATGTCATTTACTAGCGCAAAAGGTTTCCATGTTGCACGGTATTAACGCACCAGATTTTTTCGACCGGTTATTGTTCCGACATTTCATCGAGACCATGATCGAGATGGGATATTTGCAACAGAATGACAATGCTGGGCTGATTTTTAGCGATGACTTCGACCATGTGAATCTGGATATACGTAGTCTGCTGACTATTGAGGTGCGTTGTACCATTTTGTCGATGATTCGGAGTTAATCCTAAATTTCAGACTTACCAGTAAACTGCCGGATTTTACGGCGTTCCTGCTTATTCGGTCGATGGTCGCTATGCGGTCGTTGCATGGCGGCCAGCTTGCGTTTCTCCGACTCAATTTCACGCTTGGTGATACTGTCCTCGGTTTCAACATACAATGTCTGCGCAATACTGGCGGGGCCGCGTTTGCCGCTTAATTGCCTGACGATTACCTCGAATCTTTCGTAACCACGTTGAAGCTGGTAACAGTCATTTATTTTAACCGGCCTCGATGGTTTGATTCTTTGTCCATTTAAATGCACCTTGCCACCCGTAATCGCCTGGCTCGCCAGTGCCCGGGTTTTATAAAAGCGCGCAGCCCAAAGCCATTTGTCAAGTCGGATTTTTTCCTCTTCAATCATAAATTCAGGTTATTTACACCCGCAACATCCGTTGCATATCATCAATTTCCTGTTTCGCCTGTTCGTAAAAGTATAAACCGTAATCATCTATTTCGAACAAACCAAGCTTTTCGGCGACTGGTAGTTTGTCGACTATGATTGCTGCGTCGAGTTGATCGGTATTTTGCAGGTATAAAATCCTGGCAGCAATAACAATGTCGACATAGTCGGCTACCTCCCCGGTATCACGATACCAGTTGCCAGAAAATTCCACTACATTTAAAAACTCTTCATCAAAATGCCAGTGTTCAAACATCATCCGACTCACTGGTACACAGAGGTTGATCAGGCTTTTACTGAGCGATCGAGTGTCACTCACCAGACCAGGTTTTTCATCAATATATCTTAAAACCGGAACTACACCGAGTTTATGCAGCAAGCCAGCCAATAGTGCTTGCTCAGGGTCAAGATGGTTAGCGCAGTTACGCGCAATGACATAAGCCAACGATGAAACCTGAATGCTTTCATCGTACATTTGCTGGATCTGTTGTTTGATTAATGATGAACGTGCATGAAATAACTGGCTAATGGAAAGACTAAAGCTCAAACTCCGAGTGGTTTCCAGACCGAGCCTGCGTACCGCGTCGCGCACCGTCTTAATTTCGCGCCAGGTGCCATACAAAGGGCTGTTAGCAACTTTGATGAGGCGTGCGCTCAGTATTGGGTCGGTTTGTACGATTTGAATAATTTCTTTGCTGCCGACATCGGCCTGGTTAATCACCTGACGAATTTTTATAGCTGCTTCGGGTAATACCGGTAATTGCAACTGATCGTGTTGGAAGGCCTGCAATAACTGATCAAGTAAGTGTTGCTCTTCTCTTTGCAACTGGTCTTCCGCGAGTGCTTCACCTGTACCGGGTATTTGTGAATAAAGGCCTTCAAAGAGGTTTCTATCGATTTCAAGAATTGCACCATGGCTAGTAAGCAAGGCCGAGTCCTCTTCCTGAGTTTCATCGAACAATGGCTGCAGGCCGCGCTTATCGGCATGGTTTAATTTTTCTACTACAAAACCACCCGATAACAGGGAGATTTCACCTTCAAGCAAATAAAACATCGATCCATCTTCGGGGGTTACCAGGGTATGCGGTTTTAGCGGCCAGACTGATGCATTCTCGAATAAATATTCGAGGTCGTTATGACTCAATTCGCAAAGCGGTTGTAGTTTGGAGCGTTGCGGATATGACTTTAATAAATCGTCCATTGCCTAGAACTGGTATTGGCTGTAATAAGATATATAGCACAGCTCACCCGCATTGGCGTAAATGCTTCATCACCCGGTCGGCCATGGAGAAGCCGCTCAGTACCGCACCTTCGACGCGAGGCGAGGTACACCAGTCACCGCAAGCACCGATGCTATCCTCGGTAACGAACAGAGAATCTTCATCTATTGGGTTAATCGGTGCAGCGTGTTTCCAGCAATGCACCGACGTCGACATTGGTTTTTGCGCTTCAATATCAGCAGCTTCCCAGAATGCATCGAGCAAAGCATGCATGACTCGCCCTCTGAAACTCGCGACGTATTGTTGCGACCACTCGGGTGACGCATGCAATACCCAACAATCGGCTTCAGTTTTAGGTTCAAACATTTGATACCTCGATATCCATGACAGTGGGGAGTCAAGCACATAAGCCGCATCATAAGGTATATCAAGTTTGTTTTCGAAAGCGAACATGCCGCTCCAGCAAACGGTCATTTCCACCGCTTCGGCGAGTTGCTTGATTTTTGGGGACTGGTTACACAAAATTGCTGTTTCATGAGCGGCCGTTGCCAGTATGACGACATCATAAGCACCCAGGTAATCGCCACGCTCGTTAAACAGGCGCCAGCCGCCATCACTTTGTTTTTCCATTTCGCAGATATTCGACGAATACTGAACATCGCAATTTTCAGCCAGCTTTTCGGTAATTATCTGCATGTGAGGATGCCCGACAAAACGCTGCGTAGTCATATCGCTATTGCTTATCTGTCCCTTTTGTAACTCGACAATCCAGCCGTCCCATAGGCGTACAATGTTATCGCTTTGCCAGGCCGAAACGATATTTTGGAATAATGGATTGCTGACGGTGAAATACTGCGCACCGTGATTAAACTCATAGTCCCCCGCACGGAAATGGTTGAGTCGACCTCCTGGGAAAATACTTTTTTCAAAAACCTTAACGTGTGGCCCAAGCCCCTTTAAAGCTGCGCCACAGGTAAGACCGGCCAGACCGGCCCCGATAATTGCGACGGAAGGAGCTGATACCATAGGAACAGCTTACAATGCAGGGAAATCACCGGCATATAGCGATATCCATTCTCTAGCCGCTTCTTCAGTACTGAGTTGACGCCCTTCCTGGTTTTCAACTTCCTTTCGATAATGTTCGATATGACAAATTTGCTCAATCATGCGTAAGCGGAATACTTCTTTTGATCTTTCGAACTGAAGACCAACTTCATAACCGTTTTGGACCTTTTCACACCAGACGACCCGGCCTTCTAGAAAATTGTCCTGTTTGATCAGAGGAATACAAACCCGCACCTTTTGCAACACATCCAGCGCCTGAGTGGAAATAAAAGAAAGCCCACCAAGACTGATATTGGTGAGCGTTTCTTCCCTTTCGTCATCGTCTTCAACCCGATCCGGTACCACCTGAATCGGTACATCTGCAGGATGACGAATATACTTTCGAATGGTTGTATTATCTTGCAATCGACACCAGCATTTCGTTGAGTTTAGCAACGAAACTAGCCGGATCCTCGAGTTGACCGCCTTCGGCCAGTAACGCCTGATCGAATAATATATCAGACCAGTCGGTAAACTTCTTCTTCGATTTTTCAGTATCGAGCTTTTTCACGATCGGATGATCCGGGTTTATTTCCAGGATTGGTTTAGAACTTGGCATGGCGTGACCGGCTTCCTTGAGAATACGCTGCATATGCATCGCCATATCCTGTTCATTGAGCACGATGCAGGCTGGTGAGTCGGTCAGACGATTGGTGACACGAACGTCTTCAACCTTATCTTCCAGCGATTTCTTCATGCGTTTGATCAGCTTCTCTGAAGACCTGGCTTTCTCTTCCAGTTCCTTTTCTGATTCTTCGTCCTTACCGAGATCGAGCTCACCCTTGGCCACGGACTGGATTTTCTTACCTTCGTATTCGTTAAGATGCGATGTTAGCCACTCATCAACTCGGTCTGACAACACTAGTACTTCGATGCCTTTTTTCTTGAATATCTCAAGGTGAGGGCTGTTTTTTGCCGCCGAATGGGAATCGGCCGCAATGTAATAAATCTTGTCCTGACCTTCCTGCATGCGGCCGATGTAATCATCCAGCGACACGGTTTGCGCATCTTCACCGCTTTGTGTGGTGGCAAAACGCAACAATTTGGCGATCTTTTCCTTATTGGCAAAATCCTCGGCCGGACCTTCTTTCAGCACCTTGCCGAATTCGTCCCAGAATTTCTGGTACTTTTCCGGATCGTTTTTGGCAACCTTCTCCAGCATGCTTAATGTTTTTTTCACCGAACCGCTGCGGATATTGTCGATAACTTTGCTGCCTTGCAGAATTTCTCGCGATACGTTCAGCGGCAAATCGTTGGAATCGATCAAACCACGCACAAAGCGCAGGTATCGTGGCATCAACTTTTCGGCGTCTTCCATGATAAATACACGTTGCACATAAAGCTTAACACCATGTTTTGACTCACGATCATACAAATCAAATGGCGCACGTGCGGGGATGTATAGCAGGGAGGTATATTCAGTGGTGCCTTCGACACGGTTATGACTCCAGTCGATAGGGTCTTCGTAATCGTGGGCGACGTGTTTGTAAAACTCCTTGTATTCTTCTTCCTTGATATCACCTTTCGCACGCGTCCACAGCGCTGATGCCTGGTTCACGGTTTCTTCTTCGATAACCGTTTCTCCACCCTCTTCTTCGGGTTCGATGGTTTTATCCATAACCACCGGGAAATCAATATGATCGGAGTAGGAAGTGACGATCGAGCGTAATTTCCAGTCGTTGAGGAAATCATCCTCGCCTTCACGCAGTTTGAGGGTTATTTCGGTGCCGCGCTTTGGCTTGTCGATAGAACTTATACTATATTCACCCTTGCCGCTGGAAACCCACTCCACACCATTTTCATGTGAATCGCCCGCTTTACGCGATCTCAATGTCACTTCTTCGGCAACGATAAATGATGAATAAAAACCAACACCGAACTGTCCAATAAGATTGGCATCGCTCTTTTGATCGCCAGTAATCGATTCCAGAAATGATTTGGTGCCCGACTTGGCGATAGTGCCTATATTATCGATGACTTCGTCACGATTCATGCCCACGCCGTTGTCAGTAATGGTTATCGTTCGATTTTCCTTGTCGTAACTGAGCTTGATCTTCAGTTCAATATCGTCTTCGTACAAACTGGCATCAGATACTGCAGTGAAACGCAATCTATCGCAGGCATCCGACGCATTGGAAATCAATTCACGTAGAAAAATGTCTTTATTGGAATACAGTGAGTGGATCATCAGATCCAGTAATTGATTAACTTCTGTTTCAAAGCCGCGAGTCTCTGCATTGGCTGTTACAGTCATATCTAAACCTCTCCTGAAAAATGGCTACTAATAACGCGCTTAATATGAGGATCAGTAAACGGGTTTCAAGTGGGAGAAGGATCAAAATTCTCAAGAAATTCTAAGTATTTAGCCACAATACAAGCCACAGGTTATCCGAAACTTGACAACCTGCACAGGAAACCTTCTACTGATTAGTCATTCACTAAGAACAATTTCAGAGGATGGCATGGCGAACATACACGATAATATATTAAGCACGATCGGCAATACCCCCGTGGTGAAAATAAATAAACTCGCGCCCGAGCATGTCAACCTATATGCAAAAATCGAAGCTTTTAACCCCATGGGATCGGTCAAAGACCGCCTTGCGCTAGGCGTTATTGAAGATGCCGAGAAAAGCGGCACACTAAAACCCGGACAAACCGTCATCGAGGCCACCAGTGGTAATACGGGTATTGGCCTCGCTATGGTTTGTGCACAAAAAGGCTACCCGTTAGTGGTCACCATGGCGGAAAGCTTCAGCATCGAACGCCGCAAATTGATGCGCTTCCTGGGCGCTAAGGTAGTCCTCACACCAGCACCACTGAAAGGCAGCGGCATGGTGCAAAAGGCAAAAGAACTGGCGGAGCAAAACGGCTGGTTTCTGGCCCGACAATTTGAAAACGAAGCCAATGCCAACATGCATTCAAACACTACAGCACCAGAGATACTGGCGGCATTCGAAGGCAAACAACTGGATTACTGGGTGACAGGCTACGGCACCGGTGGCACTTTAAAAGGGGTTTCTCGCGTGCTGCGCGAAAAAAGCCCACAAACTAAAGTGATTGTTGCCGAACCAGAACTTGCCAGCTTACTCAGAGATGGCATCGAGCAGAAACGCAACGATGATGGCTCACCAGCGGAAAGCCACCCGAGCTTCAGTCCTCACCCGGTGCAGGGCTGGACACCCGACTTCATCCCCAAACTGACTGGTGACGCGATGGCCAGTGATGAAGACAAAACAATCGTCACAGTTGCGGGACCCAAAGCAATAGAATGCTCACAAAACCTGGCTCAACAGGAAGGCATTTTTGTCGGTATCAGTGCTGGCGCCACACTGGCAGCAGCATTGCAGGTTGCCAAATCAGCAGTTCAGGGAAGTAACATTCTGTGTATGTTACCCGACACCGGCGAGCGGTATTTATCTACTCCATTATTTGAGCATATTCAGCCAGACATGTCGGAAGAGGAACAGCAACTTTCAGCCTCGACACCATCCTGCCAGTTTTAGTCGGTATTCTGGTTCAACCACAATTGCTGAATATTATGATTTAACAGGGAACGTCGCACGGGCTCTTCAGTCACATCGAGCAGGGCCTGGTATATGCGCCGCGCATCGTCTACCAGACCCGATTTTTGCAAGCTTTCGGCAGCATTAAACCTGGCGGTCTGCGCCCAGGGATCCATTGCCTGCGGATCTGGCAGCATGGCCGACTGCAAATATAACAGGGCGGCCTGGTCGTATTTCTTCAGACCTTTGTAGGAATCACCGATCCAGAACAGAATTTCACGATGTTGTCGTGGCTCGACGCCAATATGCAGTAACTGGTTGAAATGGTTAATGACTTCATCGTGCAGGTTAACCGTTTGCAGGTCGAATAAGACTTGCAAGATACGGTCAGTATTTTCGGCGCTCGGTTCTTTATACTCGGCTATCAGCACCTGCATGATTTGACTGCCTTCTTCGTAACGACCACCGAGAATCAATACTCGTGACTGGCGTAATTGCCAACTTAACCTGTCAGTACCTTCGGGATAAGTAGTCAGACCCGACATCAAACGGGTGGCCTCTTCGATGTCTGCATTTTTCAAAGCCAGATCAACCAGTTGATAACGCATCACGGGTGGAATTCGATCCGCGTCAGCAAAGCTATCGCTATGGTTAAATAAATGGTTGAGTAGATTTCGCTCAGCTTCTTCAATCGTTCCAAAAGTTTTTAAATAACCACTGGCCGCGCCATTGATAATATCGACTTCATCACTTTTGGCCATTAAAAGCGCGTAAAGAGAACGAGCCTTGATCGGCGTCGCTTTGGCTGCATTATTCGCCAGTTCGAGCCATTTACTATTATTACCGACTAGTAATTCGGCCCGATTGCCAACCAGTTGCGCGTATTCATGGTAGGCCCGCCATAAACGGTCAGCCTGTAGTTCGAACAATTGCAGTGGCGAAACCAGGGTATTTCGAAAATGCTGTTCGAGCGCAATAACGCGGTCGACCGGAGACATGTGTTCTGCAGCATAAACACCAAGCGCCCAGAGGGTCGCCAATTCATCGGGATGTTTGTCTTGCTTCGCAGTAGCGGACTTCACCTGCTTCCATAAATCCGATTGACTAATTTGTCCGACACGAAATTTCGCCAGCAAACCGGTAGTCTGTGCCTGCCAGCTTGTTTGATCCTGCAGTATTTGAACTGCCTGTTCGTAGCGACCAGTCTGAATTAAAACCGATGCCCGCAGTAATAACCAGGAGACTTCCTGGCTGTCAAAGTCCTGATCGAAACGCAGCATCGCAATACGAGCGTCTTCGATACGACCATCTTCGAGATAACTGACAATCACCAGTCGGCGCCAGGTTTGATATTCAACCACGGCATCGGCGTCGGACTGCCACAGTTGATCACGCAGTATCTTGCGCGCCGTACTGGTTTGCCCCAGTTTTATATAGGCTCTTGCCTTATAAGTAATGGCCTGATGTTTGAATTGCTCCGGTATATCGACAGGCAGGCCTTCAAGTTTCACCAGTAAGCGGTCCCACTGCTGCCATTGTGAAAGAATCTTATATCGTTCCTGCTCCCACAAAATCCATTCATAAAGATCTGTATCGAGCTTTGGCTGAGCCTGATCGAGCATTTTCAGAGTTAAAGCTGGTGCGCCCGCAGCCGAGATGCGCTTTAACACATCCAGGCGTTCGTCGGCGAATGTCGAATGCAGGCTAACAATGCCGATGCATAGAAATCGAAAAATGAAACGACTAACAATCATATTCCACTCATAAAAAAAAGGCGCGATGCCTGAGCATACACGCCTTTCCGATTTTGACTCAACTACAAGTTTGCAGATGATTAAAGCTTTTCCTTGATACGCGCCGCCTTACCGGTACGACCACGCAAGTAGTAGAGTTTAGCCTGGCGTACTTTACCGCGACGCTTGACCTTGATCTCGGCGATTAGTGGACTGTGCGTCTGGAATACTCGCTCTACACCTTCGCCGTGGGAAATCTTGCGCACTGTGAAAGCCGAATTGATGCCGCGACTGCGCTTGGCAATGACCACTCCTTCAAACGCCTGTAGACGTTCACGGGTGCCTTCCGTGACGCGTACCTGTACCACCACAGTATCGCCGGGTGAAAATGCAGGCACATCGGTTTTCATCTGTTCTGCTTCGAGTTGTGCAATGATGTTGCTCATGTCGCTTCCTCTAAAAATGTCTGTCTCAAGTTCTACGAGTTTGACTTAAACTCGTCGATAAATTCTTGCAATAGTACCTGTTGCCTTGCATCCAGCTCGAGTATTTCGAGCAATTCTGGTCGTCTTCGCCAGGTACGTCCCAGTGACTGTTTATCACGCCAGTCCTGAATTTGCCGATGATTGCCATTCATCAGTACTTCCGGTACTCCAGCACCATCGATCAGTTCCGGACGTGTATAGTGCGGGCAATCTAGTAAACCCAGACTAAATGAATCCTGCTGTGACGATAATTCATGCCCAAGTGCGCCTGGAATTAACCGTGCCATCGCATCGATACAGACCATGGCTGCCAATTCGCCGCCACTGATGACATAGTCGCCAATCGACCACTCTTCATCGACTTCCTGTTCGATAAACCGCTCGTCAACACCTTCGTATCGACCGCATAAAAATATTACTGATTCCAGTTCAGCCTGTCTTGCCAGGTTCAGCTGAGTCACCGGCCTGCCCTGCGGGCTGAGATAAACCAGCTTACCCTGGTTTTGCTCGCGCACCGCATGGATCGTATCCTGCAATGGTTGAACCTTCATCAGCATACCCGGACCGCCACCGTAGGGTCGATCATCGACTGTACGATGCTTGTCCAGCGTATAATTCCTTGGGTTCCAGCATTCAAGCTGAAGTAAATCTTTATCTGCGGCTCGTCCTACTACACCGCATTCAACCACCTGCCTGACCAGTTCGGGAAACAGTGTAATAACATCGATTCGCATCCCGATGAACCCTAATAATCTGCTTGCCAGTCGACAATAATACGTCGTCCGGCCATATCGACTTCTCTAACGATATCGTCGATCACGAAGGGAATAAGCCTTTGCCTGTCACCCTTCACCACCATCACGTCATTCGCGCCGGTTTCCATCATGTCTTCGACTTGTCCAAGCATTTCGGCCTGAACCGACTCGACCTGCATACCAATCAGGTCGGACCAGTAATACTCACCTTTTGCCAGCTCTGGTAACTGCTCCGGTCGAATATAAATTTTGTTACCGATTAACTCGGCTGCCGCCTCTCTGCTTTCGATACCAGTCAACTTGGCCAGCACCAGCCTGCCATGCAAACGTCCTTCAACTTCCAGTGTCTGTACAGAACCATCTGCTTTGAGCATCCATGGACTGTAATTCACGATATTTTCGCGTGGATCAGTGTCTGAAAACACCCTGACCCAGCCTCTTAACCCCTGTACGCCGGTTATATGCCCAACACAGATTTCGTTGTTGCGTTGGTCCATAACACGACCAGCCAGAACGCTTAAGCCGCCTTTTCTGCGCCTTTGATCAAACTGGCGACGCGTTCGCTAGTTTGGGCCCCTTTGGAAACCCAATAATCGATACGCTCATTGTCGAGACGTAATTCTTCTTCCTGACCACGAGCTTGTGGATTAAAAAACCCAACGCGCTCGATATAACGACCATCTCTAGGACTGCGGCTGTCGCTAACAACCACATGATAGAAGGGACGCTTTTTAGAGCCGCCACGAGCCAAACGAATTGAAACCATTAAAAATTCCTCAAAATGTCACCAGACAACAGAATGCCGCTGACCCCAGGGTCAGAAGACCGCGTATTGTACCTAAAAAAGTACGTCTGTGAAGTCCGTAAATAGCCTTTTTACACCTTTTACAGCTTAAAACGGCATTCCCGGTGGCATTTTGCCTTTGAGCCCTCGCATCATGTTGGCCATACCGCCTTTACTACCCATTTTCTTCATCATTTTCTGCATTTGTTTGTGCTGTTTGAGCAAGCGGTTGACGTCCTGAATCTGTGTCCCCGAGCCCATTGCCATACGGCGTTTACGAGAACCATTAATAAGCTCGGGTCTACCACGTTCCTTTGGCGTCATCGAATCGATGATCGCCACCATACGTTTCATTTGCCTGGTATGCGCCGGGTTTTGCATAGCCTGTGCCATACCCGCACCCATGCCGGGTAATTTGTCGATCATGCTGCCGAGACCTCCCATCTTATCCATTTGCACGAACTGATCACGTAAATCTTCGAGGTCAAAGCCCTTGCCCTTTTTGACTTTCCTGGCGATCTTTTCGGCCTTTTCGTGGTCTACCTTTTCGTGAGCTTGCTCGACCAACGAGAGTATGTCGCCCATGCCAAGTATACGTGAAGCCATGCGATCGGGATGAAAGGCTTCGAGTGCATCGGTTTTTTCACCGGAACCGATATATTTGATTGGCTTACCGGTAATATGACGGACCGATAAAGCCGCACCGCCGCGGGCGTCGCCGTCTGTTTTGGTTAATACCACACCGCTTAATGGCAACGCTTCACCAAATGCCTTCGCGGTATTGGCAGCATCCTGGCCGGTCATGCTATCGACCACGAACAGGGTTTCGGTTGGCGTTACCGCATTATGAATGCCCTTGATTTCATCCATCATCTGCTGATCGATATGCAAACGACCGGCAGTATCGAGAATTAATACATCGACGTTTTGCTTACGCGCTGCTTCCTGTGCCCAGCGGGAAATGTCTACTGGCTTCTGTTTAATATCACTGGGATGAAAAATGGCACTGACTTCACTAGCCAGCGTCTGCAACTGGTCGATCGCAGCCGGACGGTAGACATCCGTACTCGCCACCATCACAGTCTTTTTATCGACTTCTATCAAACGCCGAGCCAGTTTAGCCACAGTGGTGGTTTTACCCGCACCCTGCAGGCCAGCCATCAAAATAGTAACCGGTGGCTTCTGATTCAGGTCTAGCGCATCGTGTTGATGACCCATTACCGCCACGAGCTCGTCGTTAACCACTTTGACCAATGCCTGACCCGGTGACAGGCTGCCGATGACCTCTTTGCCCTGGGCCTTTTCACGCACCTTATCAATAAACTCACGAACTACCGGCAAGGCGACATCAGCCTCTAACAGCGCCTGACGAACTTCACGCAGGCTGTTCTTGATGTTGTCTTCGCTAAGTCGCCCCTGACCACGCAGGTTTTTCAGGGTTTTGGAAAGGCGGTCGGTCAGGTTCTCGAACATAAGACTGTGATTGGTTATTTGTCAGCAAGAGCGCGATTATAGCAGTCGCATTCGTCGATGCATAACCTGCAATTCGATAATCCAGACCAGGCACAGGCTTTGTCCTGCGTTCTTCAGCGTGGATCCGCTGAGCTTAAATTATCAGCCAGGAGCTCTCTGGTGATTGAGGTAGTCTTTTTAGTAAATAGCTGACACTTTTCAACCAGATTCTGCTTACCAAATATGTCCTGACCCTCTTTGGTACCCAAATCACAACCAAGCAATTTCTCACAGTCTGTACTGTTGAACTCACCTTCGAAGCGACTGACCAGCTCTCTCACCAGGCGATAGTTATTCTCGACTGATTGCTCAGGTGTAGTACGTCCATGCAGAATATTGATAGCTAATATGCCTCCAGTCAAAGCACCGCAGGTCCCACATGTGCGTGCCATACCACTGCAAAATCCCGTGGCAATCCGTGGGATCAGTGGAGATTCAACGGAGTTCTCTTTTGCAATAGCCAACAAAACACTTTCTGCACAATACATACCCTTTGCAAAGATCGTTTCCACATCACTTTCTTCAAAATCTTTTCCCATATTCATAACTATCTCCAGGTTAGTTGCCAATTGGTAATCTATGTGACACCAAAGCTTTCAAACAACTCTGCAAATATTGTTTTTGCAGATTGCCAGTTTTCCTGATTGATGCAGTAGCAAACCCTGGAACCCTCGACTTCACCTTTAAGCAATCCTGTCTGCTTCAGTTCCTTCAAATGTTGCGATATGGTGGACTGAGAAAGTGGCAATACACCCACCAGTTCACCGCAAACGCAGGTATTTCGTTTCACTAATTCCTGAATGATGGCAACCCTTGCTGGATGAGCGAGGGCTTTGGCAAACCCTGCAATCTGATTTTGTGAGACGTCAAATAGTTGTGCTGTTGTCAAACCCATAAAATTTTGGTAGCTTATAATCGTGATATTGCAATATACCGATTAATATTTCAGGATACAACTGATTTAAGCTAGAGTGTAAATAATGATTGCCTACCCCCGTGCGGGCGTCCAGCCGACGGAAACTAAAGCTTGAATATCTCGCTGCCGCGCAAATGCTGTACCTTAAAACCCGGCATAGCATCGACACACTCCCGATATATAAGATCTTCTTCACCGGGTTTAAAATGCGTAAGCCAGACATCTGGACGATGCTTTAGTTTGAGAATATCCTCACCCAGTAGGCTCGGGCAATAATGCTTGGAAAGTTTACTGATCTCAATATCGTTATTCGAAAATGCCGACTCGACAAATAGCAGGTCGATTTCCTCATAGCTATTTAAGACGGTCCAAAGCGTGTCGTTTGTCACTGTATCGCCACTGAAGGCCGCTGTACCATTTTCGTTCTGCACACAATAGCCAACCCCTGGTACAGTATGATTGACTGGAATCATTTCGAATTCCCTGGAACGGATCGCAAGCTTTTCACCGGGTTGCATAACCTTCAAATCCAGAGAAGGTCTTTCCGGGGCAGGCAAAGCAGAGAAATCAGGCCAGATTATCCAGTTAAAAACATGCTGCTTCAATGCATCAATGGTTTCCTGCAAGGCATGCACCACGATGGGTTCATCATGCACACCAAACATGCTGTCGGCCAGCAACGGTAAACCAGCGATATGATCCATATGCGAATGGGTTAAAAATATATGCCGGATACCGGTCATCTGGTTCAGTGGCAAATCACCCACACCGGTACCTGCATCGATCAGCACATCATCATCAATCAAAAACGAAGTGGTCCTGAGATTAGCCCCAATACCACCAGAACAGCCTAAAATTTTTATCTGCATCTTTGGTTAATCAATTTCTTTTGTTGCTTCGCCAGATTCATAGCTGTTATAGCAAATTAAATAGCATTAATCATACTCAAGTTTGAATTTTATTGAAATTTAACTTTTGTTTTCGGGTTTGCAATAAAGAAAATGACATGGAATTAGACTTGCCCTGAGATTCGGTTACTCAGGAACCTGAAGATTAGATCAGAACTTTTTATGCACTTCCACTATCCCAGGTAGTCATTAAACCCTAGGACTTTATGCCACAGATTAGTGCCACAAATCAGTTTTTCAGTTACACTTGGATTTATAATTGTTATCTAAAAACTGATGTCCCCCACCATAGCCAGCGTTCTTGCAACACTTTTGTATTGCCTGTCGGCGTTTCTCATATTTAAACAATTGGGTAAAACGTCCCAGCAACGCTGGGTGGGTCTGGCTCCGGCTTTGATAGCTACACTTTTTCATGCCCTGTTACTGAATGGTCTAATTTATCAGGATAAGGGACTAAATCTTGGTTTCTTTGCCGCGTTTTCGCTCATTAGCTGGTTAATCTCGATACAGATATTGCTCAGCGCTTATTTCAAGCGTATTGAAAGCCTTGGTATTGCGATCTTTCCGATCAGTGGTCTTGCCTGCGTACTCGCCAGTTTGAATCTCTCTACTCATATCATCGAGACATCGAGTAACGCGATCCAGGGCCATATACTGCTATCTATTGTAGCTTATAGTCTGATTACCCTGGGAGCCTTCCAGGCCACCTTGCTGGCCTACCAGGACCATGCCATTCGCTCGCATCACCCCGGCGGCCTGATTCGTTATTTACCGCCGATTCATGATATGGAAACATTACTTTTTTTGTTTCTCGGATTTGGATTTGCCTTTCTCAGCGCCTCATTGCTCAGCGGTTTTGTCTACCTCGAAGATATTTTCTCCCAGCATCTGGTGCACAAAACAACATTATCAATTGTTGCCTGGTTCATCCTGGGAATCCTGATGTTCGGACGTCTTCGGTTTGGCTGGCGCGGCAAAACCGCGATTCGCTGGACGTTGTCGGCTTTCCTCTTTCTAATGCTGGCTTTCTTTGGCAGTAAACTCGTACTCGAATTCATACTCCAGTAATTACCTTCATGGTCTCAACTCCCCAGCCTTGAACGATATTCCCTTATACATTTTATTCATTACCCTGCTGGTATTAATCCTGTTGTCGGCATTTTTCTCCAGCTCCGAAACCGGATTAATGAGTTTAAATCGATATCGCCTCAAACATCTCGCCGACAAGAACCATGGCGGTGCGAAACGGGCACTGGCACTATTGAATAATCCCGACAAACTCATCAGCTTGATCCTGCTCGGCAATAACTTTGTTAATGTACTAATCACCCAACTTGCGACTTATATTGGTTATCGCATATATGGTGAAGCCGGTATCGCCGTCGCTACCGGTGTATTGACGCTGATTCTATTGCTATTTGCCGAAGTTACACCAAAGACCCTGGCGGCCACGCACCCGGAAAAAATTGCCCTGCCAGCGGCTTATGTATACAAGCCACTGTCACGATTGTTATCACCACTTGTGTGGATCATCAACTGGTTGTCAAAAATCGTGCTGATGCCGTTTCAACTAGCGGAGAAATCGCACACCAGCGACGCACTGACCTCCGATGAATTACGCGTCGCAGTTTCCGAAACCAGCGGGTTAATCCCAGATTCGCACCGCGATATGTTGATCAGTATTCTCGATCTGGGAAAAGTCAGTGTCGACGATATCATGGTGCCGCGCAATGAAATCATCGGCATCGACCTTGAAGAAAACTGGAACGATACGCTCAAACAAATCACCAACATGTCGTATACGCGTATTCCGATATACAACGACAATATTGATAATTTAATCGGGCTCGCACAAATGCGTAAAATCCTGCCTCTGTTGATGAATGATGAATTCAATCCCGAAAGCCTGAAAGCCATTACCCGGCAAAGTTACTTCATTCCCGAGGGCACCCCGCTCACCACACAACTCCTCAACTTTCGCAAAAACAAACGCCGTATGGGGTTTGTGGTCGATGAATACGGGGATATTCAGGGGCTGGTTACTATCGAGGATATACTCGAAGAAATCGTCGGTGAATTCACTACCGACCCAACCGCATTGCACCAGGATTTTTATCAGGATACCGATGGCAGTTACCTGGTTGACGGCTCCGCCCACGTGCGTGTGCTCAACCGTAATTTGAATATCGGCCTGCCTACCGATGGCCCGAAAACGCTGAACGGATTGATTCTGGAGTACATGGAATTTATTCCAGAATCAGGCACCAGTATGTTGATCGAGCGGTATCCCATCGAGGTGATGCAGGTCAAAAACAATATGGTGAAAACAGTACGGCTGTCACCTTATAAAATCAAACCAAAACACAACCTGCAAACCGAGTTACCGCTCGATGGCTAAAACGCAGTCACAATTTCAATGCCGTGAGTGCGCAACGCTGTTACCCAAATGGTCGGGGCAATGCCCGGATTGCAAGAGCTGGAACAGTATCGAGGAATTGCCTGCAATCGTCGCGGGACCGGGTAAGTCGTCTACCAACTGGCATGGTGGCGCAGGTTCTTCAAAGCTTCTAAATCTGGATCAGTTTGCCACCACAGACGCGCCGCGCTTTAGTAGCAAGTTGGTCGAACTCGACCGAGTGCTTGGCGGCGGCATGGTACCAGGTTCGGTGATATTGCTTGGCGGCGACCCCGGCATTGGCAAATCGACCATACTGTTGCAATGCCTGACCCTGGTAAGCCAACAGCACAACGCACTTTATGTCACCGGAGAGGAATCACCCCAACAGGTGGGTATGCGAGCACAACGCTTAAAATTGCCGAGCCAGCATTTAAAATTACTCAGCTCAACCTGCATCGAAGAAATTATTGCCCAGGCCAGCAGTAGCAAACCCGCAATCATGGTGATTGATTCGATACAGACGATTTTTACCAACAGTTTGCAATCGGCGCCCGGTTCCGTGAGCCAGATTCGTGAAAGCACCGCGATGTTGGTGAGGCTGGCCAAGCAAAGCAATATCACCATATTCCTGGTTGGCCATGTCACCAAAGAAGGACAGCTAGCTGGACCGAGGGTGCTCGAACACATGGTCGACACCGTGCTTTATTTCGAGGGTGACAATTCAACCCGGTACCGGGTCATACGTGCGGTTAAAAACAGATTCGGTGCTGTCAACGAACTCGGCATATTCGCCATGACCGACGAAGGCCTGAAGCAGGTTAGTAACCCTTCGGCAATTTTTCTGTCGCAGCACGAACAACCCGTGTCAGGTAGCGTGATTATGGTTTCGCGCGAAGGCACACGACCTATTCTGGTCGAGATTCAGGCACTGGTCACCGAAAGTCATGGCGGTCATCCTCGGCGCATCAGCGTTGGTCTAGAATCAAACCGATTGGCGATGCTGCTGGCGATTTTACAACGCCATGGCAGTATCCCCTTTTACGATCAGGATGTGTTTATCAACGCTGTGGGCGGTGTGCGCATTGCCGAAACTGGTGCCGACCTTGCGGTAATTCTGGCCATTTTATCGAGCTATCGCGACCGTCCAGTGAGCAACCGTTTACTGGTATTCGGCGAAGTCGGTTTATCGGGCGAAATACGCCCAGTGCCCAACGGCGAGGATCGTCTGCGCGAAGCCAGCAAACACGGTTTTGAAACCGCGATCATCCCAAAAGCCAATAAGCCCAAACGCAACAGCCTTAAAAACCTGAAATTGATTCCAGTGGGTCATTTGGCTGAGACCCTGGATGCTTTATAATCGGTGAAATTTTATTTTGGGCGCGGCTATGCCAAAAGCAGACAATAAACTCAAAGAGTTCGAAAAATCTCTGGTTCAGCTAGAGAAGATTGTTGT
>JAAENK010000324.1 GCA_024224415.1 Gammaproteobacteria bacterium | reverse complement strand
TTACAGTATTTTTTCAGCAAGATTGATGGGGGTTAGGTCTATAATTCATCATCCCTCCACTCATGAACACGTCTACCGACCGTTGTAAAGTGCACACCAAAACAATCAGCACAAACAGATAGCCAGGCTCGCATCAACCAGACCCACCCTGACGTGTCCTCCAGGCCTGCGTGGTTCGCATTACCTTGCGTGTAACAAACAAATGTATTAATCGCGCCGTGACATTGGTGTAAAAAATCATCATGCCCATCGCCGCTGCCGGTGCGACGTCACCAGCATCGTCCATGTTCAGCACGGCAATGGAAGCCAGCGTTGTATCGGGTGAATAGAGAAAGATCACCGCTGACACGGTAGTCATCGCATTCACAAACAGGTAAATCGAAATATCCAGTATTGAAGGCAAACATACCGGCACCGTGACCCGTGAGAATAACTTGTAAAAAGGTTGTTTTAATGACGCAGATACCGATTCGAATTCCCTGTCCATTTGCTTCAGGGCTGTCACCGCGGTGAGGTGCGACACGGTATAGAAATGTGTCACCGTGCAAATCACCAGAATAATCATGGTGGCGTAAATACCATTTAACGGATTGGCCGGGTCGTTGAAGAAGAAAATATATGCCAGACCCAGCACCATGCCAGGCACCGCCATCGGCATCATGGCGAGGAATTGAAAGCCGGATCGGGTGGCGACAAAACCATTAGTCTTTTCGACCACATAAGCGCCGCAGAATACCACGACCGTACCCACCACCGCGGTTAGCAGGCCCAGCTGTATTGAATTGACATACGAGTCCCAGCCGCCGCCGTCCATCACTTCGAAATTATAATTGGTCAGGCTTAGCGATAGATCGTATGGCCAGAAATTAATCAATGCCGCGTACTGGCATACACCGATTAAACCAACGATGAAAATCGCCACCAGCAAACAGTAAACCAGGCAAATCAAATCGAATTGTTTATGCGGTTTGGGTTCATACGGCACTGAGCGCGCTGACAGCAGGGCTACCTGTCGTTTTTGCACATAGCGGTCGATAGAAAAGGCGAATAAGGCCGGGATAAGTAACACGACTGAAACCACTGCACCCATTTCAAAATTCTGCTGCCCAATCACCTGTTTATAAATATCGACCGCGAGCATGTTGTATTGACCGCCAATCACCTTGGGTAAGCCGAAATCGGTAATCACCAGGTTAAACACCACGAATGCTGCCGAAATTAAACCGTATCGCGCGCCCGGAATAGTGACTGTCCAGAACGTCTTCCAGCGACTGGCGCGGAGTGAAATCGCCGCCTCGTAGAGTCGTGCGTCAGAAATCGCCAATGCCGTAGTAATAATGATCAATGCATGCGGGAAGGTAAAAAATACCGATCCGATGACGATGCCAATGGGCCCGTAGATCGACTCGCCCATTAACAACTCCTTGATCATGCCCTGGTTACCGAACAGATAAACCAGGGCGATACCGGGTAGCAGGGAAGGCACCAGAATCGGGATCATCGCCACCAGTCTGAATATACCCTTGAAACGCATGGTGCTACGATTCAATGCGTAAGCAAAGCCAAATGCCAGTGACACGGTAATGATCGTACTGATGATCGCAATGGTGAGCGAGTTGCCTATCGAACGAAATAATGCAGGCGTGCTGAAATAGGATCGATAATTCTCCAGCCCGATTGCACTCGAAGGTCGCAGTACCACGCGCCTGAATTTATTCGAATCGAACTCGTGCCACGCGGTATCTGCGATACGATTGCTACCAACCAGGAATGAACTCTCAGGGTTTACCTGTCTTAGCCTGTATTTAGTTGGACTACGAAAACTGAAATCGGGGAATAATCCTGTTACCGACAGACGCCCATCAGAACTGGTCGCCAGCTCTTCGGGCTTGAATACCTGCAACTCATCATTGAGTGCTTTGGCGCTAACCGGCCCGCTCCAACCATCACCCTTGTTAATCTGGAATTCAAAATTATTCAGATTAAAAGTGAAAGTCGAAAATGATTTCGACAGCATGGCGTACAACGGAAAAGCCAGGGTTACGATTAAGTACAAACCAATCACCAACATGAACGCAGTCATGATGCGATCATCCCTGCTGGTTTTAGGTTTGATCAATGGCGCCGTGTTACTTTCCAGCGTTGCACTGTGGCTGGTCATCACATTATCCAGCCGAGTCGGGGAAAACCCAGAGGCTGTTTGCCGGCAGCTCGACGTTGATTTGCTTGCCAGGCTCGACGTTGAGCCTGCGGATTGCATTGATCGACAGGTCTGCCGACAGGTTTACATCACCCAGTTGCTTATTGCTTAACGAAACTCGCCAGAAGGAACCCAAAAACTCCATTTCTTCAACTTCGGCGACAAAGCTATTGTCTGTTGTCACCTGGCCATCTCCGGCAGTTGGTACAATGTCTTCCGGTCGAATGGCGACCGTTACCGACTGGCCCGAAGCGTATTGGTGATCACGCGTTGCAAATTGTTTATCACCAATACTGACCTGGCTTTCACCTATAACCGCAGCATTTATCTGATTCATCGCACCAATAAAATCGGCGACAAACAAGGTACCCGGTTCACGATAAATCTCCGTCGGCGTACCCACCTGTTCGATCACACCATGATTCATTACCACGATGCGATCCGCCATGGTCAGTGCTTCTTCCTGGTCGTGGGTGACCATGATGGTGGTCACGCCGAGGCGACGTTGCAGGGCCTTCATTTCGTGGCGTAAGTGGGTACGCACCTTGGCGTCGAGTGCGGACAGGGGTTCGTCGAGCAACAATAAACCTGGCGATGTAGCCAGCGCCCGTGCCAATGCGATACGTTGTTGTTGTCCGCCTGAGAGTTGTGCCGGGTATTTCTTGCCCTGATCGGGCAGACCCACCAGATCGAGTAATTCACCAACCCGTTGATTGATAGCTGCTTTGTTGACTTTTTCATTTTCCAACCCGAAGGCAATGTTCCGCTCGACACTCAGGTTGGGGAAGAGTGCATAAGATTGAAACACGATACCAAAGTCGCGCTCGGATGGCGGCAGAGCTGAAATATTCTTTCCGGCCTGCACAACCGTGCCGCTGGTTTGGATATCGAGACCCGCTATGGCGCGCAGGAAAGTGGTTTTGCCGCAGCCAGAAGGACCGAGAAAACAGACGAACTCACCTTCGAAAACATCGAGTGAAACTTTATCCAAGGCGACAAAATCGCCGAAATGTTTACTAAGTCGATCAATCCTGAGATAAGGCTCAGGTGAATTCGCTTCGTCCGCCATCGTAATCGCCACCAATTGACAGGTTGCCAAAGAAACGGCCTGATCACCGTGGTGATCAGGCCAACATTACAGACTACTTATGGTTATTTGGGATCAGACTTGGAGTCGTAACGCTTTTGCCATTCAGTCAAAATGCGTTTGCGATTGTTCGCCGCAAATTCAAAGTCGTTGTCGATCATTTTAGCCAGCAAATTGCTCGGGAAATGTTTCACCGGTTTAGCGACACCTGGATAGGCAACTACCGCGTAGCCAGTGTTATACATCTGGTTGGCTTTTTTAGTAATCGACCAGTCTACCAGTGTCTGGGCAGCTTTAAGCTTATCGGTACCAGCAACAATCGCCGTGGCTTCCATGTCCCAACCAACACCCTCGCTTGGCACGATAATATCGATCGGCGCACCCTTAGCTTTCGACTTAGCGCCGCGGAAAGCAAAAGAAATTCCGATTGGAATTTCACCCGCCGCTGCAAGCTTACAGGGCTTGGAACCAGAATGCGTATAACGCGCGATATTATCGTGCAGGCCATCCATAAAGTCCCAACCACCTTTTTCACCAAACATTTGCAACCAGCTCGAAACATCGAGGAATCCGGTTCCCGATGAATTAGGGTTCGGCATAATTAAATGACCTCTGTACATCGGGTCAACCAGATCTTTCCAGGACTTGGGTGGCTTCAAACCATGCTTGGCAGCTTCGACAGTGTTATAGCAAACTGAGGCAACCCATGCATCCATACCAACCCAGGAAGGTATCGCACCCTTGTCGACGAACTTCTTGTCGAGTGCACCGACACCCTTCGGCTTGTAAGGTTCTAGCATGCCTTCGCTTTTCAACAGCAGCAACGAAGTTGCCGCCAGTCCCCAGACCAGATCGGCTTGCGGATTATTCTTTTCCGCGAGTAATTTGGCGGTAACAATACCGGTCGAATCGCGCACCCATTTGATTTTGATATCAGGATGGTCTTTGTTGAACGTCTCAGCATATCTTGCCAGATCCTCGGCCTCGACCGCGGTATAAACGGTTAATTCCGTTGCGGCGAATGCCTGGCTCATCACCAGCGCCGATGCACCGGTTAAAATAGCTAGCTTCTTGAATAATTTTTTAGTCATTTAACTGCTCCTCGTAGGTTATTAAATTGTATTTTTTATTACAGCTCGGCCCCGGATTGTAAAATACCTGACAACAATTGTCTGTAAAAATCGTTTGATTTTATGGGCGGTATAGAATTAATCAATAAGGCCTCTGAAGTCATTAAATTCCTTTCCTGCCACGATACCGCCTCCAGATGAAACGTAAAATACCAGTCAGGTTACTACCTGCTTCCGAAACAAGATTGTCCATTTCGTGCTCGCCAAGCCATTCACCCGCATCGATCTCTTCCTCCTGTAAACACAATTCACCATCATAAATACAGGAATAAACCGGGCTGTGTTCCATACCGTTTTGTGCTGTTGGTGAAACGTGAAACTGTAGCTTCAATACAGGCGCTGGCATGATACCTAGTTCTTCCTCAAGTTCACGAATCGCGCAATCGAAATAAGTTTCTCCACTGTCAACATGACCTGCACAGGATGTATCCCACTGCCCCGGATTTTCATCCTTGCTCATCGAACGCTTCTGAATGAATATCTCACCCGCCGAATTAAACACCAGAATATGCACGGCACGATGCATTAAACCCTGCGAGTGTATTTCACCACGAGTTTTAACACCGATGACACGATCATCGTCATCTACTACGTCCAGTAGTTCCTGGTTTACCGGTAGCGACATATACTTTGTACGACCTTTATTGTTTTAACCTTGCTATCAAACTGATATTGTCTCCGTCACGCTGGCTTAAAAATCAATGCTTCAAATATGGAACTGATTCTGTCTATTACTGCTTTTGCGTTTACGGCTACGGCCACACCCGGCCCTAACAATATCATGATTATGGCGTCGGGCGTCAATTTTGGTGTGCTTCGCAGCCTGCCACATTTATTAGGCATCTGCTTCGGCTTTGCCGTCATGGTTGTGTTGATAGGGCTTGGCTTCGGTGTGGTTTTTCAGGAGTTCCCAATATTGCATGAAGTCATTAAAATTGTCGGCATACTGTACCTGCTTTATCTCGCCTGGCGTATTGCAAAGGCCGGAAACCAGAGCAACGAGCAGACTCGCAGCAAACCATTTACCTTTATCCAATCAGCTCTGTTTCAATGGCTAAATCCAAAAGCCTGGATCATGGGGAGCAGCGCAATAGCGGCCTATACCAGGGTTGGTGAAGATATTTTCCTGCAAGTATTGCTGATTGCATTTATCTTTCTATTGGTGGCTTTTCCGAGCACCGGCAGTTGGTTAGTTTTTGGTCGCACGATGCAACGTTTCCTGCAAAAGCCTGCCTACCAAAACGTTTTCAATATCAGTATGGCGCTGCTGCTAGTCGCAACGGTGATTCCGGTTATTCTGGAATTGATCGAAGTATAAACCGGCCAGGTTTACACACTTAATCCTCTACCCATGATTCCCCGATCACACTATATCCATAGATAGGCAAGTCATTGAATTCCACCCCCGCCAAACGGATATGTACCCGGCGAGTCACATGGCCTTTGCTTATTGGTTCCTAACAGTCCTTCCTGAAGATATCATGTCCAGACCCAAAGTTCTGCTTCCCATTCTCAGCATTTTGTTGACATTTGCGTCATTCGGACTTAAGGCCGAAGATCAGGTTAAACCCTTTATGTTGGCGACTTCGAGTGCTGCTGGCTTTAGTAAAACACTGGAAACGACCCGCGCCAAACTGGTAACCGCAGGTTTTGAAATACTGGGGGAATAATCACCATACCCTCAATCGAGCATTATTATATTTACCAATAACCAAATGAAAAATACTGCCACGCAGTCAGAACGCGGTGGTTACGGTGGTGCTTTACGGATTTCGATTACTGAACTCGACGGCGATGTACAGGTGGCTTATACCAACCCGCTGTACTGGTCGAATGCCTATCGTTTGAACGACAATTTACAAACTACAAGTCAGACCCTGGCATCAACATTTAACGCCAGACAACAGTTTGGAAGCGGTGATAAAGTACTCACCGGAGCCGATATGCGCAAGTACCACTATACATTTATGATGGAATATTTCGATGACCCGAGCAAGCTTGCCAGATACGATGATCATCAAACTGCAATCAGCACAATAGAAAAGCATCTTGAAGAAGGCACCTCTGGTGCTCACAAGGTTTACCGACTTGACCTCGGAACCGACACCGAAGGCAAGCAAATGACGCTTTTCGGTGTTGCACTAGCAGGCGAGGATGAAGACGACTGTAGCGCCGATCGATACATCATGGGTAAAATCGATAAAAGCTCACCTCGACATACAGCACATCTGCCATATGAAATGCTGGTCTATGGATCAAACGTCGAAGCCCTTTATGCCCGATTTCGTATCGCCATAAGCTGGCCACATTTACCAATGCTCTCCAGTGATACTGGGGCCACCTTTTTTAGCATCATGTGCGCCCCGGGAGCAATCGAAAAAGCCTTAACACTGGCTGCAGGTGGCGAGATCAAAAAAATTGAACCACTAGAGGACAGAGGTGATAAATAATCATACAAACTACGTAGCTCAGGCTACCGACTTACACTTTTAAATACTTCGCATGAAATTCAAAGTGTTCACCAAGAAAACTGGCGATAAAGTGATAACTGTGGTCGTACCCAGCCTGCATACGTATGGTACAGGATTGCCCTTGCGCTTCGCAGGCAGCCTGGAAATTTTCTGGTAGCAGCTGACCTTCGTGTAAAAACTCATCGGCATCGCCCTGATCGATCAGGATATCGTTAACTTTCGCACCTGCATTGACCAGACTGGTTGCATCGTAGGCTTGCCAATCATTTTTATCTTCACCCAGGTAAAGGCCAAAACAACCTTGCCCCCAGCCGCAATTAACCGGGTTGGTGATCGGGGCAAAAGCCGAAACCGAACGAAACGTATCGGGATTCTTCAAACCACAAATTAACGCCCCATGCCCACCCATGGAATGACCGCTAATGGACTTAACGCCCGGTAACAGCGGTAGATTGGCCTCGACAAGTGTGGGCAACTCGTTAACCACATAGTCGTACATTCGATAATGTTTCGACCAGAGTGATTGCGTCGCGTTGACATAAAATCCCGCACCCTGACCGAGGTCGTAACGTTCGGATTCATCGGGCACATTCTCGCCGCGCGGACTGGTATCGGGAAACACGATGGCGATGCCATGCTCGGAAGCATAACGCTGCGCACCAGCCTTGGTACGCGCATTGTCATCGGTGCAGGTTAAGCCGGAAAGCCAGTACAAAGTCGGAACTTTGCCACTACTAGCCTGGGGTGGCAGGTAGACCGAAAAAGTCATTTCACACTGGCATTGTTGCGAGGCATGGGTATAGCGATTTAAAAAGCCACCGCTCTCTTTAATACTCTCTATTTCTTTCATGTCGACCGCTAACTAAAACGTGATAATCGATTTAATACTCTTGCCTTCATGCATCAGGTCAAAAGCCGTATTAATTTCTTCAAGTGGCATGGTATGCGTTACCAGACTGTCGAGTTCGATATCACCTTTCATATACTGATCAACCATAGCTGGGATCTGGCTGCGCCCCTTGACACCACCGAAAGCCGAACCTATCCAACGACGACCCACAACCAGATTAAATGGTCGTGTTTTAATTTCTTCCCCCGCACCAGCAACGCCAATAATAGTCGAGACACCCCACCCCATATGCGTACATTCCAATGCATCGCGCATAACCTGGGTATTACCGGTACAGTCAAACGAATAATCCACGCCACCGTCAGTCATTTCCTGGAGAAATTCAGGGATCGAGCCACCAACATCTTTCGGATTCACAAAATCAGTAGCGCCAAGCGAGCGTGCAATAGCTTCCTTACCAGGATTAATATCAATGGCGATGATGCGCTCGGCTTTGGCCATCACCGCACCCTGAACCACCGACAATCCAACGGTACCGAGTCCAAAAACTGCAACCGATGAACCTGCATGAACCTTTGCAGTGTTAATAACTGCGCCTATGCCAGTAGTCACACCACAACCGAGCAGACTAGCCATATCAAGCGGCGCTTCTTTGGCTATTTTCGCCAGTGCGATTTCGGGTACGACCGTATACTCAGAAAATGTCGAACAACCCATGTAATGGTAGATTTCCTTACCACCGACCTTGAATCGCCTGGTGCCATCTGGCATAAAACCAGTCCAGATAGTTCCGGCGATTGATTGACAGAGGTTGGACTTATCCGAACTACAGTAACCGCAGCCAGGTTCCTGGCATTCGGGGATATACAACGGAATGACGTGATCGCCAGGCTTTAAGTCTTTCACACCCGATCCACATTCGACCACTTCACAACCGCCTTCGTGACCAAGAATGCAGGGGAATGCACCTTCCGGATCTTCACCCGACAGCGTGAATGCGTCAGTATGACAGACACCTGAGGCATGGACTTTCAACAGGACCTCGCCTTCACGAGGGCCTTCGACTTCGACTTCTTCAATTTGCAGGGGTTTATTGGGTTCCCATGCGACTGCGGCTTTGCATTTCATAAAAAGGCACCTTGGCGAATGAACATATGGACAAAATAATCAAGCGCTGTAGACTAGAATGAATCGTCGTTCTCGTCAAGAACCTGTTTGTATCCTGAGTAGATATGCCATATTTAACTAAGTCCGCCCCTGAGCCAGAACCATTGGATTGCCGCGTCTTAACTGCCGCACTCGATCTTTTTGTAGAGCACGGTTTCCACAATGTCTCTGTGCACGATGTACAGAAGGAATCCAGCGTCAGTATTGGCTCGATCTATAAACATTTCGGTGGCAAAGAAGGGGTTGCCAAAGCACTTTATTATCACCTGATAAACGAATTTGAAGAAATGGTTAATGCTGTACTTGAAGATGAAATGACTAATCGAGAACGTTGCAATAAAATCATTGCGCTCTTATTCGAATATAGCGAAACCCGACGTAATATCATTTCCTATATGCTGCACTCAAAGCACAGGGAGTTCCTGCCAAGTGAGCCACCCATATGTAGTTCAACCCCATTTATCATGATGAGAGATATCGTCTTACAGGGGATCGAAGCAGGTGAAATCCGCAACGGCAGCCCCTGGGTCGTAGCCGCAAGTATATTTGGTGGTGCGATTAGATTGATACATCTTCGTCTCGACGGGCTGATCGATGAGCCTCTGACAAACCTCTATGATGAGCATATCAATTGTATGTGGCAGGGCATGTCTGGAGATATTTCACTTGAATCAAAAGACTACAAATCTTCAACAAACTAGCATTATTCCTGTACATTGACAGTGAATGAACATTCGTTCTATACTCGCGGCACGTCGTTACAATTATTAATCACGATGCAGATTAGTGGTCAAACACATTAATCGATAGCTATGTATTTGTGGGTTTTTTGCATAATAACGATACAAAATTAGCAAAACCTCCCTAAATATCACATAGTTACAATGCCAGCGCCACCTAGCCATTGACCAGGCAAAACCAATAATATTAAGGGGGAATTCAATGCCACACCCATTACATCCTGAGGTTGAGTCAGGGATTAAGTCTCGACCTGCAAAAAAGGGCCTTTGGGGCTATCTCAACAATAAACCACAACCCGGCGGAACACTTTCCTGCAAATGTGATAAAAACCCGGTTGTCATAAAAATCACTGCTCCGGCTGCACATAACCATCTTTGTGGATGCACACAGTGCTGGAAACCTGAGGGTGCTCTGTTTTCTCAGGTTGCAGTCGTGCCACGTGACAAGCTAGAGGTCACTAAAAATGCCGACAAGCTAAAAATACTTGACGAAAGCGCGCCCATTCAACGTCATGTCTGTCGCGACTGCGGCAACCATATGTTTGGTCGCGTGGAAGATGAAACGCATCATTTTTTTGGACTTGATTTTATTCATATCGAGTTATCAAAGGATGACGGTTGGCCAGCCATTCAGTTCGCGGGATTTGTCTCTTCTATCGTTGAGTCTGGTGCCAATGAAGGTGATTTAAAAAGCATCAGAGAACAAATCCAGAGTCTGGGCATAGAACCTTATGATGGCTTCTCTCCAGAGCTAACTGCCTATATCGACTCAAGATCATCAAAACTAACTTATAAAAATAAAGTTTTCTAAACGAATTAAATTGAGGGGCTAAATCATGATTGATTTTATATATACCACTGGTTGGGGAGCATTCATCGTAATGCTGATGTTTCAAATCCCTTTCCTGATTGTGTTTTTTAGTATAGTTAATAAAAAGGCATTCGTTGACTCAACACCGGGTAAAACCGAGGCAAGCAAATACTCATCTACCAAGTGGGCCTGGGTTGGATTAACAATAATCGCCTTTATCGTCGTCAATGTTGCCAGCATTCAATACATGCCAACAGTCATTGAAGCCGGCACAGGGAATGCGAAAGAAGTGACTGTGGAAGCCAGATCCTGGGCTTTCGATATAAGCGACACAAACTTACGAGTCGGTGAGCCGGTTCGTTTTTCGGCAACCAGTGCTGACACCATGCACAGTTTTGCGATCATTCATCCAGATGGCCAACAAATCTTCACCATGATGCTCATGCCTGGACTGGAAACAGCTAATACACTTGTTCATACCTTCACCGAACCCGGAGAGTATATTGTCCGGTGCCTGGAGTATTGTGGCATAGCACACCATACAATGAAAACCACGCTGACAGTTGCGAGTAACTAATAACTTTTTGAGGAGGCCAACATGTCTGTTGCCCATAGAATAATTGAAAACACACCATTTTTCGGGAGCATGTTCAGGCTCGAAGACAATGAATTAAACCCCATCAATGCATGGCCTGCGCTAATGTCAATGACCTGTTTTATCTGGTTCACGATAGCGGTCATATTAGGTTGGACCATGCCAGCAATTCAATTCCTTGATTTGGGGTCAAACTGGTATTATCAAAACATAACACTGCATGGCGCGGCTATGGCATTCCCATTCGCATTTCAGCTAATGGTGGCTATGAGCATACATCGCGCGGGTGGTTGTCTGGGTAAAAGAGCAGACGGTCCGTTAGTCGCATTGTTTTACATATTTATGAATGTCGGCGGCCTGTTACTTACCCTCGCAGTACTGGCCGGTTTTCATGTTACCTATACCGTAATGTTCCCATTGCCTGTGGTTGGGGTGCAAACCGGACAGTGGGACATGTGGGTATTGATTCTTGGTTTTACAGGCATCGCTCTGGTGCTGATTTCCATGATCCTGCTCTACCCTATCCAGATTCTTAAGATGGCTTTTTTTGATGAAAAAGATGAAAACCTGCAGTTGGCAGAGCGCTCGTTAAACGACCCCGGCATGATGGGCATGGTCATGGGTGTATTAGTGCTACTGGTTGTCGGCACTCCTTTATTAATGGTAGCTGGTTCCCTGCTACTGCATTTGTATGGAATTCTGCCAGCCTCAATGATTGGCTGGGCAGCGAAACCCGTTGTGTTTGAATTTGTATTCTATATTTTTGCGCACAATTTAATGGAAGCAATGGCGCTTATGGTTATCGGCGCTGTCTATGCCACCTTACCACTCTGTCTGGCCGATGGCGCGCGCAAGCTCTATAGCGACAGAATTGCTCAACTGGCGCTATGGATATTATTGGTCACATCGCTCACTTCCTTTTTCCATCATTTCTTTACTATGTATCCAGCCTTACCGTCGACATTCGCATATCATGGCAATTTCATGAGCTATGCCACGGCGATGGGTGCTGCGTTAACAATATTCACCATTCTGGCGACAATTTGGAAACACGGCATCGTCGCATCCCCAGCTCTGATGTTAATGCTTGGTGGGTTTGTGATGTATATATTAGACGGTGTTTCAGCCATTGTTATCAGTAACGTGGCCTGGAATTTCAAACTACACGGCACTGTGTGGGCAGGCGGTCACGCCATGGTTGTATTAATTGCCATAAGCGCAATCTGGATGGGAATGCTTTACTACCATTATCCATTAATGACTAATCGCATCATAAATGACAATCTGGCAAGAAAGTGTATCAAGTACTTTTTCCTTGCCTACATCGGCTTATTCTATACTTTCATGGCTGCTGGTGCGGCTGGAATGCCACGCAGGAATGGAGCATGGGAAAGCGACTGGTTCATCTGGGGTGCACTGATGCTAGTTTTTGGTGCAGGGCTTATCTATGCATTTTACCTGTATTTTATGAGCTTGACTAAATCCAGAGCGCTTGAATTTTAGATAAACTAAGGATACGTCTATTGCGTTCCTGGCTCAGGAACGCTTGCGGAATAGATTGAAGGACTCACTCATTGAGTCCTTCAAAAGCCCGAGAAGAGTTCCACACCACCAATAAACTACTTGATGTCATAGCAAGAGCCGCAAACAGTGGGCTTAGTTGCCCTGTTAACGCAAGTGGGATCGCGATTGCATTGTATAAAAAAGCCCAGCTAATATTTTGCTTGATACGGCGCCTGGTAATTTTGATCAAATCGAGGGCGGTAAAAATACGTTCCAGATTATTTCCGGGAATCACTATATCTGCTGCCTGCGCAGCCAGCGATGTGGGAGTTCCAAATGCTATTCCCAGATCTGCGGCTGCCAGTGCGGGGGCGTCATTGCTGCCATCTCCCACCATGATGACACGATCACCGGGAGACTTGAGTTGTCTGACAATGGATACTTTCGCTTCCGGCGGAATGCCTGTAAAAATTTCATCGACATAATCCTCATAGCCATCAGCTTGCTCAGCCCCCGTAATAAGCATAACGCGTTTGTCATTTCTTAATCGACTTACCACCGCCTTCCACTCTGGCCGTTGTTGATCCTGCGTTATAACGGCACCGTATACTTTTAATTCCCAACCAACACAGGAAACAACATAGTCACCAGACAGGTATTTTCTTGTTTGCGAAACAATATCTGCTGGAATATCCCATCCGAGGAAAGCAAATAATGCCCTGCTACCTACAGCAACACGCTTGCCATCAAGCATGGCGACCGCGCCCTTACCAGGATGAACGACTAAATCAGAAACCTCTGCCTTATCACCAAGCTTTGCGATAGCCCCGGCAATGGGATGTGAGCAATAATGTTCAACTGCTGCTGCATTGGGAGCAGTCTGCGGATCACCGAGCACGTCGACAACATGCATTCTTCCTGCCGAAAGCGTACCTGTTTTGTCTATTGCAACGATTGTGTAATCTGGATTTTTTTCAAATATATCGGCGCTTGTCACAATAATCTTTTTCTTTAGCGCCGTACTGATCGCAGTCGCAGTAGTGAGCGGGGTTGCCAGGCCAAACGTACAGGGGCAGGATACGATCAAAGTAGTCAACCCAGCCAGTAGTGCATAAGTTGGTGTAGCCCCATTTAAAAGCAATATTACAGTAACCATGCTGGCCAATAACAATACTACTGGCACAAAAACTTTAGCAATTTTGTCAGCAATACTTGTACTACCATCTTTTGAACTTTGCAGGTTCCAGAATATATCAACCAGATTGTCGATCTGACTTGTAACGGTCCCTCCGATTTTTATGTCGATATCACCTTCGACAACTGTCGCACCACCCAGCACATTTTCGCCGATACCTCGATCCAGTGGAAATGTCTCACCCGTAATAAGCGATTCATCAATCGCGGCCCGACCAGCGATAATTTGTCCATCAACCGGGATATATTCACCCTGCCTGACAATAATCCGATCATAGGGTTTTATGTCATCAATTGTCACTTCTTTGATTACGCCATCAACGTACCGGTGAATGATGGTCGAAGACCAGCTCTTCAAGAGAGCATCGAGTTCCTTAGTTGCGTTTACTTTTGCTCCATATTCAAAATAACGTCCTACGCTTACCACACCAACTATCATTGCCGCGACATCGAAATACAAATCGAGTTGACCGATGATGAGTTGTCCTACGCTATAACCCCAGGCAGATAAAATAGCGATTGCCAGAAGATTATCCATATTCAATGCACCAGCTCGCAGGCCAATAAATGCACCCCGTAAAATTGGAAAGCCAAGCAGATAAACAAGTGCAGTCGTCGTCACAAACATGACAATTGGTACAATATGGAAAACAAGGTAGGCAAGCGGCATGAGTTCCTGTTTTGTAACTATGCCTAAATCCATGGGATAGAAAAATGCCAGGTTAAGCATCATGACCAGTCCAGCTAAACCTGTGGCGATAATAACCTTAAGCAGTGCTTTATCATCGTCAATGCAACTATCAAACGCTTCATCTTTATAGGAATATGCCTGGTAGCCAGCGATGCTCAATTTTTTCGGTAGCTCTGCCTCGCTAATGATATTGGGGTCAAATATTACTCGGGCACTAGAAGTAGCATAATTGGTAGATACATAAGAAATTCCTTCGATTTTCTCGGCATATTTTTTAATTAATATTTCACAGGATGAGCAGTGCATTCCCCTGATTCGGAAATAAGATTCGCACTCACCATCCTTCACTTCTATCTTATGCGTTTGTGTCGTTGATTTTTCATTCCTCAAAATATCTTCGCCAAACATTTCAAAGACGCTAAGGCATCCATAACAACAAAATTGATGGTTACCACCCCGGATGAGGGTAGTGGGAACAGGAAGATCACAGAGGCTACAATTACTGCTTGTCATAGCTTCTCATAAACGATTAATCATAACTCAACGCCGCAGCGTAGATATTTTCGATATCCTGTAAGTTGGTTTCTCTTGGCGCATTGGCGATGGCGCGTCCCTGGCGGATCGAAGATGCCGCCAGCGGTTTGATATCATCAGCACCAAAACCTAGACCTGACAGGCCATTAGGCATATCGGTCTGTTTCATTAAATCGATAATACACCCAGCCACTACCTCACCGGCATCCTCGACTTCAGCACCCTGCATATCTGCATTCAAATACATAGCCGCTTCAATATGACGTTCTGGCGCACCCTCGGCAGCATAACGAAAAATTGCCGGGGCGGACACTACCACGCTTATACCGTGTGGCACAAAAGGCGACTCGACGGCATAATCCCTGGTGCTTATGTCTCGCATCAAATGTGTCACCCCGTATGACATGGCATGCGCCAGATGCGTACCCGAATTACCAAACGCCATGCCTGCTAGCGAAGCGCCCCAACTCAGCTGATCGCGTGCTTGCTGATCAGCAGCATCATTCACACCACGCACCAGAAACTTGCCAGCAATTTCCAATGCCTTTCGCGCCGCCAGATCGCTCCAGGGATTCGCCCCCTGAATCAACGGACGCCTGGTCGGATCTTCAATTTTTGCCCACTGTGTGTAAGCCTTCGCGGTATAACATTCGAGTGCATGACTGAGTAAATCGAAGCCGGTAGACGCAACGATATTACGGGGCAGACTGTCGCAACAGGCTGGATCGATCAACGCCTGGTCGGCCAGCATAATCGGGTTAGCTAGCACAAACTTGGTATCCAGCTCGTTAATACGGATGACCGAAATACTGGTGCACTCCGAACCCGTGCCAGAAGTCGTAGGACAAGCGATATGCCTCAGCAGAGCACCGGGCATAGCCTTACCCGCGCCCAGTGGCGGTGCAAAATAATCGAGGAAGTCTTCGGTCGGATAAAGCGCATAAAGCATCGCCGCCTTCGCAGTATCCATCACCGAACCACCACCAACCGAAATCATTCCATCGAAGTTACCATCAGCGACGAAGCGCGCACCACGCTCGACACTGGCGTCATCGGCTTCGATACGGATTTCAGAAAACACCGCAAAATCGATACCCGCCAACTTCAGCGACTGACTTACGATTTCCACATAAGGACCATCCCTGAGGAATGGATCGGTAAACAAGGCCACCTGCGACATACCCAATGACGCCGCCCGAGCACCGGCTTCCTGCAAACAACCACGACCAAATGTGACTTTGGGAATATCGACAGTAAAACTATCCGAGCCATGCTCACATGGTTCGAAATATTGACATCCCATAATTTTTGTCTCCCGCTTTAGCTGAGTTCAGATGTTAAGTAAATTTAATCGTTCGCCAATTCTTCAGGTAATACCAGATTAAGAATGATGGCGATAAACGCTGCTGGTAATAATCCTGAGGTTAGCAATACTTTGGCGGTTTGGGGCACGTGCTGTAACGCGCCTGGTTCCAGTTGCAGGCCGAGACCAATCGATAATGCCACTGCAAATATCACCATATTTCGACGAGACCAGTTTACATCTGAGAGCATCGAAACACCGGCCGAGGCCACCATACCGAACATGACGATAACGCCACCACCCAGCACTTCGATCGGGATGGTTGAAATCAACGCACCGACTTTGGGGATTAATCCAGCGACTATGAGGAATATCGCACCAAAGGTGACCACCTGCCGACTCATGACACCGGTAATAGCGACCAACCCAACATTTTGTGAAAACGATGTATTAGGCAAGGCGCCGAACAGGCCAGAAACCGCGGTACCTATACCATCGGCAAAGGTTGCACCCTTGATTTCATCGTCGGTGGCTTCGCGACCAGCACCACCTTTGGTGATACCGGACACATCACCGATCGTTTCTATCGCCGAGATAAAGGCCATCAGGCAAAATCCCAGTACAGCTGCGAAGCTAAACTCGAAGCCAAAATGAAAAGGATTGGGCAGTGCAAACACCGCAGCTTTGCCGACATTACCAAAATTCACCATACCCATCGCCATGGCGACGAAATAACCGACGATCAAACCTATCAACACAGCAGCAACCGACAATATGCCGCGGGTAAAAAACTTGAACCCCAGCGTGGTAAAAATCACCACCAGCGCTACCGACCAGTTTTGTAGGCTGCCGTATTCTGGTTTGCCAATCGCGGGCACACCACCCGCCGCATATTGGATGCCAACCTTGACCAGGGCCAGACCGATCATGGTGACCACTAAACCGGTTACCAGCGGAGGTAAGGCAAAACGGATTCTGCCAACAAATGGTGCCAGGCAGGCATGGAAAATACCCCCAAAAATGACGCCGCACATCACCACCGCCATAGCATCGACGCCTTTACCCGCGACCAACGGAATCATGATCGGGATGAAAGCAAAACTGGTGCCCTGTACTATCGGCAAGCGCGCGCCAACAGGACCAAAACCGATGGTTTGAAACAATGTAGCTATACCCGCAAAGAGCATCGACATCTGGATCATATAAATCAGATTTGGAAAATCCGCTGAGTTCGAACCAAATCCAAACCCAGCAGCCCCGGCAATGATAATCGCCGGCGTGACATTACTGACGAACATCGCCAGTACATGTTGTATGCCTAGCGGAATCGCCGAAGACAAAGGTGGGGTATAGTCTGGGTCTTTCAATTGCTCGACAGTGCCGAGAGATGAATCATGCGACATAATTTCCTCACTATTTAGTTATTATTAGAAAAATCTCAGCCTCGCTGAATCCGCCGAAGCGTAGCGGAAAACCGGGAAAATAACCAGACAACCTAAAAAAATTGAACCAGCTCACCTGATAAACTATGCTGAAGTTATCAGTGCAATGTTTGGAACAAATTCTTGAAGTCAGATCAGATAAAACGAAAGGAATGTGTCATTCTACTACACGGTCTCGCCCGCACCAGTCGCTCGATGCTGGGGATGGATCAGGCTTTGAAAAAGACTGGATACCAAACTTATAACTGTAATTATCCATCTACTCGTCAGCCAGTAGAATTACTTTCAGAAACTTTTATTCCAAAAGCTATTGAATACTGCCTGGAACACTATCAGCCAGAGCATATCCACTTTGTTACCCATTCCATGGGTGGCATCTTGATCCGTTGCTACCTGGCGAAGGAAAAGTTCGATAGTCTTGGCCGCGTAGTCATGCTGGCGCCACCCAATGCCGGTTCCGAACTGGTTGACCGTCTATCCCGCTTCCAGCTATTTGGCCTGATCAATGGCCCTGCCGGTAAACAACTGGGCACCGATGCCGACAGCCTGCCAAAGTCGCTAGGCCCGGTTGACTACGATGTCGGAATTATTGCCGGTAACAAGAGTTTTAATCTGCTCTCCTCCGCGTTCATTCCAGGTGAAGACGACGGTAAGGTTTCAACACATAGTGCAAAGGTACAGGGTATGACCGATTTTATCGTTTTGCCCCATAGCCACACATTCATCATGAATCGACCGGCAGTGATTGATCAAACCCTGAGCTTCCTGGACACTGGCCATTTTCAACACTAAGGTAGTCAATTAGACAAATACCTGATTTTGTGAGGGTACTTTAATGAACAAACCGAACTACTGCGGTATCGACAATGATCACTTCGGTGGCATGACGCCGATTGGCAATATTATCAAAGATGCCTGGGTGTTTGATATCCTGCCACGCACAGAAACCTGCGAAAACTGGTCGCATGACCGCTTACAGATCATCTATGACCAGACTCGCGTCGAATGGGATAAATACGGTTGCCTGGTCTCGAATCTACCACAGGATCTCAGGCAGCGGCATGCCAAAATTTATGATGCAGCGGCAAAGACTGCAAGGGAAATGGGCTGGAACCCGGAATTGGGGGATGACGACTGACCTCGTCAGGACAATACCTATAGCTGTTTAACTTCCGGAAATACCTCGTGCAGGGTTTCATAAAATGCTTCCAGTTCACCATCCTGCACGCCATCCACGTCGATTAGTCGAATTAGTTTTTTCATAAAGTTCATACGCATGCCGGGATTTTGTTTTAAAAAAACGTTGATGGTATGTAGATCCTCATGCCAATCGCTAACAGACTGACTGGCAGCTTGATAAAGATAGTCGATTTGCTCGTCATTCAGGTCGCATTCCTGCTTCAGAATATCGGCAAACATACGCTTTTCCCGAACTGCCACATGTTGATTCGCGCTAATGATATGAAACAGAACCGAAGCTAACGCGCTATGCAACACTTCATCATGCCGATGATCGAATAGTTTGCTACCATCTTGCAACGAATCAAACCAGTGTTTAAGTGATTCGAACATAAAAACCTTCCATAATTTAACCAATACCACGGATATTTTAGGCCTGATCAGATACCCACCATATTGACTTAAATCAACACTGCCCTGAAAACTATATATCGACTATACTTTTCGCCATGAGCGCAATAAACAACCACATCAAAATTGATTGTAAAAGCTGTAAATATCTTTCCGATACCGATGGCGGTGGCTTTGATATCAGAGTACCCATCAATGATAAGGAAACCGGCTTTTACGGTTCAGCCGTATTGCACTGCATGATTATCAATAATAATCACAGCATAGAATTGAAAGAATTAGTTACTGATAGCAGTTCCGCACCCTCGTCAAAGCCATTTTTGAACCGCCTCTTGGCAACGCTTGATGCCCTTGCAGAAAAACGTTTATGCGGGAACCATAGCATTTGCCCCCCGGAGATACTGCAGGCTATTAATAAGAAAGAGGTTTGTTGAAGCAACCTTCCAGGCCTTCATCGCGCGCCTACCCGGTCAAGGTCGCAAACACATTTGGTAACCGCTCTGGTAACCGCTCCACATTATCGACAATCGAATAATTGTTCTCACCGAATATTCTTGAGACGTATTGATCGGCATTCGGGTCCAGCGTCAGGCAGTAGCTGTATACACCTTTCATGGCATTATCTTCTACCGCCTTTTTGGCGTCGTGGCGCAAATACTGCGGATCGCGCTCATCGATATCGGCGGGCTCGCCGTCGGTGACAAGCAATACTAATCGTTTGCTTGCCTGTTGGGTTAACAGGTGATCACCCGCGTGTCGCAGGGCCGCCCCCATGCGCGTGGATAAACCGCCTTTCATGCCGGCCATACGTGATTTGGCTTCGTCGTCATAGCGCTGGTTGAAATCCTTGAAACGATAGTACTGCACGTCGTGGCGACCATCGGAGGCGAAACCATGCACCGCAAAATTATCGCCGATCGCGTCGATCGCCCAGGATAGTAGCCCGGTGGCTTCACGGGTGAGGCTTAATACAGTCTGCGTGCTGTCTTCATCGCCAATCTTGTCATTAGTCGACTCGGATAAATCCATCAATACAACGATGGCGAGATCGCGAATATGCCGGGTGATGCGGATATTAATACGCGGATCGGGCATGATACCGCGACGAATGTCGATCATCGCCCGCACTGCTGCATTAAGATCAAGTTCTTCACCTTCTTCATAGCCTCGCTTGCGCACTATGCCTTGCGGCTGCATGGCATCGACCAGATGTTTGATACGCGAGGCGATGGGTTTATGTTTTTGCAGGATATCGTCCATTATCTGCGGATCGCCCTTCGGTTGCCGACGTTCCACCAAAGTCACCCAGTCGGGACGCGCCAGTTGTACGTGGTAATCCCACTCGGCGTAATGAAAAGGTTGCGAGATCGACTCTTTGCCCTCTAGTTCGTTAATTGTGCAGCCTTCCTGATCCAGCCAGTATTCCGATGACAGAGTCCAGACTTCCTGCGCATCATCATCCGCCAGTTCACAATCAAGGGTGTTAACCATTTCCATCAGTTCAACATTACGGCGGCTCTGGCGGTATTGTTCTGGCTGGTAATCGCTGCCCACGCTGTTAAAACCATCTTCATCAAACTCCCAGAAATATCGATTATCATCCCGGTATGGGATTGGGATATCTTGCAGAATTCTGAGTGATGGGATGGGCGCCTGCTCGGTTAGCAATTGGTAAAACTCTAATCCTGCTTTTAGAGATATCTGGTTGTCCTGCGCGTTGTTGTTTAGTTGGCTTCGATAATTTTTTGCTGACTGGACAAGAAAGCTGGGGGCATCGGCATAATTTTCATCGAGCAAGGTTTTGGATAACTGTGTCATCAATTGAACAGTTTCGTGTAACTCGCTGAATTCAATTGCCTGATAGAACCTTGACCAGAGTTTCTTTAGGCCTGGGAATTCTTTTATCGCCAGGTACTCCACCCTTGCATCTTCGAACAGACTGATGCATAGCATTTGGGCCGCCGATATTCCTTCACCGCTAATGGTCTTTGCTGTGTAAACCAGATGCGCAGCAGCGTGCGCGGCGCTGGCTCGGAAAATTTCTATACCACTTATATCATGAAAGCTATCGAAAGCATCTGGTAAATGAATTTGGTGGTTTTCGATATAAGGCTTGAGGCCCTCGCGGTTTTCATAATCTCCCGAGGTGGGACGCATAAAGAAAGCCCTGCCCCAGAGTGCGCGCAGGTAAAAATTCAACTTACGTTGGTTATCGACAAATAGTGTTCCACGGCGTTCCTTTTGCAGCACCGATCTGGCCGACTCGGTTTGTAACGCGAAATAAGCCATTTGACCGTCGAGATCGCGTGCGTGCGCCTGCGCGCCCCACAGGGCCCAGCGCCGCAAGCCACCCAGGGTCAGCTTGGAGAGTAACTCATCCATGTTTTCCATCATTGGTCGCAAGCCACGCGGTGCTTTACCAGCGAGGTTGTGCAATAGCTTGAGATAACCCCGAATAACATCGGCGTCACCCAGTCGTCGTGCGACCAGTGGCATTTCGGCAAGCACCAGGGTGATCACGCTACCCGAAGTATGTGACGACAAATGCATCATCGCTGTTACGATGTCGGGAATAATGTCTTCACCGACTTCTTTGGCGACACCAGGCATTTCTTCGATATAAGTCAGCACCAGATCATGATTTTTCCCCAGCGTGCACATCGCCCGCATGCCTTCGAGATAATTACTCAGGCCATTGGCCGACATTACCCGCGTGGCTTCGTGGTATGAGGATTGCAGTGCTTCGAGGTGTTGATGCTGCTGATCGCCAATGCAGTCGGCGTATTCGAGCAATTCGACGGAGTCCATCGCTAAAAGTAGGTAGCTACCGCGGCGTCGAGCGTGTCGCGCATATCGGGGTCATCGGTAAGTGGTGTCACCAGCGCCATTTTACAGGCTTGCTCAGCATCTACACCTTTCGACATTAACTGCGCCGCGTATACCAGTAAGCGCGTCGACATGCCTTCGTCGAGGCCGTGGCCTTTCAGGTTACGCGAACGATGTGCGACCCGCACCAGTTTTTCAGCGAGTGCTTTTTCGACACCGCCTTCGTGGGCGACGATTTCGACCTCCACTTCTCCATCGGGATAATCAAAATCCATGCCGCCGAAACGTTGTTTGGTAGATTGTTTTAAATCCTTCATCAACGATTGATAACCGGGATTATAGGAAATCACAATCTGGAAATCTTTGTGGGCATTCACCAACTCACCCTTCTTTTCCAGTGGCAATTGCCGACGATGGTCGGTGAGGGGATGGATCACCACTGTAGTATCCTGTCGGGCTTCAACGATTTCGTCGAGATAACAAATCGCGCCGATGCGCGCCGCAACTGTGAGTGGGCCATCCTGCCATTTGGTGCCATTGATATCGAGCAGGAACCGACCGACCAGATCTGAAGCAGTCATGTCTTCGTTACAGGCAATGGTTATCAATGGTTTTTGCAGCTTCCAGGCCATGTATTCGACGAAACGCGATTTACCGCACCCGGTTGGACCTTTGAGCATCACTGGCATACGCACATCGTAGGCGGCCTGATACATTGCCACTTCACCACCGACTTCATGATAGTAAGGTTGCTGCTTGATCAAATATTGCTCTGTATCGATATCACTCATGACTCAAACCGTTATACCGAAAAAAATGCTTCTGAACCAGAGTATGAAACAGAAGCCAACTTACCATCGAGGAGATCTAAACTGCTTTGCCACGATAGACGACCATCTCGGCACCTTTCGATTGCGCGTAGTTGTCAAAACCAACCAGACGCACATGATTTTGTGGATGCGCCGCATGACAGGCCTCGACTTCGGCGAGAATAGCATCGACATCGGTCTCACCAAACATCGGTAGCTTCCACATATACCAGAAAGAACTTGTGGCATTTTCCGGCTCGGTGTGTTCAACCGCCGGGTTCCAGCCTTTGCTGACGACATATTCGACCTGTTGACGGGTTTGTTCCGCCGACATTTCCGGCAGATAGGAAAAAGTTTCAAACTTGCGGCTGGCGGTATCTGCCAGACTGGAAGCATAATCTTGCATATCACTCATGTTATTTTCCTCGGCTACTTATGCACGACGTCGAGTTTGTCGACAGTATCGAATTCGAATTTGATTTCCTTCCAGGTTTCCATCGCTGCGGCGAGTTCTGGACTGTTCTTCGCCGCATTAGTAAGAATATCCTTTCCCTCTTTCTCCAGCTCGCGGCCTTCGTTGCGCGCCTGTACACAGGCTTCAACCGCGACACGGTTGGCCGCAGCACCCGCCGCATTACCCCAGGGGTGACCCAATGTGCCACCACCGAATTGTAGTACCGAATCGTCACCAAAAATACTCACCAGCGCAGGCATATGCCAGACGTGAATACCACCCGAAGCTACAGCGAATACACCTGGCATCGCGCCCCAGTCCTGGTCGAAGAAAATACCACGACTACGATCTTCCTTGATATACGATTCGCGCAACAGATCGATCCAGCCTAACGTAGACGCACGGTCTCCCTCTAGTTTGCCGACTACGGTGCCGGTGTGTAAATGATCACCCCCGGAGAGACGTAGAATCTTGGTCAGCACGCGGAAGTGGATACCGTGATGCGGATTACGGTCGATAACTGCGTGCATGGCGCGGTGAATATGCAGCAACATGCCGTTATCCTGACACCATTGTGCAAGGCCAGTATTGGCGCAGAAGCCACCGGTGATGTAATCGTGCATGATAATAGGCGCCCCGATTTCCTTGGCGTATTCTGCACGTTTCATCATTTCATCGGGTGTTGGCGCGGTAACATTCAGGTAATGTCCTTTGCGCTCACCGGTTTCAGCTTCGGCTTTGAGAATTGCTTCCATGACGAAATCAAAACGTTGACGCCAGCGCATGAATGGTTGCGAATTAACGTTTTCATCATCCTTGGTGAAGTCGAGGCCACCGCGTAAACCTTCGTAACAGGCGCGACCATAATTTTTTGCCGAGAGCCCAAGCTTGGGTTTAATGGTACAGCCCAGCAAGGGACGACCATATTTGTTAAGGATATCGCGCTCTACCTGAATACCCTGCGGTGGGCCATTACAGGTCATGACATAGGCAATCGGAAAACGAATATCTTCCAGACGCAAGGCGCGTAACGCCTTAAAACCAAATACGTTACCGACCAGCGAAGTGAAGACGTTCACTACAGATCCTTCTTCAAACAAATCGATAGGGTAAGCTACGAACGCATAAAAACAGCTATCGTCGCCAGGTACATCTTCTATAGCGTAGGCGCGACCCTTGTAGTAATCAAGGTCGGTGAGTAAATCGGTCCATACCGTGGTCCAGGTGCCGGTAGACGATTCCGCGGCAACGGCGGCAGCAACTTCTTCGCGAGGAATGCCGGGTTGCGGCGTAATTTTGAAACAGGCTAGTAAATCGGTTTCTTTCGGCGTGTAATCAGGTTCCCAGTAAGTTTCCCGGTAATCTTTAACGCCTGCATTGTATGTTTTTGCCATGAATAGAACCCCGCTTAATATGCTGGCGAATATAAAAGTTTTGTTGTATAAATACTATTCACAGTTTTTGATGAAAATCATAAGGTTTTACTTATGAATATAAATATCACTTTACGGCAGTTAAAAGTATTTCGTGAAGTTGCACGCCAGCAAAGTTTCACCCGCGCTTCCAAAGCCCTGTTCCTGACCCAGCCAGCCGTATCGATGCAGATTAAACAACTCGAAGGCGTGATTGGAATGCCATTATTCGAAAAGCAGGGAAAGCAAATAAACCTTACAGATGCCGGAGAGGAAATCAAGGTACTCAGTGAAACTATATTGCAACAAATCGAGGAAACCACACAAAACCTTGAGTTGCTTGCCAGCGGTCAACAGGGAAAGCTAAGACTTGCGGTAGCAACAACGGTTGCATCAGTTGCCACACGTTTGATGGCACGCTTTAATGAACGACACCCGGCACTTAGCCTGCATTTCATCGTCACCAATCGAGAAGGTTTAATCGACCTGCTCGAAACCAACCAGACCGATATCGTTATCATGGGAAAGCCACCCGAGGATTTGCAACTCGAAACCCAGGAATTCATGCCCAACCCGCTGGTAGTGATTGCCCCACCAGGGCATACGCTTTGTAACCGACAAAAAGCGGTGAGCCTGAACAGTCTTTTTCAACACAATTTCATATTACGCGAGCCAAGCTCAGGAACACGCCGCGCCATCGAACGCTTCCTGGCGGCCGAAGGTCGGAGCCTGGAGTCGAGCATGGAAATGAATAGCAATGATGCCATCAAGCAATCGGTTGCCGAGGGCCTTGGTCTTGGCATAGTGTCAATCCACACCGTTACCAGTGAACTAGAACAGGGGAGTCTCAAGCTAATCGACGTCACTGGGTTTCCATTACGCCGCTCGTGGTATCTGGTGCAACGTAAAGGACGGCGCCTGTCACCACTTAGTGAGAGGTTTAAGGCTTATATTATTGAAGAGGTGCAGAACTTTCACAATAGCCTCCAGGTGTAGTTTGCTTACGCCACAGGTTGTTGTTGGGTGATGCAATGAATGCCACCCCCGCCAAGGGCTATATTATTGATCGAGACCTGTACGATTCGACGCTCAGGGAAAATGGTCTGGAAGGCTTCACGAGCTACATCGTCAGTGGCAACATCATATTTGGGCATTACAATACCACCGTTGACCAGGTATGAATTTATGTAAGATGTACAGAATTTGTCGCCACTGGTAACTGCATCACTAGCCTCAGGAATAGTGACCATTTCAATTTTCCTGCCCTTTGCGTCAAGCTGATCTTCGAGGGCTGCAATATTGGCATTCATGATATCATGGAATTCATCACCAGGATTTCCAGCATTTTCTATTAGCACCGCACCTGGCCTGACAAACACGGCAATGCCATCCACATGACCATCAGTTTCTGTTTCCTCCACATTGCCAGGTAGCCAGATGACTTTTTCGCCACCGAGCATTTCCAGTAATTCTTCTTCAATTTCAGCAATAGACCAGCAGGAGTTTCGGTTGCTATTTGGGAAGCAGCTTTCAGTTGTCAGGATTGTACCTTCTCCATCAACACTTACTCCGCCACCCTCAGCAACCAGCTTCGAGCTATATTGCCCCACTCCTGTTTGTGATAACACAAAACCTGAGAAGGCCTCGTCGGCATCGAATGGGTCATATTTCCCACCCCAGGCGTTGAAACTGAAATTAACACCCGCAAGCTTACCTTTGCCGTCAGTCAGGAAGCACGGCCCTGCATCACGTGCCCAGGAATCATCCAGCGATGTGACAACAATATCGATATCGCTGCCGAGCATAGACCTGGCTTCAGTCTCATCTGCCGGATTGACCGCCATAGTCAGCGGTTCAAACTCACGGATGGCGTGCGCGACTGATACATAGTCCTTCTTTGTGGCAAGCATATCTGGCCATACTTCGACTCTACACGGCCACATCATCCAGCTACGCTCGTGCAAAGCCCATTCGGCTGGCATGCTGAAACCATCCTGTTTTGGTGTACTGAAAGTTGTTGATCTGGACATTGATATTACCTGTTAAAATAGGCGATCGTTTTCAAACACCTGGTTATGAGAGTGTCGTGCACTCCCTGTTCACAATACTGTAACCTGATGTACTATATTAAATCTACAATACCAGGGATATCAAAAGCCATAATTTTGTACCAACTCCATGCAATTATTACATTGTTATTGTTATCGTTTGTCGCCTCCACTGTTGGGGCTGATCAGCATATGAATAAACGTGTACCTGCAGAATGGGAGGCTCAGGAAGCCATCTGGTTACAGTGGCCCGGTCGATGGGAAAAGATATATGAGCCAGCATTTGCCCGCATGGCTAGCATTATCCCCAGATACGAGAAACTCCATATCCTGTGCAATTCAAAAACCGTGTGTAACCAGGCCAGGCAGACGATTGAAGCAGTGGGTGGCAAACCAGAACACAGTAATATCATTTGGCACCAGGTACCTGTGGACAATGCCTGGATGCGTGACAATGGTCCGGTTTTCATTGTCGAAGATGGCAGGATGCGAATCCAGAACTGGCAATTCGACGCCTGGGGCGGGGCATTTGGAAACGATGTCTCGTATCGCAATGATAATCGTATACCATCCTGGGTTGGCGAATACTTAAAGCTACCGGTAGACAGAGTCGACATCGTACACGAGCGCGGTAATCTTGAATTCAACGGCGTGGACACAGTGCTGCTAAACTGGAGCACTATCGGCGATCCCCAGCGTAATTCTGGATATACACGCGAACAGGCGGTGCAGGATCTAAAACATCATTTTGGAGTCGAGAAGGTTATCATGGTTGAAGGTATTCCCAGTGGAGACCTGACCCGTGGGCATATCGATGGATTTGCCCGCTTCATTAATACTACTACTATAGTAGTTTCGCAATGTACAGAGCATTCAAGCTGCAAACCAGGCGACTCGGCCGACGGGGCTATTTATGACGAGGCAGCAAAAACAATTGAATCCGCTGGTTTCAGGGTAATTCGTGACCCGATCCTCGGGACCACAAGCTTTAAAGGTCAATCCTTCGATACGAATTACCTGAATTGGTTAGTCGGTAATGGCTTTGTTATCGCGGTTGGATTTGACAATCCAGAAACCGACGCAGCTGCAAAAAAGCGGATTGAGAGCTACTTTCCGGGTCGTGATGTCTTCCTGGTGGAAATGCTCGAATCATGGAACGAAGGAGGTGGTGTGCACTGTCATACCAACGACCAGCCGGCATTATAAATACAAAAAGCAATTTATGTCATACCATATCTTAACGACTATCACCCCCAACCCCTTGTACTTACCCTGTAGCAGGCTATAATCGCGCGCCTTATCTTTATCCGGCCGAAACCATGACTGCCAGTAGTCGCGCTAATCTGCGCAATATCGCCATTATAGCCCATGTTGACCACGGCAAGACTACGCTGGTTGACGAATTGCTGCGACAATCCGGCACACTCGATATCCGTGCTGAAGTCACCGAGCGCATGATGGATTCCAATGATCTTGAAAAAGAACGTGGCATTACCATTCTGTCGAAATGTACTGCAATTAACTGGCAACATGAAAAGGTAAACCAGAATTACCGCATAAATATCGTCGATACGCCCGGACACGCTGATTTTGGCGGCGAGGTTGAGCGTGTTTTGTCGATGGTCGATTCAGTATTGTTACTGGTCGATGCTGTAGATGGTCCAATGCCACAAACACGATTTGTGACACAAAAAGCTTTTGCTATGGGGTTTACTCCAATAGTAGTAGTTAACAAAATTGACCGCCAGGGTTCACGCCCCGACTGGGTAGTCGACCAGGTTTTTGATTTATTTGATCAACTCGGCGCTACCGATGAGCAGTTGGACTTCCCAATCATTTACGCATCCGCGCTAAATGGCTATGCCAGTGAAGATGACAATGTACGCGATGGAAGCATGACACCGCTGTTTGAGTCTGTTGTGGCGAATGTCGCTCCACCAAAGGTGGAAGTGGACGGCCCATTCCAGATGCAGATTTCCAGCCTTGATTATGACAGTTATAAAGGCGTACTGGGCATCGGACGAATTACCCGCGGCACCATTAATCGCAATACAGCGGTCAAAATCATCGGTACCGATAACAAAATTCGTGATGGTCGCATGATGCAACTGTTTGGTTTCAAGGGGCTCGAACGCATCGAAACCGAAACTGCACAGGCTGGCGATATTATAGTCTTCTCTGGTATCGAGGAGCTGTACATCTCCGACACTTTGTGTGATCGCAATAAAGTCGAAGCAATGCCACAGCTGACAGTCGACGAACCAACTGTGAACATGACTTTCAGTGTCAACAGTTCACCTTTTTCGGGCAAGGATGGTAAATTCCTCACTTCGCGACAAATCGATGAACGCCTGAAACGCGAATGCTTGCATAATGTTGCACTGCGTGTCGAGCAGCTTGCCGATTCGGATAAATTCCAGGTTTCTGGACGTGGTGAATTACATCTTGGCATACTCATCGAGAATATGCGCCGTGAGGGTTTTGAATTATCGGTATCACGCGCGGAAGTCATCCTCAAGGAAGTAGATGGGATTACCTGTGAGCCTTATGAGCAACTTACTGTCGACGTCGAAGAGCTATACCAGGGTGCAGTAATGGAAGCACTCGGTAGCCGTAAAGCCGAACTTAAGAACATGATGCCAGACGGTAAAGGTCGAGTACGTCTGGATTATGTAATCCCCTCTCGCGGGCTGATCGGCTTCCAGGCCGAATTCATGACCATTAGCTCTGGCACTGGTTTAATCTATCACGTCTTCGACAAATACGGCCCAAAGGCTGAAGGAGATATCGGTCAACGCAAGAATGGCGTTTTGATTTCCACCGCAACCGGTAAAGCACTGGCTTATGCATTATTTAACTTGCAGGAACGCGGTAAGTTGATGATTGGTCATGCCGAAGAAATTTACGAAGGCATGGTTGTTGGTATTCATAGCCGCGCCAACGATCTTGTTGTCAACCCGCTGAAAGCCAAGCAACTCACCAATATCCGTGCTGCCGGTACCGATGAGAATTTAATTCTGGTAAAACCTGTTCGTTTTACACTCGAACAGGCACTGGAATTCATCGACGACGATGAATTGGTAGAAGTAACACCAAAAAACATCCGCATCCGCAAAAAGTTTTTGCTCGAACACGAACGCAAGCGTGCCTCGCGTAGCTCTGCTGCCTAGTGCACGTATGACTATCCATTACTTCGCCTACGGTTCCAACCTCGCCAGCCATCGGTTGCTGCAGCGTTTACCCGAAGCCAGAATAGACAAGGTTGCGACTTTGCGTGAACACCGTCTGTGTTTTCGTAAAAATGACCTGGGTCAGTCGGGTAAATGCGATATTGAGTTCACCGGTGATAGCGACGATATTGTTTATGGCGTTCTCTACCTGCTTACCCACGAAGAGAAACAAACACTGGACATTTATGAAACTCATGGGTTTGGTTATCTGGATAAAAAAGTCGAAGTTACCCGCGACTGTGGTAATAGTTTCGAAGCGGTTACTTATTTCGCGATTGATATTGACGATTTACAACAGCCTTATCACTGGTATAAAGAGCATGTTTTACGCGGCGCTCGTGAACATGATTTTCCAGCCCATTACATCGAATGGATTGAATCCCATAAGTCGATTGATGATGTCGATATTGAGCGGGTTCGGCGCGAACTGGAAATTTATCTGGACTAATCCACCGCATCGAGGCGTGGCACAAATTCCAGCACTATTACTTTACCCGGCAAAGTCGGATTGAATAAACGATTGTGCCACCAGGTCGCCTGGTAATCGACATTGGTCTCGTCGAGCATTGACACGCCAAAGTCGAATGAGTGTTCAACACTATCCTGTTTGAACTTTAAATGACATTCACCTGCTGTAACAAGTGCCGTAGCTACGTCAGAATCCACACTGAATAACGCGGTAATTTTATTGCAAAAATTGAAGTCATCCTGATAGTAGCGCTCGGCAAGAATACGCAGACCATTTTTGGCCCACTCTGTCGGGTCGGGAGTTTTGCGTACGATATGTTGTAACTCTGCAGTCACCGAAGCATCTTGCTGCTTCAAGATCAGGAACTGTAACTGAGCCTGCTCTTTACCGCCTTTGATAGAATACAGGCCCGCTCGCATGCCCGGCAAAGGTCGACCAGCCATCTCGCGCATACTCATTTTGCGCAACCTGCATTGCCAGGCTATAAACGATTTAAACTGCTCAGCGCTAGACATTATTCCAGAACTTAGAAAAGCCCTTCGACCAGGCCATCATCGTTGAGATGGATATGATCCGCAGAAGGTACACGAGGCAACCCTGGCATGGTCATAATATCGCCACAGACAGCAACAATGAATTCCGCTCCTGCTGACAGTCGGATTTCCCGAATAGGAACTTCATGGTTGATCGGCGCGCCCATTAGCGCGGGATCGGTAGAGAAACTGTATTGGGTTTTTGCCATACAAATGGGGAAGTGCCCATAACCGTCGGCCTCAAATTTAGCAAACTGGTCGCGTACTTTTTTGTCGGCAATGATGTCATCAGCACCATAAAGGCTACGCGCAATATGGCGTGCCTTTTCCCATAAAGGCATATCATCATCGTAAAGAGTATGGAATTGTGCCTGCCCGGAATCAGCCACATCAGCAACATGTTTTGCCAGTTCCTGGGTTCCCATGCTGCCCTCACCCCAGTGATTGCAGTCAAACGCCTTGACGCCAAAATCTGAGCAGTATTGACGAATTGCTGCGAGCTCACCCTCAGTATCTGCTACGAATTTGTTGATCGCTACCGTGACCGGTACACCAAAGCTACTCAAATTGCGAATATGGCGTCCAAGATTTTCGCAACCATTGGTAACCGCTTCGACATTTTCGCCAGCCAACTGATCTTTAGGTACCCCACCGTGCATTTTTAATGCACGAACTGTTGCCACCAGAACCACTGCATCAGGTGACAAACCAGCTTTACGACATTTGATATCGAAGAATTTCTCTGCACCAAGGTCTGCACCGAAACCAGCTTCGGTAACGACATAATCGGCAAGTTTGAGTGCTGTTTTTGTTGCTATTACCGAATTACAACCATGCGCGATATTTGCAAATGGGCCACCGTGAATAAATGCGGGATTATTTTCCAGAGTTTGTACCAGGTTGGGCATGAAGGCATCTTTCAATAAAACGGTCATCGCTCCCGGTGCATTCACATCGCTGGCGAGAACCGGCTTTAAATCACGCGTATAGCCGACGACGATATTACCGATTCGCCGACTCAAATCATCAAGGTCGGTGGACAGACAGAAAATGGCCATGATTTCAGAAGCCACGGTTATGTCGAAACCACTCTGGCGCGGTGTACCATTACCCGGTCCACCCAGACCGATGGTAATATCGCGCAGGGTGCGATCATTCATATCCATCACCCGTTTCCATGTGACACGACGCGGATCCAGACCGGATTTGTTTTCCCAGTGAATATGATTGTCGACCAGCGCCGAAAGCAAATTATGCGCAGCGCCGATGGCATGAAAGTCACCGGTAAAGTGCAGATTGATGTCTTCCATCGGCACGACCTGGGCATAACCACCACCGGCGGCACCGCCTTTCATACCGAAACAGGGACCGAGGCTGGGTTCGCGTAAGCACATCACCGCGTTTTTACCGATACTATTGAGACCATCGCCGAGACCGACCGTGGTGGTGGTTTTACCTTCACCAGCCGGTGTTGGCGAAATCGCAGTTACCAGAATCAGCTTGCCATCTTTCCTGCCATTGAGGGAGTTAATGTAGTCCGCAGTAATCTTGCCTTTATCGTAACCGTAGGGTAGCAGCGCATCGGCGGGAATACCCAGCTTGTCTGCGATTTCGGTAATCGGTTTGAGGGTCGCTTCACGCGCGATTTCGATGTCGCTTTTAGCCATTGTTGTCTCCAAATAGCAGGGTATTTATTGATTGATTTCAAGCTGTACCAATTCGCTCAATGCGACCAATCATACTGAGGGAATTTGAAGAAAGTATTCAAAAAACGACATAATTTGTGGTCTATTTCAACTACCCAATAAAAACAGGCGCTGTCTATAAAACAGCCCTGTAATTCTCGGTCAGCAATCGAGCGTATTCTCACGCTCCCAGGCGCTTAAATGCGCGGTATAGTCGTTCCAGGCCTGCATTTTGAGTTTCACATAAGAATCGATCAGCTCATCGCCTAGCCCGGCGCGAATGACTTTGTTTTTGTCTAATTGACGAAGCGCATCTAGCAGGTTGTTAGGTAGCTTTTTGGCATTTTTCACCTTGTGCCCCTCTTCGTACATATTGATATGTATCGGGTCACCCGGGTCACGCTGATTTTCGATGCCATCCAGACCTGCTGCGAGCGCCGAGGCCTGTAGCAGATAGGCATTTACCGCGCCATCCATCAAACGTAATTCGAAACGACCAGGATCAGGCACGCGAACCATATGCGTGCGGTTGTTGCCGCCGTATGTCACAGCGTTTGGTGACCAGGTCGCACCTGACATAGTTCGCGGCGCATTAATACGTTTATAGCTATTGACCGTCGGGTTAAAAATAGCTGCCAAATCGTGCGCGCTGTGCATAATGCCACCGAGGAACTGATAGGCCAGGGGTGACAGGCCAAGGCCACGCGGATCTTTCTTGCTCGTCGCGAAAAGGTTTTTCTTGCCGGTCCTGTCCCATAGCGAAACGTGAGCATGGCAGCCGTTGCCGGTTAAGTGGCTGAATGGTTTGGGCATGAAGGTGGCGCGCATTCCATTTTCTTCGGCAATGGTCTTAACCATAAATTTGAAGAACACATGGCGATCGGCAGTTTTTAGTGCATCGTCATAATCCCAGTTCATTTCAAACTGGCCGTTGGCATCTTCGTGATCGTTCTGATAAGGGTTCCAGCCCAGTTCGAGCATGGCGTCACAGATCTTTCCCACCACCGGATACTGACGCATCAGCGCCTGTTGATCATAACAGGGTTTGGCCTGAGTATCGGCCTGGTCGGCGAGTTCGGTGCCATCGGAACTAATTAAATGATATTCACACTCGACCCCGGTCTTCATGCGGTAACCCATATTCTTTGCTCGTGCGAGTTGGCGCTTGAGCGCGACACGCGGCGAGGCTTCAACCTCTTTACCGTCCATCCACAGATCCGAGGCCACCCAGCCGATTTCCCTGTTCCAGGGTAACTGGATTAAGCTGTCAGGATCGGGGACACCAAACAAATCCGGGTGTGCCGGCGTCATATCCAGCCAGGCGGCAAAACCGGCAAATCCCGCGCCTTCTTTTTGCATACCTTTAATTGCACGAGCCGGCACCAATTTAGCACGCAGAATGCCAAACAGATCCACCCAACTTACCAGGAAATATTTGATGCCACGTTCTTTTGCGATTTTTTCGAGATCTTTAGCCATTATTCATGCCTCTGGTTTATTTATATTCTGCGTCGCAGCCTACAAGAGCAGTCATTTCTTTTCAACCAATATGAAACAATAATTCCTCATAGGAAAGACGTAATTAACTTTAATCTAACGATTGCGAGACAATTATCGATAAATATCGGCAGGGTAATTCAAGAATTTCATCAGGACCATGCGAGGCTTCGGCATCAAAAAACATCGAGTCCCCAGGCTCTAACAGGTGATTTTTATCACCATGACGATAATTAACTCGACCTTCGAGCATATAAATCAATTCGGTGCCTGAGTGTTGAAATACCGGAAACACCTCGGATATATCGGAAAGAGTAATCAGGTATGGTTCGATGGTATAAGGCTTACCAATTGTATGTCCGAGCAATTGATATTCATGTCCTGCACCCGAGCCTCGGCGCTCAATCGGCAAACCCTCGCCAGCCTTGATGACAGTCACATCGCGCTGTTCCTCATAACCTCGAAACAATGCGGTAACCGGTACATGCAGCGCATCGGCCAGCGCCGACAAGGTTGCCAGCGACGGTGAAGTCAGGCCGTTTTCAATTTTCGACAACATACCTGACGATAACTGCGCCTGCTTGGCGACATTGGCAACTGTCAGATTCAGGCGCTTGCGGAAAGTCCGAACCTGACGGCCAATCGCAACTTCGAGCGCTTTTACAGACCCCTGTTCGGACCCTGCTTTGTTTTCATCAACGTTGATATTTAATGCTTCTGAATCGGATTTGCTCATATTTGCTCGACTAACCATTTGGCCAGAACGCAGCATAACAAATATCTTTGAATCAAGCTTAAAGCTTCGTTACCCAGGTTCTGGCCTGATACAGACAGACCATACACAAGCTACAGATAACGACAATGGCAAGAATATCCGCCCCAGCAAAACCCCAGAACTCAGACATAGTAAATTTCCCCGCAAAATTTAAAGCAAGCCACTTTCGACCATCCGCGTATGCCCAAAAGACGACAGTTTAAACTTGACCAGCACCTTACCTTCGCCAAAATAATTTCCATCGTCGAGACAATCCTCAACCTCTTCAAGTAATGCACCGGAAAACAAATCGGTCAAATTAGCGCGAACTTCACCATGCCAGTAGGAACCCGAATGATCATATTCGATCATTACCTTTTCGGCGATCTGATAATCCCACAGCCCTTCCTTATGCTCTTCTAACAAGCGTAGCATATAACCCTTGAGGTGCAGTTTGTTCATGCTGTCGAGCTACACCGGAGCACGTATCACTTCAAGCATTTCACTACGTTCAGTGAACATGATAAAACCACCCAGAACAGTTAAGGACAGACCAACAAGAAAATGCCATTCGGGAAGGTTAAGCGTGAAAATGGAAAGAAATATAACCGCGAACACACCGTAAAATGCAGCAATTGCCTGTCCTCGTCCAACCCCGATCAATGGAAAAGACTTGTACCAGGCTACATAACAGAAAGCAAAACTGACTCCGGCCAGCAGAATCCAGACCATCGCAGAAACATTCAATGATGCCAGGGTCAGATTCATGACCTCGGCATCGCTAAAAATCATGATTGCGGGAAGGATTACAAAGACCCAATAAAATACCTCGGCCGTGAAACGTATAGTAATGCCAACATCCGGATCACTGACATCGAGTGCACGTCCGGCTATTGCACCTTCAGCGCCCCAACCGATGGCAGCCATTAAACCACCGATATAACCAAGCCAGGCACCACCGTCAGGGTTGGAGAATTCGTCCAGCAGACCCGGTGCATAAATCGATATGCCACCAGCCAGGATTACACCGATGCCCACCGCAGCGCGGGCGCTGATACGTTCGTGATACCAGAAACGAGCCATAGTCGCGCCGACCACCGGGTACATTAGAGCGGCGATAGCAGCAAACACCGGCCCGACATAACCGATTGCCAGATAAGAACCAAACAGTGCGCAGGGGCCACCGAATACAGCGCCGAAACAAAACCATTTGGAGATTCGGATTTGCCTGACGGTGCGGCCATACTCGCCCAATTTTTCCAACACCGCCAGCCAGATAAACAGGAAAAATAAAGCCGCCAGCGAACTCATTGCGGTAATTACCGCGGCGGCGAGTAAGAATTCACCCTGCCCACCCGAGCCCAGTTCGACAAAGGGTTTTTCATACCAAACCGCGGTGCCAGGAACATACCATGCGCCCCACAACACGGCACACCACATCGCCCAATAAAAACCCCAGCGCACACTGCGCAGGCGATATTTGACTCTTGCCTGTTCCAATGCCTGCATGAATTGTTAGCCGTTAATGCGACTAATCAAAATGATTTTCAAGCTCTTCGGCGATATCAAAAATATCGGCAACTACACCGTAACGGGCGATACTGAAAATCGACGCCTCCGGGTCGGTATTTACCGCGATAATATTTGGCACATGTTTCATACCAGCCATATGCTGTACCGAACCGGAAATACCGAGTGCCAGATAAATCGAGCAACTACTAACGGTTTTTCCCGACTGACCAACCTGGCGATACTTGGGTAACCAGCCATTATCGGCAATCGGACGCGAACAACCCAGGGTAAACTCCATCGACTCGGCCAATTCTGCAAACTGTTCGACATTATCTTCCTCGTCAATACCACGACCGATCGACAGCATAAATTCAGCCTGGGTGATATCGACTCCTCCTCCGGAGGCTGGTTCAAGGAAAGTTTCGTGGTTACTGCGTTTTGTTATCGCAGGCATTGCGAATTCTGTTATCTGGGGATTTCCACTTTCCTCAACTTGTTTCCAGGTATTTCCTCGCACTGTCAACAACACGATTTGACGCCCCGGAAAATCGATCTCAACATGCACCTTCTCGGCATAAGCAGCCCTGGTTGCGACCAGATCATCGCCGTCATACCGAATGCCAAAAACATCGCTGGCAAAGCCATACTGCCCGCGAACAGCGAGTGCAGGCGCATATCCCCAGGCATCGATGCTATGCGGCACGAGCACCAGACCAGGTTGGCGCTGTTCGATCAGGGCCTGTAGCGTTTCTGCAAAAATATCACTCTGAAATTCCGCCTCCACGCTGGTTACGGTAATAACTTCATCAACACCGGCCACCGATAATAGCGCAACATAAGACTCAGGATTCTGCGCGATGATGCAGGCCACTACTGACTGACCGCCACTTTGCTTTAATTCTACCGCTGCGGCGATACACTCCAGACTTGCCGCGGCCAGTTCTCCGCGACGCTGTTCAGCGATTACAAGTATTTCAGCCATCACGCTACCCCCTTTAATTCATTGATGATTTCGACCAGACGCTCAGCCTGTTCGGCTGGAGTGCCTTCGATTAGCTCGGCCTGACCTTTTTCCGGTAAATACATGCGTCTCACACGCGATGCAGAGCCGGCTTCACCAACATCTTCATCGGATAAACCGAGGTCGCCATGACTTAGCTCTTCCACCGGTTTTGCCTTTGCCTGTTTAATGCCGCGTAAGGATGCATAGCGAGGCTCATTAATTCCAAGCTGGATGGTTAATACGGCTGGAGTCTGCACGCTCAAGACCTCTTCCAGGCCACCTTCAAGTTCGCGATTCACTTTCACGCTGTTATCACCGGGTTGATAGTCGAGTTTTGAAACCACCGCAACCTGTGACCAGCCGAGCTGTGCGGCGACGCTCACACCGGTTTGTGCAAATCCATGGTCAGAGGCCAGCGCCCCAGCAAAAACCATATCCGCCTGTTCACGCTCGGCAACTTTGGCAATCACGCGCGCAACCGCCATCGGATCGGAACCTTGCATCGCATCGTCCCAGACCCGAATACCGCGTTCACCACCTTTGGCGAGACATTTGCGTAAGCCTTCTTCGGCTTCCTCGGGGCCGACTGCGAGTGGAACAATTTCAACCGCATCACCAAATTCTTCCTGCAAACGTAGCGCTTCTTCCCATGAATAGTCATCCCATTCGTTGAGTTCAAAGTCAAGGTAATCAAGGTCTACATCCCGGCCATCGTCGCGTATCTCGAAGTCTTCGTCGAGCACGCCTACCTGTTTAATGGGCACTAGAATTTTCATTTACTTTATCCTCTTACAAATGTCATTTTTGCTGTTATTCGGGAGATTGACTCAACTCGGCCAACGCCTGTACTGCACTAAATCGCACCTGCGGTTCCGGATCCTCAAGTAATTGCAATAGTTGGGTGCTGCCCACCGCCGCATGGCGACAAAGTTGCGCACGATTAAGTGGATATGGGTCTTCAAGCAATATCTGCAAAATCGATAACGGCGTCTGTGGATTGAGGATCACTGCACGTCGTACGTCGCGGTCACTATGTCGGGCAATTTGCATCAAGAGCTTAACCGGCGTTAACGGGTTGCGACCCAAACCAGCCAACACATCTATCGAGTCGTGACAGGATAATTGCCTGATTGTATCCACTCCGAGATCCGGGCGAATTGCGATGCCGGCGCGCACCCAGGAATCAGGGTCGGTCGCAAGCTCGCGGCAAAGATTTTCGGGTAGCAGCGCATTACGCGCCACACCACGTCGAACCTCGACCTCACCATCTTTTGCCAGTACCCGTAAAATTGCCTCCGGAGTAACCGGATTACGTGCTACCCAGCGGCGTACCCAATTATCTTCGTCAATACTCAGGCTTTCTATAAGTTGCTTGTCAAGCCCGGTTTTACGCGCCAGTTCGCGGCGCACCCGGCGTGCTGGTTCGTTAATCAACTGTATATTTTTCGCCCCCAGATGGCGTAGTGCGGCGGTACGAACCTGAGCTTCGCAGTCTCCCAATAGTTGCGCAAGTTGCACTTTCGACAGGCCCGGATTAGCAGCTGCCTTACGTCGCAGCAATACCTGGTCATTGCTGATTGCCAGTGCTAGCAGCTCGGGCGGGCACTCGCTATGCGCGGCAATCTCGGCCTGCAAATAAACATCGTCGCTAGATTGCCACAATGCCAGCAGTAAACCGCTATTGGCCTGCGGATTGCGGGCCATTGCCTTACGTTCACCCGACGATGCCGTGGCAAGCAGCAAACTTAACTGCGCGAGCCCGGTATTCGGATTGTTGCATATTGCCTCGTGCAGCGCCGCACTGTCGTGGGCATCCAGCGAAGCCAGCAACACGGAGTCGGCATTCGCATGTTTGGCAATCGATAAAAAACGCGACTGGTTTTGACTGTGCTCGGCCAATTGTCGTAGCACGGCAGTTGGCGTAGCAGAGTTCTTCGCCAATTTATCCAGTATCAAACCGTCGCTTTCCTGCACAAGCCGCTCGATCAACGAAACCGGTGAAAAACTTGCCTGGGCAAATAATCTGGGATAACGACGATGGCTAAAAATAATCTGCTCAAAGACAAGACGCTCCGACATCGGCAACCAGGGATGTAAAGCGGCAGCCTGGTAAGCATCACCAGACGCCAGTATGCGTTCGGCTAGTTGGCTGAATCCATTTTCGCTGGCTACTGTCATTGGCAGTGGCCTCATTACACCGACTCGGCTTCCATATTTTCCTGTGCCGCCGGTATCACCTTATCGAGGTCCATACAGGCGGCGACCAGTTCGATCACTTCAATGACTTCGAGTCGCTTATCGTTACCGGTGGATTTCACTGCATCTTCAAACATGTTCATGCATTTTGGACAGTTGACCACAAAAGCATCAATATCGTTTATTTCTGCGGCTTCGTGCATACGTAGCTCAGCCGGCTTTTCCATCTCCAGCGGATCGGGTGTCCAGATGCGCCCCCCACCGGCGCCACAGCAAAAGGCATTGTCCCGGTTACGCGGCATTTCAGTGATTTTCACACCCAGCTTTGCCAGCACATCACGCGGCGCAGCGTATTCTTTGTTCAGCCGCCCGAGATGACAGGAGTCATGATAAGTCACCTTTCGATCAAGCCGACGCTCCAGCGGAATTTTGCCACTGGCCAACAGGCGGTTAAGCAATTGCGTGGCATGTTCCACCTTGAACTCGCCACCGAACTGCGGATATTCGTTTGTCAGTGTATTAAAACTATGCGGATCAGTGGTGACGATACACTCAAACTCGCAGCCCGACAGGGTTTCGATATTTTTTTCGGCGACATGCTCAAACAGGCCTTCCTCGCCGACCCGGCGCACATCATTTCCAGCGGTCATCTCTCCTTCGTAAAGAATACCGAAATCGATCCCGCTGGTATGTAAAATGCGTGCAAAAGTCTGTGCGACTTTTTGATAACGCGGATCGAAGGATGCATAGTCACCGACAAACCAGAGTAGCTCGACCGGTTCTTTACGCGCATCCCTGATTTCAAAATCGAGTTTCTTGCTCCAGGCGGCGCGCTTGCGTTTGTTTTCGCCGATGGAGTTACCCTTCTTCTGGATATTTTGCAGGGCGGTTTGCACCGCCGGATCCATCTCACCCTCGTCGACCAACGCACGACGCATTTCCACTATCAGCGGCACGTGCTCGATGCCTACCGGACAAATTTCCACACAGGCTGCGCAAGTACGGCAGGACCACAGGGTTTCAACTCGCACCTGATTGATACCATCACCAACCGCCTGCAGGCTTTCAACCGCTGGCAATGTTCCGTATTGCAAGCTGTTATTGGCCAGTTCACGCAAGGTTAATACCACATCGCGTGGTGATAACGGGAAGCCACTGGTATTCGCAGGACAGGCTTCGTGACAACGACCGCACTTAGTGCAGGCATCGACATGGAGTAACTGTTTCCAGTTGAAATCGGTGATTTTTCGATAGCCGATAGTGTTGGCCTCGAGATCTGCTTCCGGCAAACGCGCAGCCGGTTTTGCGTCACGGATGGCAAGCGATGCCATCGCGGTAAATATGTGTTTGGCCTTGGTAAACGGCAGTACACCAATAAAACTGAATGCGAGTAGCCCATGCAACCACCACAGGCCATATCGTAGTGATTCAGCAACTGTGCTAGTCAGCCCAATTGCTTCTAACAGACCCGCCAGCACGGCACCGACCGGCGACCACCAACGGTAGTTCCACACGGTCGCGTCTTGCTGTAACCAGACCAGGCGATCCGCTTCGAGCAGGAAACCGGTGACACCAATTAATACCAATGTCCACAGGAATAACCAGTCTTCACGGCGGTACCAGCTACGGTCGAAATCGGGTTCGCTCGGCTCGCGATCAGGACGTTGGTAATCGAGTTTGGGCAGCGCCAGCCATTGGCGTCGATACATCATGTAAATCAGCCCGGTGACAAAAGCCAGACCGGCAATATCAACAATCAGCGAAAACCACAAATATAACGAACCGTACCAGAACCGCCAGCCGGTGATTGGTTCGAGTATGTCGTATTCTAGAGTAATCGTTGCAGTGCCGATAAACAGCAATGCAAAACCGAAAAAAATCAGTGCATGGATCATACCCGCTGAGTGATCGCGTCGCTTTAAACTACGATGACTGAGCAGATCGCCAATCATACAGGTTAGACCTTCACTAATATTTCTCAGCGACAGCGCCTGACCCCGGCGATATTTGCGCAGCTGGACATAACAGCCATAACCGAAGGCAATAATCGCAGCGATAGCTGCGATATAAAACGTTACCATCATCCAGGTCGGAAAATCCTGGAACAGTATACGGGTTACTGTCTGGGGTTCATGACCGGGTTCGATCATCTCATTACACTCACTTCTAGTTAAGCCGAAAGTAAAACTGCGGGGCATGACACCCCGCAGCCTCAATGCTTAGCTTAGCTTTCGTATTCGATTTCGAACTTGCCACCTGGCATATGCGGTGTACCCCAGACCGCAACTTCGCGGATATACGGTTCCGGGTGCTGCGGATCACTACCTTCGATCTCCCGCGCCAGTCGATGACCATCAAATGTGGCATCGGCCATCAGTTTCGGTGCCCAGGCATCGCCGATCACGTAAACACCCTTGACGTCATTACCTGCCCATTCGTCTTTACGCGCCTTGAGGCCATTGAACAACTCGCAATCGGAATGACGGCCAGTCACCAGTACCAGTGAGTCGAATTCATGCCAGTCGAAATGCGTGTTTTCACGTCGTGGCAATTTACCGGGGCCTCGGTATTCGCGCCGGTAGCCATCACCAAAAATCGGATATAGCTGAATCCTGTTGGCCTCGGCTTGCGAAGCCCAGACATCTCCAATGACTTCGATGCCGAATTCGTGCAGCATGCGATGCATGTTGGGCGCCTCGAGGGTGAAGTGCATATAGTGACCCAGGCCAACACCGGTGGCAATAGTGACTTCATGGCCAGCTTCATGCAGCTTTTGCGCCAGACTCGGTGCCATAAAATAAGGATCGCAATTGAGGATCATGACTTTCTTGCCGATTGGCTTATCGCCTGCGAATACCTGTTCGGGTGTCAAATGGGTTGGCAGACTGGCATCGATACCCTGTATCGGATCATGGGTTAATGCATTGGTGCCGTCGGTATTCCATTGGGCGCCAGAAGCGATAATAATTTTATCGGCACCATATTCTAGACAGTCATCAACACCAAGTCTGCTGGCACCCAGTGCAATTTGTGACTCTTTGTTTTTCTTCACCAGCTTACCGAGCTGAACTTCACGATAATCACGGTGATAACCCCATTCGCCAAGCCCCGGCAAACTGGCAACATCGTTAATATGACCGCCAATTTTGTCACCATCATCGACCAGATGCACCGTGTAACCGCGCTCCATTAATACCCTGGCGCACTCAGAACCCGATGGACCAGAACCGACCACGAGGAATGAGTCATCGGAACCCGCCTTAGGGAATTTTTCTGGATGCCAGCCGCGACGGTACTCTTCACCGGAAGTCGCATTTTGCGTACAAATCATTGGTGGACCACCGATCTCCCAACGCGAAATACAGACGTTACAACCGATACAGGTACGAATATCGTCGGCGCGACCTTCGTCAATTTTCTGCGGTAGAAATGGATCGGCAATGGAGGGACGCGCAGCGCCAATAATATCGAGATGTCCGGCGCGAATGACTTCGGCCATTTTTTCCGGATCGGTGAAACGACCAACACCCAACACTGGCTTTTTTGACACCTGTTTAATATATTTCTGCCAGGGAATTTGATGACCCTGACGGTAGAAACGTGATGGCCCGGCATCTTCGCCCCATTCGGCAATGTCGCCAACGTTTACATCCCAGACATCAACAAACGGATCGGCCAGCTCAACAAATTTGAGTCCATCTTCTTCGACTTCGACGCCGGCATCAGCTATTAGTGTATCGACAGCAAAACGCGTGGCGATGGCACATTCGTCACCGACCGCCTTCTTAACTTTCTCCAACGTCTCAATCCAGAAACGTGCACGATTTTCCAGCGAACCGCCGTACTTGTCGGTACGTTTGTTGTAATAAGGCGAGAGAAACTGTAATGGTAAATACGAGTGGGCACCGTAAACATAAACAATATCGAAACCAGCGTCACGCGCCCGACGGGCGGCATCGACGTAATAACCTTGCACCATTTCGATGTCATCCAGATCCATTTCCTTGCAGTAGGTCATGGTTTCGAATTCCGACGCGTATTGACTTGGTCCACGGGGCGTACAACGTGACTCCATACACGGCGCGTGTGATCCTCCATACCACATTTCGACACCAGCCAGCGCATCGTACTTGTGGATGTAGTCGGTCATTGCACGCAGATTGCGTACGTCGCCTTCGTCCCATAGCCTCGCCGACAGGCGATGCGTATCATCCGATTCTGGGTGGATTGACAGGTACTCAGTATTAATACCAGACCAACCACCTTCGGCTTTCATCGAGCGATGTGCCGCCTGAAAACCGGGTTTATCGGAACCAGCACCGATACAATGCGGAACCTGGTAGAAACGATTTCGCAGTGTTTTGGGGCCAATATCGATTGGTTCGAACAGGATGTCATGTTTTGGATCGCGTGCCATTTGAGATTCCTCCAGAGCTAAATTGGTTTGCTTTTAATAGTAATTCGGTGACCGTGATACAGCTTCATTGAGTATGCAGAACAGATATACTCTTTAAGGTTGAAATCATTGACTCAGCGGGGTAAATGGTCAATTGCCAGTAAGTTGTACCACTTACTGAGTAACTACTTTACATATTCCAATGCGTGAGCCGAGTTTGTATAAATAATTTCGCCTATTTACTGCGATTCCCCTTGGACGGGTCATAAAACGGCAGGTCATGCGTCGTCGCACTACAGTTTATGTTTTCTCCACGAACTTCGAGTTGTGTACCTGCTGCGGCAAGCTCGGGCTCGATTTGCACCAACGCTATCGATTGATCTAATACTGGTGAGAAATTCGGTGCAGTCACCTTACCGACTTTCCGATCGCCCTGAAATAATTCAGCATCGGCATCAACTGCGCTGTCACAATCGGCAACAATCCCGGTAACCTTAATTTTTTCCTTACCGATCGAGTCCAGACAAGCCTGTTTACCCCGGTAGTCGCCTGCTTTGTCTTTCGATACAGCAAAACCGAGACCTACCTCCCAGGGTGAATTGCTTTCATCCATGTCGAAGGGATAAAACAGCAGCGCTGCTTCGACCCGGATGGCATCGATACAATTAAACGAACAGGGCAATACCCCCAGCGGCCGACCGTGTTCGAGAATGCTATCCCAGATTGGGCCGGCATTGTCACCTTTGGCAAATATTTCGTAACCACGCTCACCTGAAAAGCCAGTTCTGGAAATAATACAGTCATGACCAAATAATGTTGTCGCCTGCTGGTGAAAATACTTCAGGTTTTCGAGATCCATAGGGGTATGCTGATTTAAAACCACCAATGATTTCGGTCCCTGAAAAGACATATCGTGCAAATCGTCATCAAACTGAATGGTAACATTTTTACCCTCAGCCGATTTCTGCACCTGCTCCATCGCGGTACCCCCACCGTGAACCAGTAAGATGTGATTGGGCGCCAGATTAAACATGATGCAATCATCGGTAAAGCCACCATTTTCATCAAGTATGATGGCATATACCGAGCGACCTGCAGTTATTTTAGTCATGTCTCTGGTAATCACGTGATCGGCGACTGCCAGAGCATCAGGACCGAGTATGTGTATTTTTTTAAGTCCCGATACATCGAACAGCCCTGCGGCGGTGCGTACCGCGCGATGTTCGTCATTCACATCCTGATTGTATTCCCAGGCTACGCCCATATCGTTCCAGTCTCCCAGCTCGGCTCCCAGGGCTTCGTGACGACTGGCGAGTGCTGAGTGTCTCGTATATGACATAATTTTTCCTCACAGATAGCGTGCGCCAATATTTGTACCTGCCACCATAATCGTCAATTGCTCGTCGGTATTACCTCCTTGTGAGTAAAGCCCCAAATTCATTATTTGACTAGTATTGATTTGATGTCATGCTTGCTTACTATTAACAATATTCCAAAATTCACCATGACGGGAGTTTAATGCGGTCTCTTGATATTGCCGAAGATACAATAGTGGTGCGCGACGACGATGCTGTTGTAGCGGACTGTTGTATGGCATACAAGTTACTCAACACCACGCTACTGGGTATCCTGGCCAGGCCTGGGCAGGTTGATCCCCACCAGGCGATGTTAGAGGGAATAAAAAACATACTGCCCATACAAACCAGCGCCATATACCATGTCTCCCCCGATTCGCCAAAAGCTACCCCGATCGCCAATTGCGGCGATATGTCTGCGTTCGCACCTACAATTCAGAATTTTTCGCAGTCTCTCGTTGATGCTTCAGCCCAATCGGCACTTTGGTATTGTGATGAAAGATTACCTAACCTGTTCATTAAAGCAGCCCAAATTAAATCAAATGAGTATGCCATTTTGGTACTGAAATGTGAAAATACGGCAGATACCAACAAAATTCAGGAAAAGGTCGTTGACGTGCTGGCGCAGGGTGTTGCCGAGGTGTTTAGTGCTACGCACCATGCCCAGATCAATCGTCGCCGAGTCTTGCAGGAGGAACGCGCCAGCATTTCTCGTGAGCTACATGATTCTCTGGCACAATCACTCACTTATCTGAAGATTCAGGCTAGTCGCATAGAGTCAATATTGAATCACGAACAGTCGACCAGTCAAGATGACAAAACCGAAGTTGGATTGGTCGTAAAGGATCTTCGCCACAATCTTAATATAGCCTATCGTCGACTACGCGAGTTGATGACAACATTTCGTTTGACCATGAATGGCGAAAACCTGAACCAGGCAATTGAGGAGACTATTACAGAGTTTGCAAAACGCACGACGATTGCCTTTGATCTCGATTATCGACTTGGCAATAATGAACTGACGACAGACGAAGAGATGCAGATATTACATATCGTGCGCGAAGCTTTATCTAACATCGTCCGACATTCGCATGCACAACGAGCCAGGGTAGCGCTGCGTCATGATACCGATGACAGGATTAAAATTTCAATCGATGACGATGGTGTCGGGATTGATAAAACTCAACGACGTGCTCAGCACCATGGTCTTGTTATTATGCAGGAACGCAGTCAGAACCTTGGGGGCCAGTTTGACGTTGACCAACTCAACGACGGCGGCACAAGGTTAACCATCACCTTCGAGCCTCCAAACAGGGACTAGGGCGTCAGCGCAAAGGTATTGACAAAATGATTGATCACGACCCACCTTATACCGTAGTTGTCATTGACGACCATCCATTGTTTCGCAAGGGTTCGGAGCAACTTTTTAAGCTTGATACCAGCTTCGAACTCATAGCCGATGCCGCCGATGGTCCCAGTGGTATAGAATTAACACGTCAATTGCAACCGGACCTGGTTCTTCTCGATCTCAATATGGAAGGTATGGACGGAATCGCTGTATTGAAAAGGTTAAAAGCAGAAAAACTTGAGTCAATCATCATTATGCTAACCGTATCGAATTCTGAGGCTGATATCGTCTCTGCACTTCGCAGCGGTGCCGATGGTTACTTGCTAAAAGATATGGAACCAGAGGATATCCTGGCAAAATTACATCGGGCTGTTGAAGGCCAAACGGTTCTTGATGAAACTATTTCAACCCAACTAGCCAATCTATTACGTGATGACAATATTTCACCACCGCCAGACAAGATAGAATTTACCGCCCGCGAAGAACAAATTATCACCCTCATAGCCGAGGGTAAGAATAATAAACTCATTGGTCGAGAGTTAGGTATCAGCGATGGCACCGTAAAAGTGCATGTGAAAAATATCTTACGCAAACTTAACTTGAGCTCTCGGCTCGAAACTGCCGTATGGGCATTCGAAAACGGATATCCAGGCGGTGGATTACATCGTCATAACGAATCTTAAATGAACTATGTATTTCGAGTTACTCCCGATGAGTAATAGTAATTTTCTATATTTACGAACAATATAGATTATGAGGCCACATACAGGCTTAAAAACACAACGGCATGAAACTGCGTACTTACTCAAAAAAAAACAAAGCCACCAGGGATTCTTCTCCTGTCGAAGTATTAACACCAAATCTGGAAAGCAGCTACGAGGATCTTATTCAGGATTTACCCCAGGTTGTTTTTAAAATCGACCTTGATGGGAACTGGTTATTTATCAATCAGAGTTGGTCTCAACTTTCCGGGTTTGATGTCGATCAGTGCATTGGCACTAGTTATATGGACTACATACACCCCCAGGATCGCAGTCGTTGCAAGGCCACTTTTACAAAAATTCAACACGGCGATATCGAACACTGTACCGAAGCCTTTCGCTTTCTGATCTCTAATGGGAATTATCTATGGGCTGAGATTCACGCATCAACTGCTCTGTCCCATGATGGTCAAATTATAGGTATTGTTGGCACCATCAATAATATTTCTGACCGTGTTAGCGAAGAAGAATTGTTACTCGCCAATCAACGCACCCTTACTGCATTGCTCAATGATCTGCCTGGGATGGTATATCGTTGCCGAAATAATCCGGACTGGACGATGGAATATGTAAGTGGTAGTAGCTATCAGCTCACGGGCTACCATCCCGAAGATATAGTCAATAGCAAACGTCTGTCTTATGGATCCATGATACACCCGGATGACAGTCAGGAAGTCTGGGATGAGGTACAAAATGCCATTCGGGAAAATCGGCGCTTTGAAAAGGTGTATCGTATTTTTGACGTGAACAACAAGGAAAAATATGTATGGGAACGGGGCAAGGCTATCTTTTCCAGTAACAATGAATGGCTGGGATTAGAAGGTTTCATTATCGATATTACTCGTCAAAGCAATTCAGATCGAAAACGTCAGAAACATACTCTATACGATGAAATAACAGGCCTGCCTACTCCCCCATTATTTCTGGATCGGATCAGGACTGTGCTCAAACGCCTGGCTGACACTGAATGTACGCCTTTACTCATACTGGTTCATCTTGACCGGCTATTGAAGGCTCTTGACCAACTCGACAGCGACTCGATAGATTGCGTCGAACGTGAGGTAGCGCAACGTCTGGAGTCACTGCTTGATCCACTCGATAGCATCACCCATCTGGAAAATCAGGATTGGGGGTTACTGTTTGAAAATCAAATTACCAGACTCTCCATTTCCGAGCTTGCACAACAAATTCAGGATCTTTTTCTCATACCGATCACGGTCGGTAAATCAAAAATGTATGTCACCACGAGTATTGGCATTGTGGTTTGTGATGACCCGCATCAAAATGCAGAAGAGTTGATACGAGATGCAAGTCAGGCAACCAATCGGGCACAGGCGCTGGGTGGTGGCCGTTATGAGTTATTCGACTCAAGAATTAATTATCAAAGCATTAGCCAACATCTTACCGGTTAACCAGGTAGGAACTATATCCCAAGATAAGCTTTACGCACATGGTCATTGTCCATTAAACCACTGGCCTCGCCTTCCAGCGCCACCGTCCCTGTTTCCAGAACGTAACCGTGTCGTGCCAGCTCCAGTGCCAGCTCGGCATTTTGCTCTACCAGGACGATGGATACACCCTGTCGGTTTATTTCGCCCAGGATTTTTGCTATCTCCTGAACGATGACCGGTGCCAGACCTAAAGATGGTTCATCCAGCAATAATAATTTCGGCTTCGACATCAAGGCTCGGCCGATCGCTACCATTTGCTGTTCACCGCCACTCATAGTTCGGGCCGATTGATTTCTGCGTTCGAGTAAACGCGGAAAATGCTTAAACACTTTTCCCATGTCCTTTTCGATACCAGCCTTGTCATCCCTGGTAAAGGCGCCGAGCAGCAAGTTTTCGGAAACGGTTAAGTCTTTAAATACGCGTCGCCCTTCCGGGACATGGGCAATCCCCATTTTAACAATCTTGTCCGCAGATAATTTTTCGATACGTTCGCCGTTAAATGTAATCTCGCCGGCGCTTGGATGGTCGAGGCCGGATATAGTGCGCAAGGTAGTGCTCTTACCCGCACCATTCGATCCAATCAAGGTAACAAAATCACCTTCTTCCACGGCGAGAGAAATGCCCTTTAATGCAGCGACATGGCCATAATGAACATGTATGTTGCTCACTTCTAACAGCATGCTAATTCGCTCCGCCCAGGTAGGCTTCAATCACCCGCTCATTATTTCGAATTTCTTCGGGTGTACCTTCTGCCAGCAACTGTCCGAAGTTCAACACGGTAAGGTAATGGCACAAGCCCATGACTGCCTTCATATCATGTTCAACAAGGATGATGGTAATACCCGATTCCCGGACCTTGCATGTCAGATCCATCATGTGATTGGTTTCTTCCGGGTTCATACCGGCAAACGGTTCGTCCATCAACATGAGCCTGGGTTCTGAGACCAGTGCAATCGATATCGCCAATGCTCGCTGCGATCCCAGAGGCAACTCGGAGGCCAACTGGTCTTTGCGGTCACTCAGGCCCATGAAATCGAGTACTTCCATGACCTTTTCGTTTGCCGCGGTCTGCTTCGCCTTGTCAAGGCCCAGAATCGCAGAAAACAGATCGGTTTTAGCAGTTATATGACTACCCACCAGGGCATTTTCGAATACGGTTAATTCCTGAAATAAAGTGGTTTCCTGAAAGGTGCGTACGATACCCATTTCTGCAATCGCATGCGGCGACTTACCTGCTATGTTCTGCCCACGGTAGATGACGCTGCCATCAGTCGGGGTATAGAAGCCGGCAATATTTTTAAACATGGTGCTCTTGCCTGCACCATTGGGACCAATCAGGCCACGAATTTCTCCTTCTTCCACGCTGAAACTGACATCATTCAGCGCGATTAAACCACCGAACTGTTTGGTTACATTTTTTATTTCAAGTACGGCCACTAGATTCTCGCTGCGATTCTATTTGTCGGCTAGAGGTGGTGCGTCCGAATTGGAACCGATTCCAAACCATGCCTTGAATTTCGCTGGAATACTTTCCAGCCCCTTCGGCAAAAACAAGATAGAAATGATCAATACCGCGCCATAAATAGCAGGACGTATTTCCGCAAAACTTCTAATCGATTCGTCAAAAACAGTCAACACAACAACCCCGATAATGGGACCATAAAATCTGTTATAACCACCAACAATGACCCAGATCAAAATAAAAACCATAAATCCAATACCAAATTGATTAGGCGTAATCGTGCCCAGGTAATGAACCTTCAGGGCACCGGCGATACCGACAAAAAATGACCCAATCACGAAGGCCAGTGCCCGATAGCGCCATGTATCGACACCGACCGATTCGGCCAGCGGCGCCTTCCAGTGCACAGCATGTAGCGTTAAACCAATTCTCGAGTTTTCGATGCGGTAAAGAATAAATAAACAAAACCCGACCACAGTAAGCGCCAGATAGTAGTAAGGTATCGCATCAAGAAAATCGATGCCGCCGATGATTGGTGGTTCAACACCGCTCAACCCACCGGTTCCACCAAACGGGTTGACATATTGGATCCACACCAGACGAATGGCTTCGCCAGCAGCAAAAGATCCGATTAGAAAATAAAACTGCGTCATACGGAATAAAGGGAAGCACAATAGCGCGGCTATCAGTGCCGAGACGCCACCGGCCAATGGCAGGGTAAACCACATCCCCAGGTCAAAGTTTTTAAATAGCAGGGTTGCTGTATATCCACCAACACCCATCATCACTGCATGTATCAACGACCATTCACCGGTTAAAGTGACAATTCTATAACTCGCTACCACCAATACATTAATGGTTAGAAATATCAGCAAATCCTGATGGTGGAATTTTAAAAAATGAGGTATCGCGACTAGCGTGGCCAACAAGACAAGGCTACCGATAATTTTTTTCAGCCTCGAATTCATCTCGCTACTCACTCACTCTCACGCCCATGATACCGGTGGGTTTAACAATCAGCACCACCACCATGAGTATCAATCCACAGATTGTGGCCAGGGTTCCACCGAAATACACTGTAACAAAAGTATGGAATAAGGCGTACAAAACCGCAGCAATAACAGCACCTGACAGACTGCCCACGCCACCCACAATAGTGACGATAAACGCAGTAATAATGACATTGTGCCCCATATGCGGGTTGATATTGGTAAGTGGCGCCATTAGTGCACCGGCGAGCCCGGCCAGCGCCCCACCGACACCTATCGCAATCATAGAAATCCGATTGATATTAATCCCCTGCAAGGCTGCGGCCTCTCTATCCAGCGCCACCGCTCTTAATGCCCAGCCCAGTTTGGTGCGCGTGAGGAAATACCACAACGTCGACAACGCAACAATAGATACCACCAGGCTAAATATACGTTGATAGGGAATACGGAGTGAATCAAACACAACCATTGTACCGTGAAACGGTGGCGGCACCTGTTTCGAGGGACCATCACCACCAATCAGAGTCGCCACAACCTGCAGGATAAACAGCACGCCAATCGAGCAGATTAGACCTGCCAGCGGATCATCACGGGTGGGTCGGAATAAGAATCGCTCCATCAACAGACCGATAATCGTCACGACGATGATGGCAACACCAATCGCCGGGATGAAAGCCAGTCCATTTTGCGCATGAAGTAACCATATCGTATAAGCGCCGATCATAACCAGCTCGCCGTGAGCGAAATTAACAACACTCATGACGCCGAATATCAGCACCAGACCCACAGCAAACAGCGCGAAAAATCCACCCTGAATGAGACCGTTAACGATGGATTGGAGAATTAGCTCCACGAAAGCACCCTAATGCTAATTGGTATAAAGATAAGCCATGTGAAGAATAGACCGATTACACCTGCTATCCCGAAAAAGCTGAATCAGGGAGAGGAAATAACCCCTCCCGTGATTCAACAAAGTTAAGGAGATAGCAGATAAACCCGTTTAAACGGTACGCAGACCAAGTTCTTTCATGTGCTTAATGAGCACATCCTTGTTTTTCGCTAGCCAGTCTGAAACACTTCTGTACTCCTGGATACGGGCCTTGCCATTTTCGACAACGACCACAGGCCAACGACCAACCACCGAATTATCCCGTCCCCACAACTGACTGCCCCACCATTTTCCACCACCGAATACGAAGGCAGGATTTATGGTGTACTTGAGCGACTTCAAAACATCAGTTGGCTCAACACTGCCGGCCGCTTTTGCACCTTCAATCCAGTTTAGCAAAATGGCAGGGTATTCCCAGGACACAGCCGACCAATCGTTAGGATGATCCTTGCGGAACTTGGCGTCGAATCCTCCAGGATCAGGAAAATTGACACCTTTGTCGTTCAGTGCCGGATCATCAAAATCTGGAAACTGGAATATTGTGCCGTTCACAAACTCTTTACTGGTCTTGGCAATGATTTCATCGTAATAATCCAGCGTGCAGGAAATGATTTTACCTTTGAAACCCTGATGATATAACTGTTCCATTAAAGGCGTGACATAGAAACTGGTCGCCATACAGAATATGTCCGGTTTCTTGGCTAATACAGAGCTCACAATCGGTGCGAAATCAGTAATATCAAAACCATGCAGGTTGACATCTACGACATCGATACCTTCTACTTCGAAGGCAGCCTTGTAGGTTGCTGCCGACTGCAAACCATATTCTGCATCATTGTTAGTAACAATTGCCGCTGTTTTTGCTTCAGGGAAGTTTTTAGCTAACCATTCGACACCGGTAACGTTATACAACGGATGCGATTCACAGGTAGCGATCAGATATTCAGATTTTGGTGTAATATCGCTAGGCAGCAAAGTGGTAGTGAGCATCTTTTTACGCTGTGCCCATGGCAGGACGGATGCAACTGTTGAACCACCTAACATCATGACCATTTTGACATCGTCTTCCAGCACCAGTTTCTTGTAACCCTGGACCGCTTTCTCAGTGTCGTAGGCATGGTCATAGGCGACCATTTCGATATTGTACTTCTCACCGCCAATTTCAACACCACCGGCGCCGTTGATATCCTTTGCAATGATTTCACAACCATATAACCCAGGTAATCCCCAGGGTGCGTAGTCACCCGTCATTGGAATATTCATGCCGATTTTGACTGTTTTGTTACTAGCGGCGAATAAACCGGTTGGTAAACTTGAAGTTCCAGCCACCACAGCACCTGCGGCCGTGGCGCGCAGAATATCTCTTCGCGTAATTCCCATAATTTGAATCCTCCAACATATATTTTTAAGTTATACCGAATATCCACTAAACCACGACTATTCGGCTCGATACAAAATAATAATTATTATTCTGAAAACCAGATTTTCAGACCTGCATTTTTCCCCGCCACCTATAAATCGTCAATTACTACTGAGGTGTACCACCAAGGGGGTAAAGCCTTACATTTAGTAACTGTATGGTCATACGTAGAGATATCTGCTATCGGTTAATGAATCAGCCAGGTTTTTACCCAGTTAATCAACGACATATCATGACTCCCAAGAGCTGGACAACTCCCTTAGGAGTTATTTTCCACGACATCAGCTAACCATTGGCAGGATGATGGATTCATAGTGACCATGATCGGACTGTGCCCTCACTGCAACACCCGGAAAAGTGGGGCGGATTTTTTGCTGGGAAGTTATTTGCAGGCCGAAAGTTAAGTTAGAAACCTGTAGGGGTACCCATCGTATGTTCTCAAACAGGCTGGTCAGTCTACCTGGCTATTCTCGGAGAAGATTTCCGAATGAATACCAAAATGATGGATATAATAAGACTTGCCATCCGCTATCAGTTTGACTTTGATAATCGCCGGACCAGTCTCAAACTGTAATGGCACCTGATAATCGACAACCTCGACATCCCCCAATTCCTTGCTGGTATCACTATGATTCTTTGAGTAGCGAGGCCTTTCCATCGATTCGAATCGACCAAGCCGGCTGAACAATTGATATGCCTCCTGCATCTTTTCACTATTAAAGTCTGACTTTGCAGCAGGAGATAATAATGGCTTTAACTGCTCATACTGCCAACTGGCTAATTTTGGAATCGATAACTCCAGGTACGGGATAGCAGTATCGTCGAAACGGTCTGCTTTCATACCAAACCACAATGAGTACAGCACCAACCCACCCAGTAAAAGGGCGATAAATATCAGACTACGTCGTAATATGAGTGGCATAAAAACTCGGCTTATTCCGGTACATCAACACCATTCAAACGGCAGGCCTGCTGCAGGGTATTATGCAACAAACAGGCTATCGTCATCGGTCCAACACCACCGGGAACCGGTGTTATCGCGCCCGCCACTGCCACAGCACTTTCGAATTCGACATCACCAACCAGTCTGGTACCACCATCCTCTTTTTCGATGCGGTTGATACCGACATCAATTACCGTCGCACCTGGTTTGATCCAGTCGCCCTTCACCATTTCTGGACGACCGACTGCGGCGACGACGATATCAGCTCGTCGACATTCACCGGGTAAATCTTCAGTGCGGGAATGAGCTATCGTTACTGTACAACTTTCAGCCAATAATAAAGCCGCCATGGGTTTACCCACTATATTTGATCGCCCGATAACAATGGCTCTTTTACCAGATAAAGAACCAAGTTGATCTTTCAGCATCATCATCGAGCCGAGAGGCGTGCAAGGTACAATACCATCGGCACCAATCGATAGCTTGCCGACATTGGAAAGGTGGAACCCATCGACATCTTTCTCGACCCTGATAGAATTGATCACCGACTCTTCGTCGATATGCTTCGGTAAAGGTAGCTGCACCAGAATGCCGTGCACATCCGGGTCGTTATTGAGCTGATCGATGAGTGCCAGCAAATCGGCCTGGCTGGTCTCTACATCGAGTTTATGCTCGTAAGAATTCATACCGGCTTCGGCGGTCTGTTTACCTTTACTGCGCACATAAACCTGGCTGGCCGGGTCTTCACCAACTAGCACCACCGCAAGTCCCGGTGTTAAATCGTGATTCTTTTTTACTATTTCAACTTTGCGTGCGATTTCAGCACGCAGATTCGCCGAAAAGGCTTTACCATCAATTATCGTGGCCACTTGTTGGATACTCCCAAAATAAATTTATTAAGACTGGCTATCTATGCTTCCGGCCGGCCATTTTCTATCTAGCGTATATTACAAAAAACCAATTTTCAAACCATCGTTAATACGACATTTTTTTACATCGCTTTACAAATCTCAAGTTTAAACTAACGACTCAAAGTCAGTAAAACAGCACCGTTATCGGAATTTTTTCCTAGCGTAAATACGGCGGTATTTGGCGTTAAACTGGAACCAACCCCACTAAATTCGACTTCATCGCTGCGCAATTCGGCGTAGCCCACAATCGATTCTCCCTGACCAAACATCAATACAGTCAATAGCCCGGAAGCCATCAGAGACTCTCGCTCCGACTCGGCCCAGTTCCAGCCAAAAGGGCATTCGGCGTTCCTTTCTCCCGGTTTAATTTTTACCGCTATCCTGACCTTGTCCCAGATAAAGTCGGTAAATTCTACCAACCGAAACTTTTCGGATAAATCCTTCAAATGCAGTGTCTCGGTTAACGAGGTACGAAACAGTTTAATATCCGAGCACTTTGTGTACTGCTCCCAATAATAAAATGACAACACCACGACGATGATTGTTGGCACAATATATAAAATTGGGCGCGCCGGTATAACTGAGAGCGCATCTTTTACTATCATCACAAATTCTCGTTAAATTGTTATAAAAATGAAAAGCCCCTTCGATCATTAACCGAAGGGGCTTCAATACTACATCCTAAAAAGTTACTTATGGATCTTAGCCTACAGTATCCTTCATTTCCCTGCTAGATTCTGCTTCAAGAACTTTTCCTACGCCTCCCTGCTTTTTAATATTTTCCAAATCATTATCAAATTCGGTGGATTCCTTTTGGTGTTGCCAGACGTGCCAGCCAAACCAGAAAATCAATCCCGCAATTGTCAGCAATCCTTCCGTTCCTACGAACGGGTAGATTGCACCGAATTGATCGAGATTGAGCCAATTGTCAACTAAACCAGTAGACATAATATTCTCCTCATATATTCAGTTATCAAAGTAATCATGATCACGAGCTGTTAGCTTCGTCGCGAATAGCCTGTGCTACTTCTTCAGCTTCCATTGCGCGTAGTGATTCGTGGTTGATATCCAGACCAACCATTTCGATTTCACGCGGAATACGCAGCTTGCCCATACTGTTCAATATCTTCGAAGCAATTAATACCGGGAAGAAACCCAGCACGAAGAACATGATCAGAGCACCGAGAAAATTACCCCATGGAGAAATGGTCGCATAGCCTTCAAACGGTGACGACGGATAGCCCCAGAGCATAAAACCAGCCACAACAATACCATAAAAACCGGCATAACCATGTACCGCAACCGCACCGACAGCGTCATCAATCTTGAACTTGTTCTCTACCCAGAAATGCATCTTGTAGGCGAGGATGGCACCACCGCCGCCGATCAGCATAGCCTGGATAGGGTGGTACAGGTCGTTACCCGATGAGGCGCCAATAACACCCGCCAGTCCACCGGAGTAAGTCCAGAATGCATCACCATCCGAAATGATATAAGCCGCCATCAAACCACCCGACAAAGACATCAGAAAGTTAAAGGTGATTGCCGAGAGCGTGGTTGGCTGCAGGTAGATATTCGTTGCACTAAAGAAAGTCTTATCTGCCACATCCAGCATCGCGGAACCATACACATCAATGATCGGAATATTACAGGCCACGTAGAACCCCCAGAAACCGGTATAAATGAGGAACAGGCCTACTGTTACCAACCACGGGTTATGCGGGTTAATATTTCTCGGGGTACCATCTGCGCGAAACTTGCCTATGCGTGGACCGAGTACGAGCAGGACACCTAGTGCAAAACCACCGGCGATAGCATGGATTACACCAGACGCATAAGCATCGTGATAACCCAGCTTCTGTACCATCCAGCCATTCCATGACCAGCCCCACGACGCATCGATGATCCATGTGAAAGAACCAATGATAACCGCAAGAGTCCAGAAAGCACTGGGACGAATACGTTCGATGACAGCACCAGACACGATAGAGGCAGCGGTCCAGGAGAACAACAGGAAGGCGGCCCAGAAAACACCGTTAATACGTGCCCAAAAGGCAGTATCGTCGGCGGTAAGGACACTTCCTTCTTGAGGTGCACCACCCATGTGCGTACCCATTAACTCGCTCCATGGCGTAGCGAATGGAGCATCCACCAAAGGACCGATAATCCAGGGACCATTGACAAACGCAAAGTAAATCCACCACCCGAAAAAGAAGAATGTAACGGTTACCAGCGGGATAACCATGGTGTTCTTCATCAAAGTGTGGGTATGGTGTTTGTATCGTGAGGCTCCCACCTCATAGATACAGAAACCGACGTGTATTAAAAACATAAACACAACGGTGACCCAATAATAAAACTCGGTAAATATAATCCCGAGCGCCGTTAGTTCATTATCCATCCTCAACCTCTCTTATGTATGTTATTTCAGTTTTTTAGACTTATGCCTGCTTCCCTTTCGGCATTGCCCCCTTTTGATTTGCGCGTGTGCTTGCGAAATTATAGTTACTGATATGAAACATTAGTGCCTGCAAGTAAAGCGCGCTCCTTTTATACTCTGATTTGACCCAACCAACAAGCCTTAATTGAGTAAGCCTGTGGTCGAGCCAAACACATTTTTCCACTAATCAAATACAATCAGGCGAACTTTTCGTAAGCCTTACGCAAGTCAACCATTGGGTGACCCTCTGCCATCTGGAACTTCACCAGTAATTCGCGGGCAATCATGTCACGATCCTGCTGATTATCGGGCAACTCGATGTTGTCCGGAATGGTCACCCAGCCATTGATATTTCTATCAAATACCGCCGGATTACCTTCTTCATACCCCATATGCACGTCTTCCAGCCAGTTCAGATCTGTCCAGCCCATGACGTTCATATATTTACGCAGGAAATCGGTACAGCGATCCATATCTGGAACCAGGTTTACATCATAACGATATCCGATATGCTGACCGATGGTTTTTTCACGTTCAGTATCGAGACCGTCGCCTTCGAGAAATTGATCAATATTTTGTTCAGCCATTTATACGTCCTCCTTAGAAACGTGTCATGTCGGGACGACCGACAGTGTGTTGAGAACCAGCCATAGGTACTTGCGCACAGGCAGACGCTTCCAGAGTCAAAGCAGCCAGATCTTCCGGCTCCAGTGAGTGGATATTGGTCTTGCCGCAGGCACGGGCAAATAGCTGCGCTTCGATTGTCAGTGTATGCAGGAAGTTATAAACCCGCTCCGCCGCTGTATCCGGGTCGAGTCGCTTGCGCAACTCGGGATCCTGCGTGGCAACACCAACCGGGCAACGACCGGTATGACAGTGGTAGCAATAACCCGCTTCTATGCCAATTTCTTTTTCGTAGTCGGCTTCGGGGATGTCCTTATTACAGTTTAAGGCCATCATCGCCGAGTGACCGATTGCAACCGCATCGGCACCCAGGGCAATCGCCTTGGCGAGATCCGCACCATTACGAATACCACCTGCGTAAATAAGCGTAATCCGACCCGACATGCCGACATCATCCAGCGCCTGTCGTGCCTGACGAATCGCGGCGATACCAGGTACTCCGGTTTCTTCTGTAGCGAGATGAGGTCCAGCACCAGTACCACCTTCCATGCCATCAATGTATATCGAATCAGGCCCAGTTTTAGCGGCCATACGTACATCATCGTAAACTCGCGCGGCACCAAGTTTGAGCTGAATTGGAATTTGCCCGTCAGTCGCTTCACGGATTTCCTGAATCTTCAGTGCCAGATCGTCCGGACCCATCCAGTCGGGGTGACGGGCCGGTGAACGCTGATCTATACCGGCTGGTAATGAACGCATTTCAGCAACCTGGTCGGTAACCTTTTGCCCCATCAAGTGACCACCCAAACCAACCTTACAACCCTGGCCGATGAAAAACTCGACAGCATCAGCTAAACGCAGGTGGTTAGGGTTAAAGCCATAACGCGACTGGATACATTGATACAACCATTTACTTGAATACCGACGTTCGTCAGGGATCATACCGCCTTCACCCGAACAGGTCGCAGTACCGGCCATGGTCGCACCACGCGCCAACGCGGTCTTGGCTTCGTAGCTCAAAGCACCGAAACTCATACCGGTAATATAAACCGGTATATCAAGTTCCAGCGGCTTCTTCGCCTCCGGACCAATAATGGTTTTGGTTAAACATTTTTCTCGATAACCTTCTATAACGAAGCGTGTCAGCGTGCCAGGCATGAAAGTCAGTTCGTCCCAGGTCGGGATTTTCTTGAACAGCGAGAAACCGCGCATACGGTAACGCCCAAGTTCAGACTTAACATGAATATCGTTAATCACCTCGGGCGGGAAGATAAAACTTTTCCCCAGGTGGTACGGATCAATTTTTTTGTCAGACATTATTTAATCTCCAATAAAAACCGTGCTAAAGCACCAGCTTCTTCTCTGTTGGTTCGAGGTTATCGTAGTTCCACAACTGCTTGCCCGAAGTTAACTTGACCATGTTGTCGATACCATTCGGTGCAGCCATGCCGTATAAATCCAGCTTGCCCTGCAAGTATTTTCGATCAAGGTCGGTCATCTCGGTTTCGACACAGTCGACACCCAGGCTGGCAATCTTACCGGCGACATAGATAGTACCGTCGTACATTGAATCCCCCAGGTTATCACCAGCATCACCGAGGATAATCATACGTCCGCGCTGCATCATAAAACCGGTAAAAGCCCCGACGCTGCCTCCAACAATAATGGTGCCACCCTTCTGGTCGATACCAACCCGCGCACCCGCCTGACCTTTGCAAACCAGATCGCCGCCACGAATCGCCGCACCGAACAATGAACCAGCATTCTTTTCAATAACAACTGTGCCCGCCATCATGTTTTCTGCGCAGGACCAGCCTACACGACCGCTAATACGAATATTGGCACCATCGATAAGGCCACAACCGAAGTAACCGAGGCTACCGTTGAAGTTCAGGTTTAGCCGGTTCAGAATGCCCACACCCAACGAATGCTTGGCGCGCGGGTTGTTTACGGTAATCGTACCGTGACCAGATTTCATCAATTCACGAATTTTGAGATTGATTTCAGAAATTTCCATCTCCGCAGCATCAAACTCAGCCGACTTCTCGATGTCAACTTCGTATGACCAGGGATAGGTGTAGTTTTCCTCCTCTGTGGCCGAGAAGAACATTTGCTGGGTACGACCCGCGAGCTGTTCTTCATGCAGCCCCATCTCATGCGATGTAGTTACGCTGCCCATACTTTGACCTCCCCTTGATATGGATCCCAGGTGTCAATTTCACGCGGGAAAATACTGCGGATTGCGACCTCTTCTGACGCTAATCCAACAAATTCATCACTTTCGTATAACACCATCGGCTTGGCGCCCATCACGTCCTTGGCCATGCCAAGCTGCGTTCCGGTTGCGACCAGGTAAGTGAATACACCATCGAGCTTATCAATCGAACGCGTCATTGCATCTTCCAGCTCATCACCCTGATCAATGCGATCAGCAATATAGACCGCGATCAATTCAGAGTCACAATTCGACATAAACCGGTGACCACGACGTTCGAGATCGCGTCGATTAGTCCAGTAATTAGTCAACTGGCCATTATGAACAACCGAGACATCGTTAAACGGGTAAGCCCAGTAAGGGTGTGCGGAACGAATATCAACATCAGACTCGGTCGCCATACGCGTATGCCCAATGGCGTGTGTGCCCTGAAAACCTTTCAGACCATACTGATCTGACACCACTGCTGCATCTCCCAGATCTTTAATCAGCTCCAGCGCCTTACCTACCGAAAGGATTTCGACACCGTCGATATCTTCGATATAGTCGATCAGACGGGTCATATCGCCATCGAATTTAAAGTGATAACGAAACGCATATTCGGTCGCATCTTCTTTTTCGGTGATTTCCGCACCCATTTCCAGCAAACGCGCATCGACAGCTTCCTTACGTTCAACCGCTTTTTTATGAATATCGAAGCCGGTTTTCATTTCTTCCTGCTCGGCGACTTTAAAACGTAAAACTCTCACGCCCTCCTCGCCTTTCCCGTAGAGTGCAAAACCGGTCGAGTCTGGCCCTCGATGCTTCAAGGCCTGAAGCATTTGGGTCATTTCTGTACCGATATCACTGCTTGCACCACCTTTCCAGATAAGTCCAGCAATACCACACATAAGTATTTCCTCTTAAGATTAAAAATTTACTGTGCGAACACAGCACTAAAGAATTCATATCACCCGGCGCAATTGCGCCGGGCATTTGACTACATTGCTATGGTAGACAGTCGAGATAAGTTTCAACGTCCCAGTCGGTGACTGTGGCATTGTAGTTTTCCCATTCGTCACGCTTATAATGTTCAAAAACCTTGTACATTTCGCCAGGCATCGACGATTTAATGACTTCGTCGTTACGCAACTCTTCGAGCGCTTCGCCCAGAGACATGGGCAATTTCTTTACTTCTTTCCCTGCATCCATCGCAGCGTAGATATTGCGTTCTTCGGCTTCACCTGGATCAAGCTTATTGTCAATACCGTCGTCGAATGTTTTCAGCAATGCGGAACCCATTAGGTATGGATTTACCATTGAGTCAACTGAGCGATACTCGAAGCGACCAGGTGCCGATACGCGCAATGCACAGGTACGGTTCTGGTAACCCCAGTCAGCGAAAATAGGTGCCCAGAAACCGGTGTCCCATAAACGGCGATAAGAGTTAACCGTTGATGAACCAATAGAAGTCAGTGCGCCGAGATGCTTGATTACACCACCGATTGAATGCAGGCCAATTGGGCCGGGGGCACGATCATCGATAGAAGGATCTGGCATAAAGGTATTTTCACCACCAACGCGATAGGTAAAAGCACCATCCATACCAGGCAGGCTATCAATGCCCATTTTGTTAACCACATCCTCGCCACCGCGCCACAAAGACATATTGTGGTGACAGCCTGAAGCCGAAACACCCATGAATGGCTTGGACATGAAACAGGCAATCAAGTTATCTTCACGCGCAACCTGCGCACAAATCTGACGATAAGTGGTCAAACGGTCGGCGTTACGTAATACATCGTCAAACTGCGTATTCAGCTCTAGCTGCCCGGGTGCGTCTTCATGGTCACCCTGGATTATATCGAGTCCCATTTGTTGCGAGTATTCGATGACTTTCATGAAAGTCGGGCGCAACTCTTCGAACTGATCGATGTGGTAACAATTTGGTTTGGTTACACCGCCAGCCATCTTGCCGTCTTCTCCGCGTTTAAGCCACATCATTTCCGGTTCTGTGCCACAACGCATATCGAGGCCGTGTTTGTCCTGAAATTCATTATGGATACGACGTAAGTTGCCACGACAATCGGAAGTCAAGGCTCCACCTGGGTTCTCACGTTCTTCACGATTGCGGAATAAGGTACAAAATACCCGACCAATTCGCTTATCCCAGGGCAGTTGGCAGAAAGTCTCCGGGTCTGGGATACCAACCAGCTCAGATGATTCTGGGCCGTACCCTATGTATTCACCGTGACGATCGACAAACAAATTTGCTGTCGAGCCATAAACGAGCTGGAAGCCCTTTTCTGCAAGGCGCTCCCAATGCGCTGCTGGTATACCCTTGCCGACGATACGACCGGTTACCGAGATAAACTGGTAATAAATATAATCAACGCCTGTTTCTTTAATTTTTTCGCTAACCTGTTTAACCAGATCTGCACGCCCTGGCGCTTCAACATGTGCTTGTAAATCAGTCATTTAATTCCTCCAATCGGTTTCTTAAATTGAGTGCATCGTTACTTTTTGGTTTAATTTTTCCGAAACTTAACTGACTAATTTCGGTTACTGGGTGGCAATGGTATACCTGTTTATTAGTCCATTACAAGATCTACTTGCCCTTTTTTGATATTTCGCTCGCCGAATTCATATATCGATTAGACCAATTTTCCAGGAGTATTTATGAACAGCAACTGATTTCAGTTTTATATTGTTATATATCAATTACTTACATTGCTCAAGTTATACAAGGCCTCAACCCAAAACTAAAGCCTAAATAGGCCATCAATCTTAGCTATTCATCAAATACGATCATCCCAGACTTGCCTAAGTCTATCTATTACTGCATTATTGTACCAATTTACTGTACCAATTCTAATCAATTGGTTTTTTTGGGGGAACCAAACACTATGAGTCTCGGCGAAAAGCAGAACCAGGTTGCGCAAACCTCTCCCAGGCATTCCGGGAATAGTCGCCTCGGAGCCACCACCAGTCAGCTAGTCACCCAACTGCGTGAAAGAATTCTTGGTGGTCACTACGCGAACGAGGAACGGTTACCTGCAGAGCGCCATCTCGCTGACGAGTTCAAAGTATCGCGTGGCACCATTCGATCAGCCTTACAGATTCTCGAAGATCAGCACCTGGTGATACGCCAAATCGGTAGCGGGACTTTTGTATCCCACAGAGAATTATCCAATCAGCAGGAAATAGCGAGCATAACCAGCCCATTAGAAATGGTCGAAGTACGTATCGCTCTTGAACCGCAAATCGTAAAACTGGCGATTACCAATGCCAGCCATCGAGACCTGGAGGAATTGCGTGGTGCATTAAAGAAATGCGAAAACTGTGGTGGTGATGCAGAAAAATTCGCCCGTGCGGATACTGCATTCCATATGGCCCTGGCGCATTGCTCAAAAAATAAACTGTTGTACTGGGTGTATGAGCGCATCAGCGAAGTACGCCGCTTCGCGCAATGGCGTAGCATGAAAGCCAAACTATTAACTCCTGAACGCATAGCTGACTACAATCGCCAACACCGCAGTATTTATGAAGCCATTGCCGCTCGACACAGCTCCGAAGCGGTTACTATTATGAAGCAACACCTTAATAGTGTTCACGATGATCTTCTGGAACCCTGACAGGTACCCAACATGAATGCGCCTCTCTTTATTTCACCTGTCCGGATTCTCGAACCAGGCTTGAATACCTTACCCGCCAATACCGAACGTTATCCAATCCGTGGCGGCGGCAGTCTAGCCATTACCCTCAATCCTGGTGACGAGCTTGAAGCCATCAGCCCCGAGGGACTGCAAGTTGCTGAAATTTGTGTTTTCAACCAGAAGGGCAAGAGCGACATGCAAACTATTGGCGCCAAAGCCAATGGCAAAGCCGACGGTTTAAAGCAAATTCTGCTGGATAAAAACATAAACACGCAAAAACTGGACGCTGCTCTGAAACGTTTTGGTGTGGATCTTGCGCAGGCACAAAGCACGCAAGTTTTTACCGATCAGTCACCTGCTGGTGACTCGATAAGCTTTATTGCTAATGAACTGGTTTACTGCCTGATCGCAGCACCCGGGTCCGATATGCAGGTCGATGAGCAAACCACTACGACCGATTTAGTAGCTTATGTACATCGTAAAAATAACGTGCAGGAATCATCACCAATTCTGCTGCCCGAGCCACTCGCCGATCCACTGGAAGATATTCGAATCGAGGCGCGTACCGCCTACGCCTACGAAATTAAAGCGGGGCAATATATCCAGATTATCGATGTCGAGGGCCGCGAATGTTCGGACTTCCAGTGTTTTGACTCAGCCAAACTCGATAAAGGCCTGGAGCGTAGCCTGGATGCCACCAGTACCAGGCACGTCGTCGGCGCCTCATATCCAGCGCCGGGTTTGTATGCAAAATTTTACGACCAGGATTTCCAGGCCATGGTCGAGGTGATACAGGACACCTGCGGCCGACACGACAGTTTCGGCACCGCCTGTACGTCAAAATACTACGACGACATGGGATATCCCGGTCACGTCAATTGCTCGGACAATTTTAATCAGGCTTTACAACAATACGGTATTCAATCACGTCCCGGCTGGATGGCGATTAACCTGTTTTTTAATACCGGTGTCGACGATACAAATCAAATGTATTTTGACGAACCCTGGTCCAGGCCCGGAGATTATGTTTTGATGCGCGCATTGAAGGATATGGTTTGCGTTACATCAGCCTGCCCCTGTGATATCGATGCAGCCAACGGCTGGAACCCGACCGATATTCACATGCGTATTTACCCGGCAAAGAATACCTTTAACAAAGCGACAGGCTTTCGTATGACTACTGATGCAGACACCCAATTGACCAAAGAGACCGGTTTTCATTCGAAAACCTCCCAACACACGCGTAACTTTACCGAGTACGCCGGCTACTGGTTAGCCAACAGTTACACCAAACATGGTGTGATCGACGAATACTGGGCCTGCCGCGAGGGCGCAGTCGCCATCGACTTATCGCCGCTGCGCAAATACGAAGTGACCGGCCCCGATGCCGAACTACTTATGCAAACCTGCGTCACGCGCAATATCCGCCGTCTCACCCCGGGCCAGGTGGTGTATACCGCGATGTGTTATGAAAATGGCGGCATGATCGACGACGGTACCGTATTCCGCCTGGCGCAGGATAATTTCCGCTGGATCGGTGGCAACGACGAAAGCGGTATCTGGCTACGCGAACAGGCACAAAAACTTGGCCTGCAGGCCTGGGTACGCAACTCCACCGATCAATTACACAACCTGCAAATCCAGGGGCCGAAGAGTCGGGATATTCTCAAAGAGATTGTCTGGACCCGTCCGGATCAGGCAAATATCGAGGAGCTGGGCTGGTTCCGTTTTTCGGTGGCGCGTATCGATGACGAGCACGGCATTCCCATCCTGGTGTCACGCACCGGATACACCGGCGAACTGGGCTACGAAGTCTTTTGCCATCCCAAACACGCCCCCGAAGTCTGGGACGCAATCTGGGAAGCAGGTAAACCCCACAAACTCACGCCACTAGGACTCGAAGCACTCGACATGCTACGCGTCGAGGCTGGACTGATTTTTGCCGGTTATGAATTCAGCGACCAGACCGACCCCTATGAAGCCGGCATCCCATTCACCGTACCCTTAAAGACCAAGGAAGACGACTTCATCGGTCGCGAGGCATTAATCAAGCGCAAGAAAAATCCACAACGTGTGCTGGTGGGGCTTGAATTGGTTGGCGACGAAATGGCCGCCAACGGCAACTGCGTCAACATTGGCCGAAACCAGGTAGGTGAAATTACCAGTGCAGTGCGCTCTCCCATACTACGCAAAAACCTGGCGCTATGCCGCATCCAGATAGAGCACAGCGAAATTGGTACCGAAGTTGAAGTAGGCAGGCTGGATGGCAAACAAAAGCGGTTACCCGCTAAAGTGATCGCATTTCCGTTTTACGACCCAACTAAATCTCGGGTACGGGATGTTTTGGAATAACCTCTAACAGCTATCCAGGAGTTTATTCACTGCATAGACCTATCTCATAAGCCGGAGGTAGAGCATGGTTTCGTCATCGGATCTCCCCACATGACAGAGCAGCCAAACAGAACTGAGAAATATTGGTTTC
>JAAENK010000323.1 GCA_024224415.1 Gammaproteobacteria bacterium | reverse complement strand
TCGTGCATTTGTTGCTGGTCGCTCTGTTGTTGATTATCTTTCCTTTCAGCAAACTATTACCCGTACCGGGTGTGTTCTTCAGCCCGACACGCAATCAGGCCGATAATCCGCGTGAAAAGCGTCATCAACCCAGTTGGGTTGCAAAACCACCTGCGGACAGTTAAACGTGGCCAAACTCGAATTCGAAATCCCTGAGCTGTTCAAGCATATTCATACGCCTGCAATTCATACCGGCACAATGCAGGGCAACGGCCCATTTATCGCCAGGCCAGAACATCAGGAATCATTAGGCTTTCCCGGCGAACTGGTTGATAACTGGGAAGAGAAAGCTATCGATGCGATAGGCGATGCCGTTAATAATTCGCGTGCTCTGCGTGTATTTATGGACTCCTGTGTCAAATGTGGCGCTTGCACGGACAAGTGCCATTATTACCTGGGTTCGTCTGATCCGAAAAACATGCCGGTGGCGCGTCAGGATTTATTCCGCGGGGTTTATCGAAAATACCATACCCCAGCGGGTAAATTTTTAAGTAAGCTTGGTCTCGACTGGCTCATCGGTGGTCAGGAAATGAACAAGTCGGTGCTCGACGACTGGTACAACTATGACCACCAGTGTTCCGAATGTCGACGCTGTTCGGTGTTTTGCCCTTACGGTATCGATACCGCCGAAATCACCATGG
>JAAENK010000322.1 GCA_024224415.1 Gammaproteobacteria bacterium | reverse complement strand
GTAACAGGGGTTCGAATCCCCTTGGGGACGCCACTTTTTCAGAAATACAGGGGCTTTAGCCCCTTTATTTTTGGAAATATGGATCGTCTCTCAGCTTACTCCAACTCTACAAAAACAACCTGATTGCGGCCAGCTTCCTTGGCCTGATAAACACCTGCATCGCCAGCTGAAAACATCGATTCAAAGTTTCCCTCGATCCCAGGTTCCAGCGTAGTTACGCCGATACTACAGGTCACCGTTAGATCGGCAGGTTTCAGGGCTTCTACCTTGACGCGTAATTTTTCTGCCTGTACCAGGCTATCCTCTGCATTGCAATGATTCAGCAAAATGACAAATTCTTCGCCACCAAAGCGGGCTACCAGATCACCTTCCCGAAAACCTTTGTTTAACAATTGGCCAATAGCTTCCAGAACCAGGTCTCCGGCGGCATGTCCATGTTGATCGTTGATCGATTTGAAAAAATCCAGGTCGATTACCATCAGACTTACGGGGTAGTTATGCCTCTGCGCCTGATGTATAAATTTGGCGGAGAATTCGGTCAAACTGCGTCGATTGTGACAACCCGTAAGCTTGTCCGTGGTTGCCGCCATGTAAAGCTCGCGCCTGATATCATGGACTTTATCGAGCAATCGTTTGTTAGTGATTAAGTTGCCAATTCTTACTACTAATTCATCATGCATGACTGGCTTTTGAATAAAATCATTGATGCCCCGTTGATACAGTGACAAGCGCAATTTGTCGCTGGTATCGCCGGTAATTGCGACAATTGGGATATACCCCCGCGCATCTTGCAAGGCCCTAATGTTGGTTATCAGCTCATCACCGCTCATTTTGCCTTCAAGATTAATATCTGTAAGCACCAGATCGTAAGCATCTATATTAGAACCAAAAGAGTCTTCATTCTTGAATTCCTGCCAGGCGTCTTCTGCATTGAGATAATGAGAGACACAATAACCTTTGCCTGATAGCATCCCGTTCACCACAGTTGAAACTGCTTTGCTATCTTCGACAAATAGTACCTTCCCTTCAGAAAATAGTGGGTCGAAGCGTACTTCGACAAAATGAGAGATTTGATCAGAGATCTGTTGAAGACTGATCTTGGGAATTACTTCATCAACTCGAACCGATAAAGTGGCCTGAATGGTGTTTCTATCTGAAGTCAAAAACAGAATAGCGGCATCTTTATGCCGTTCATGCGCATTACAATACTCGACAAAATCGAGGCCTGATCCATCTTGCAGATGGTGGTTGATGCAAACGATGTCGTAATCTTCCGTATCGACAAAGTCGCGCGCTTTTTCGATACTGTCGCAAATATCAGTTTCAAATCCATGCTGACTAAAGATTCTGACCAGTAACTGGCGATACATCCTGCTATTTTCGATTACTAAGGCGCGCATTCCAGTAAGTATAGATCACAAAAAACAAATTTCAGTTTTCATCTGGCTTAACAGGCTGGAGTTACAAGATATTTCACAATCCGGATAGTCCTCAGGTTTGATTTATGTTGACCTATATCAACCTGCTTGAACGGGTTAGCTATTACCCTTATTTAGAGTTTAGTTGACTAATTTTAACAGCTGGATAAGTATTGAACGGACAACAGAATAGCTTAAAACGCTCACTCACTTTGCCACAGTTAAGGACTAAGATCATTATTCGAGGTTAGTAATGAAGTTTACCGATTATTATCAAGTACTGGGGGTAGAGCGCGATGCGACCGCAGCCGAGATAAAAACCGCCTATCGAAAACTGGCGCGAAAATACCATCCCGATGTAAGTCAGGAGACAGGTGGTGAAGAAAAGTTCAAGGAAATCGGTGAAGCTTACGAAGTACTGAAAGACACCGAAAAACGTGCTGCCTACGACCAACTGGGTAGTCAATGGCAGCAGGGACAGGATTTTCGGCCACCGCCGGACTGGGACGCCGGGTTTGAATTTAGCCAGGATTTTCAGGACCAGGGGCCGGTATATAGTGATTTTTTCGAATCGATATTCGGGCGAGGTCGACATGGATTTGAAACAGGTCAATCCGAATTTCATGGACGAGGGCAGGATCATCATGCTCGTGTATTAATTGGACTGGAAGATGCCTATAACGGAGCTACCCGCGAAATTACCCTGCACGCGCCTGAAATCGACGCCAGTGGCAGGGTAAGCACGCGTGAGCGCAGGCTCAAGGTGAAAATCCCCAAAGGTGTCCGTGAAGGGCAGCACATTCGCCTGACAGCACAGGGTATGCCAGGCATCGGTGGAGGGTCGAGCGGTGATCTTTACCTGGAAATTGGTTTTCAATCACACAATTTGTACCGTGTTGAAGGTCGGGATGTTTTTCTGGAACTACCGGTCACACCCTGGGAAGCAGCCCTCGGTACAAAGCTGGCGCTACCGACGCCAGCTGGTCAGGTGAGCCTGAATATACCTGAGGGTTCTCAATCCGGTCGTAAGATGCGCTTAAAGGGACGCGGTATTCCCGGCACCCATGCAGGTGATATGTTTGTCATCTTGCGAATTGTCTTACCCGAAGCTAAAACCGAATCCGATAGGGCGCTTTATCGACAAATGCAGACACAATTCGACTTTAATCCGCGCGCCGGAATGGGGGTTTAACGATGATTGATAAAGAGATCAGGGTAACCGAAATTACCAGCGTCATTGTGGATGACCGGATCGAATTGACGCTGAAAGAAGTTTGCAAGGCCTGTCGTGTGGATCAGGCTGCGATACTTGAGCTGGTGGAGGAAGGCATCATAGAACCGAGTACAAAATATAGTGAACCCAGGCGATTTAGCGCCGTGATGTTGCCTCGCATAGCGCGTGCTTTGCGTTTACAACGAGATCTGGAATTGAATACTGCGGGTGTCGCCTTTGCACTCGACTTGCTGGGTGAAATTGAAAGTTTGCGTAAACGGCTCAAACGATTGAGTCCACAGGAGGACTTTAGCGATGAATGAAGCAATAAATATTGCATGTCCCCACTGTTCCGGGATAAACCGGATATCTACCGACAGGTTAGGTGATCATCCGGTTTGTGGTAAATGTAAACAGGCTATATTTGAGGCCAGCCCGGTCGATTTACATGCTGATAATTTTGATCAGCATTTACACAGGCGGCAGCAGAGCTGGAACCCAATGTGCGGCTGGCTAAACTTAATACCGAAGCCGAACCCGATATTGCCATGCGTATGAGAATTAGCAGTATCCCGACTATGATTCTGTTTCGCGACGGTAAGGAAATAAAGCGGCAGTCAGGCGCGATGACCGCTTCGACTATTTGTAACTGGGTGGGAGTGAGGTCGGGCACAGCAGTGTGAGATTTTCTTTAACTGCTCGGTACTCAGCTGAGGTGAGTTGCAAATGATTGTGTTGGCGCTGTCGAGTTCGGCAGTGCTGAGAGGTTGTTGATGCCTGATCTGATTTTCAAGTACTTCTGCATTTGCTTCAGAAGGATCTACATTATGTTGCTGACGCAGTTTCACACGCTGGTAGAGTGCTTCCTGCGATGCCTGACAACTGATCAAGAAACGTGGAACCCTATTTTTTAATGCCAGTTGCCTGAATAAATCTCGTTGTGAAGCATTCAGGCAGGCTGCATCGACGATAACGATAAAGCCGTTGTCTAACAGATTTTCTGCCAGTTTCACGAGGTGCTGGTAAGTTTGCTGACTGGCTTCTTTGTCATAGATACCTTCACCAATTTTTGATTCGGATTCTGATCTGGCGTCGAGATCAAAAAGACGCTTGCGTTCTATGTCCGAGCGAATATGTATCGCCCCGAGTGTCATAGCGGTATGTTCAGCAACGGTAGATTTGCCTGAACCGGAGAGGCCGTGCATAGTTATCAGCACTGGTTGTTTAGTCTGTGTCCAGGCATGGGCCAGATCCAGATAGCCAAGGCACTGGTTAAAATCCGGTTTTGAGCGGGAAAGACTCAGGGCTTCCACCTTGGCCCGCACCAACGCCCGATAAATGACATAGTACGGCAACATGGCGAGACCCGAATAGTCTCCGCAGATTGCCAGATACCGATTGAGAAAAAGCCAGGCATATTCGTGATAACCCCGGATCAGTAGATCCATCACCACAAAAGCAACTTCGCTGATGGTGTCGATCCAGCGAAGTTCCTCATTGAATTCAATACAGTCAAAGGGCATACATCGATTATCGATCAGGGTCATGTTTCCCAAATGAAGATCACCGTGGCATTCACGGATAAAGCCAGTAGTTTGACGGATTCGTATTACTGCAATAAGATTTTCCTGCTCTTTTAAAAACCAGGTTTTCAATGCCAGGTAGTAACCGGGCAATTCTGTATCGGGGATGATTCTCTCAATATGCTGAAAATTTTCATTGCTCCATTTGAGAATGCTTGTACTGTCGCCGAGTGGGCTACCTGCAGCTGCACAGGGTGCGAGTGAATGGAAATTGGCGATAACACTCGCCATCGAATTGATGTGTTCCGATTTAAGTCGATGTTCGTCCGCATAACGGCTGAACAGACACTCCTGTGGGAACTCTCTCATCTTTACCGCGTACTCGATTACCTCATCGTTACCGCCAAACCGTGGATGATTGTAGCTGCCGCGAATCGCTACGGTTTTCAAATACAGTTCTGGTGCAAACCGTCGATTGAGCCGCAATTCTTCGTCACAGTAAAACTTTCTTTTTTCCAGTGTGCTAAAGTCGATAAAGCCAAAATTGACCGCTTTTTTGAATTTATATGCGAACTGGCCGGTTAGAACAATCCAGGAAATATGTGTTTCCATGATTGAAAATGATGTTACAGGGTGGTCGTAGAGACTGGGGTTTTGAAGGGCGCGCATTAGCGTCTGCATTTTTGGTTGCCTGCTACCCACATTTGATAACACTGATATTTGACCGGTGAACATAACCGGTACGTCCCTGTACTGGAAATGTAAAGCTAAAACTAGTGTACTTTAATATCGATGGATTTGGCTTTTTCTTTCTCTAATTTCGGGATAGTCAGTGATAACACGCCATCCTTATAGTCTGCATTCACCTTGTCGATATCAACTGCCGATGGCAAAGTAAAACGACGAGAAAAACTGCCATGAAAACGTTCGGTACGATGTTTCCTGGAACCTATACCAGTCTCCTTGGCAACACGTTTTTCACCCGAAATGCTTAGTACACCGTTATCCAGTTGTATCTTGATATCGTCTTTAGCAACACCGGGCACATCAGCGCGTATCAGGTAATTTTCGTCAGTTTCATCTATATCCACGGTTGGGGACCATTCGGCAAACCCAGTATCAACATCAAGACCACCGGCTTCCAACCCACGCCCCGTTGCCTGAGTATAACGCTCAAGCATACTTTCCATTTCCTTGAACGGATTCCAGACTGTCACGCTCATCATATTTCTCCTGTATATTAAGATTAGTCAATATCCAAAGTAGACGCTTAAAGCAAACCTCCAGCTCTACTCGTAAAAATTCTATTCCTTCAAATATCGGAGTATGTTGATCCAGGTCAAAAAGGTATTCATTTACTTACTCTGTTCCAACACCCAACGAATAGCCCGGTGTGTGAGTTCGTGGGCGGATGAAAGTCCCAGTTTTTTCTTGATGTGTGCCTGGTGGGTTTCGATGGTTTTGACGCTCAGGTTGAGATGCTCGGCCATCTTGCTGGTTGATACGCCCTCGCCAATCATTCCGAATACCTGTAGCTCACGGTTAGAGAGTGAATCGAGGTCACGCTTTTCTGATTTACCGTTGACCATGCTGGATATCATGCGTTCGGTCATGCGTTCGCTAAGATAGACCTTGCCGTCGAGCACCTGGCGAATGGCGAGAATAATCTTGTCTTGCGCTTCCTGTTTATTAACGTATCCGCGCGCACCGGCAGCAAGCACACGTTCTGCGTATAAAGCTTCGTCATGCATGGAAGCAACCAGCATACGGATTTCGCCATCTTTGGCTTTTATATGTTCAATCAAATCAAGGCCACTGCCGCCAGCCAGTGAAAGATCGATAATAGCCAGATCTGGTTTTATTGTGCCGGCAAGTTCCAGGGCTTCACTCATGGTACCGGCCTCTCCACATACTTCGAGGTCGTGGGTATCACCGATTAATTGGGCGAAACCGGTGCGTACCAGGGGATGATCATCGACAATCAGTATGCGTGCCACTAACTTACTTCTCCAGCATGTTTAAGGGGGAAACGACAGGTCACCATGGTGCCACCGTTTTGCCCTGAATGAATTTTGATCTCACCTTCGAAAAGATTGCTACGATACTTCATGATGCTAAGGCCCAGACCATTATTGTTGTCAATATCATCCGCTATACCTTTACCATTGTCATATACTTTGAGCAGACCATCGTCGCCGTCAATACTTAGAGAAATCCGGATTTCGCTGGGTTTGCCATGTTTAATCGCATTATTAAGCGCTTCCTGGATGATTCGATAGAGATGCAGCACCATCGTATTATTGGAAAAATGAATGTCATCGTGCAGTTCAAGGTTAACCTGGACATGACTTTGCTGCTGGATGTTTTCGGTTAGGTTTCTCAATGCTGTAGTAAAACCCTGCGCGTCAATTTCTATCGGCACCAGGCCATGCGACAGTGCACGTACCTGCTTGAGTGTTTCCTGTAAGCCAGTGGCGAGTTGCGATGCAAGATCATGCATCGGGCGCGACGCTTTGTTTAGCAAACTGGTAGCTAACATGCCGAGACCGGTTAATTGTTGACCAATGCCATCGTGTAATTCCTGGCCGATACGGCGTTGTTCACGAACCGGTACTTCCATGATTTCACGCTGTAATCGGATTTGTTGACTAATGTCCATAACAACACCAGCAAACAACCGAGTATGCTCAAGATTGATATCACCAATCGAGAGATATATGGGAAATTGATCGCCGTTTTTTCTAAGGCCGACTAATTGTGGTTCGGTGTCTATCATCATGCCGGATCTGGTTTTTAGATGTTTTTCAATGTAGTCATCGCGCTGGTTACCGAAAGTTTTGGGTATTAGTCGATTTATACTTTCACCGATAAGTTCATTATGGTCATATCCAAACATGACTTTAGCCGCCGGATTGATGTATTCGATCTTACCAATTTCATCAAATAATACGATACCTTCTATTGAGGTTTCGGCAAGTGTACGAAATGTTTCGGCCTGTTGTTCGATTTGTTGAGCAATCGGTTTAGTGATGCGAAAAAATAAACTACTGGCGAATAATACGACTAACATACCTACACCTAATGCTAACAGTCCAGCTCGGACAAATGGTGCGCGTATTTCGGCCAGGTCGATTTTGGCAACCAGGCCGAGATCGAGTAAATTGATGGGTTCATGCGCCGCGAGCACTGGAACACCGCGATAATCAAAGGCGATTACAGTGCCTGATTTCCCGGCTAAAGCCAGCCGCATAGGTTGCGCCCATTTGCCTTCGAAAGGAATAGGTCTGGGAGTATCCATATCATAGTGACGATGGCTGAGTACAAATTCTATCTGAGTATTTGAACGACGCGCCAGCGTGAACTCTCCTGTCTGGCCGAAACCGCTAAATTGGCTGTGGGCATTTTTAACTTGTTGTAGTGTAGTTTCCTGCCAGTTAGAGTTGATTCCACTGCTACTGTTAAAGGCGCCAAATCCGGCAATCGCCTCAATAAGCCGCGCCTGGCTCTTCACGGTTTCAATAAGGCGCAGGCGATGCTGATCTATAGCAGTTTGGTATAAGCTAAAGGTGGAAACAGCGGCCACTATGAGGCTGGTAAGCACCATAATCACGATTAAAGGAGTAAAACTCTTATTTTGCTTCAACTGGGTTGATACCTCAGGTTAAACCAGCAGTTTGTGGCGCTGGTAACTCCTGATATAGCTATCAGGATATCCCCGATAGTCTACAAGCTGTCTAGCGTCCATGCTATGTAACACAGAAAATAATTTACCGCTTAACGGCATAGGAGGAAACATGGCAGCACTAAATAAGGTAAGAATCGAACCCGTCGCGCCAGTGCAGACAAAATCTGCAAGTGTTACCCGCTTATCACCGCAAACAGTGAGTTGTCAGGTTTGTGATGCAATGGGTGGATGCCTGGTCGAGCAAGTATTACATAGTCATAAGCAACCTGATCGTACATCCAAGAGCAATCGTGGTATCAAGGCAAGCGAGCACGTTTTCAGAGAAGGGGATGATTTTAATAGTTTTTGTGTGGTGCGCAGTGGCTCAATTAAATCATACCTGATATCCAACGATGGTGAAGAGCAGGTGCTTGGTTTTTACCTGCCGGGCGAGGTTTTTGGACTTGATGGCTCAGCAATACAGGGACGCATGTCTTCTGCGATAACGCTGGAAACATCAACTGTGTGCCGACTACCAATCGAAGATATTGATGACAATGGTATTAGCAAGCAATTGTTAAATCTGACTGCTAGCCAGTTACAACGTGACCATAATCTGGTTTTAATGCTGGCGCGCAAAGATGCCGATGGCCGACTGGCGAGCTTTCTTTTCGATCTGTCGCGCCGTTATAAGTCTCGCGGATATTCAGCCGAGGCCATTAATTTGAGTATGTCTCGCCAGGATATCGGCAATTATCTCGGCCTTGCCGTGGAGACTGTAAGCCGAACCCTGACTCGTTTTCAGGAAAGTGGATTAATCAAAGTGCATCGTCGGGCAGTAGAGATACATGATTTGAAAAATCTACAAAATATAGCGGGCGCTCAGGCCTGGTAATAATATTCAAGAGTAGGGGCGGGTACAAGGCCAGCCCCTACAGGCATCCTTTTATGATTTCGTGTAGTTCAGGCCGGTGTTCGGTGATTTCCCTGATACTCAAGCCTTCCAGCGAATGTGGATATTTAAGCCATTGTTCGGTTTCGTATAAATAGTAATCTGGATCTCGGTCGGTCTGATTACGCGTGGGTTTGTAATATGGTACGGCAACACGGATATCCTCAGGAGTGTTTAACCTGGCGACTTCACGCAAATGATCGATCACTGCCTGAATAGTCAGGCCGGTATCGAATACGTCATCGACAATTAGTAGCTTGTCTTCTGCGTTACAATTCTTGACTAAATAATTCATGCCATGAATACGGATTTCGTGTGAGCGTCCATCGATGCCGCTATAAGACGACGTACGAATGGCGATATGGTCGGTTTCTATGCCATACCAGGCGAGTAATTCCTGCACCGCGATACCCATCGGTGTGCCACCACGCCAGATGGCGATCATCATGGTAGGTCGGAAACCATCCTTGATTATTTCCGCACCGAGCCGAAACGAATCTTCGAGTAATTGTTGTGCATCTAAATAGAGTTTTTCAGTCATTAGTTTGCGGGCTATGGATGGGCAATTGAGCAATCTCAGCGTATCATATACGGTTTGTTATAAAGACTGTTTTCTTTTTTATGGAAAAACGTTTTATAAAAGAAAGTGACTTGCTTGAGGATTCCTATCGCCTGGCAGTGCAAATTTATAAAAGTGGTTATCGTCCCGATTTCATCGTTGGCGTCTGGCGTGGTGGCTCCACTGTGGGCATTTACGTCCAGGAGTGCCTGCAATACCTTGGCGTGGAAACCGATCATATCGCCATCCGTACCTCGTACCGGGGTATGCATGATTATTTGCAAAAGTTGAAGGAGGGTGGTGAAGTACGAGCGCATGGGCTTCAGTATCTGTTCGAAAAAATGAATGCAAATGATAACCTGCTCATTGTCGATGATGTTTATAGCACCGGTCGGAATGTCGCCGCGGTTATTGATCGACTGCAAGCCAAAACAAGACGCAATATGTCTAATGACCTGCGTATCGCTGCGCCTTATTACCGTTCTCAGTTTAATACGAGTAATCAGGCACCCGATTATTTTTTACACGAGTGCCAGGAATGGCTGGTTTTACCATATGAGCTGACGGGATTGAGCGACGATGAAATTCAACAGCATAAACCCTGGATCAAACCTGTGCTCGATGAGTTAACAGGCCTTACGAAATAATAAGCATTCAATAATATGAAATATTCTTCACTAATCGAAAGAGTCAGCGGCAGTACGGCTGACGTTTGGGACTCGCATTACGCTGCGGCAGCGGCAAAACAACGGGGCGAGGATGTGATCGTGCTCAGCGTCGGTGATCCTGACTTCGATACCCCGCCCGCGGTTATCGATGCTGCCGAACAGGCGTTGCGTGATGGTGATACACATTACACATCGATTAAAGGCAATAACGAGCTACGCCAGTGTATCGCCGAACGGCATCAACAAAGTAGCGGTCAGATAGTTGATGAGGAGAATGTTATTCTCACCTCTGGTGCTCAAAATGCACTGTTTGCTATCACTCAATGTATTTGTGAGCAGGGTGATGAAGTAATCGTGTTACAGCCTATGTATGTGACATACGAGGCGACTATACAGGCTACCGGTGCAATGCTGGTGCCGGTGGTTCTCGATGTTGATAGTGGTTTCAACCTCGATGCGGAAAAGCTAAAAGCAGCTATTACTGCAAGAACCAGAGCTATTTATTTTGCAACACCAAGCAACCCGACGGGTATTACCTTAAAACTAGGTGAACTTCAGGTCATTGCCGATCTGGCTGTTGAACATGACTTGTGGATTGTATCCGACGAAGTGTACAGCGACTTTGTTTTTGAGAATGAATTTCATCATATCGCCAGCCTGTCCGGTATGGCAGAGCGTACTGTGACTATCGGTAGTATGTCGAAATCCTACGCAATGAGCGGCTGGCGTTTGGGTTGGGCTATTGCACCCCGGAAGTTAATTGGGCACATGGAAAAACTGGCCTTGTGTATGCTTTATGGATTGCCTGGATTTATTCAGCAGGCCGGTTTGCATGCCTTATTACATTGTCAAGAGGATATGCTGAAGATGCGTGATATTTATCGACGTCGGCGCGATATGCTGTTTAACGCCTTCAGCGCTATGCCTGGCCTCGAACCACTCAAACCCGATGCCGGGATGTTTATCATGGTCGATGTTCGGGGTACGGGATTAAGTGCCCCCGAATTTGTCAGGCAACTTTACGATCATTGTCGTGTTTCGGTTCTTGACGCCACTGCATTCGGAGCCAGTGCCGAAGGTTTTGTGCGAGTTTCATATACCTTGAATGAGCAGCAATTGGTAGAAGCCATGACCCGTATTGACGGATTTTGCAAAGCTAAACAGTGACTTCGATGGAAGCCGAAATCAAGCGATGCTGGTGGTGCGGTGACGACAGGCTTTATCAGCAATATCACGACCTGGAATGGGGCAAACCGCAACACGATGAGCGCCTGTTGTTCGAATTCCTCTGCCTGGAAGGTGCACAGGCGGGATTGAGCTGGATTACTATCTTGCGCAAGCGCGAAAATTATCGCCGTTTGTTTGATAATTTCGATGCGGAAAAAATCGCACAATACGATGTAGCCAAAATTGCCGACCTGTTAAATGACAGTGGCATCGTTCGTAACAAACTCAAGGTCAATGGTTTTGTGAAGAATGCCAGGGCTTATTTGAATATGTGCGATAGTGGAGAGTCCCTGCATGATTATCTATGGAATTACGTTGATGGTGAGCCGAAACAAAATAACTGGAGCTCGGTCGAACAAATACCTGCCAATACCGATATATCTGAAGCTATGTCGAAAGACCTGAGGAAACGTGGCTTTACCTTTGTCGGTAGCACCATTTGTTATGCATTCATGCAGGCGGCGGGATTGGTTAACGATCATGTAGTTGGTTGTTATCGACACCATCAATTGGGTGGTAGTAGCCAGGTATGAGCGTAGAAACGCGAAAACAAGATATACAAACTATCTGGTGGGCGGCAGTTTCGGCGGTTTCCGGCGAGGCGGCGGTTAGCAATGCAATTGAAAATGACAGTGAGTTTGAACCAGACCAGATTATTGCCGTAGGGAAAGCGGCCGTTGGTATGTGTCGAGGGGCGATCAATCGGTATCCGCATTGTTCTGCACTGGTCATCACCAAGTACGACCACGCTGATGCGGACATACGTTCGCGTGATAATGTAACTGTTATCGAATCCGCGCACCCAATTCCCGATGAGAGTTCACTTGAAGCTGGTAATGCAATGCTTGAATGCGTCATCAACATGGCCAACGGTAGTCGTTTATTATTGCTTGTTTCGGGTGGCGCTTCGGCACTGGCGGAATCCTTGCCAGACAACATGGGTCTGGCTGATTTACAGGCAATTACCGATGATATGATTTCTACCGGTAAAACCATCGGCGAAATTAATCATAAACGTAAGCAAATGTCACAAATCAAGGACGGTAAACTGCTGGCAGGGTTTAAGGGTGACATGCTTCGTGTTTATGCCATTTCGGATGTCGAAGGCGATAGTATATCCACCATAGGTTCAGGTATTGGTGATTGCCACCGGGCCACAGGTGCTTCGAGCATAATCGCGTCAAACCAGATTGCTCGCAACAGCGCCGCTCAAGCAGCTGAAAAACTTGGACTCGCAGTTAAACACAATGCAGAAACTTTGTACGACGATGTATTTATACTCGCCGAGAAAATCGGATCACAGCTAGCCACCGCGCAACCCGGTGTTTATATATGGGGTGGCGAACCTACGGTGATATTACCGGATAACCCGGGCCGGGGTGGTCGTAACCAGGCTCTCGCGCTGGCATTGTCAGAATTCTTGTTAGACAAAGACAATATTACCTTACTGGTTGCAGGTACTGATGGCTCTGATGGGCCAACCAGCGCCGCGGGTGGACTGGTTAATAGCGATACCTTTATCGATTGCGAGGCTGCCAAAGCTGCCCTGTCGGCAGCCGATGCTGGTACTTATCTCGAACAACACGATAGTTTATTCATCACCGGTCCAACCAATACCAATGTTATGGACCTGGCAATTGCTATCGTCGAATAGGAAAGAACCATGAATGATGTAATCCGTTTATTGCAGTCGCATCGTTCGGTGCGTAAGTTCACCGATCAGGCCATTGCGCAGGATGCACTCGAAGAATTAGTCAAATGTGGGCAATCGGCCGCAACGTCGAGCTTTATCCAGGCTTGCACAGTGATTCAGGTCGAGGATAAAGATGCTCGCGAGCAACTTGTTCAGTTAGCAGGCAGTCAACCCTATGTCGCCAGTGCTGCCCGGTTCCTGGTTTTCTGCGCCGATATGAAACGCCACCAGCTTGCCTGCAATATGCATGAGGCGGACATGTTGTGTGGTTATACCGAGCAATTTATTACCGCTACGGTGGATTGTGCATTGTTCGCACAAAATGTTCTCACGGCAGCTGAATCAATGGGGATTGAAGGTGTTTATATTGGCGGTATCCGTAACCAGATTCAGGCAGTAACCGGTTTACTCGCATTGCCAGACCTGGTGTACCCCGTGTTTGGTATGTGTCTGGGGTATGCGGCGCAGGATCCCGAGCTAAAACCGCGTTTACCGCTCGATGTTGTTTTAAAGAAAAATCGTTACGATGACTCGGATGATATTGCTTCAATCACCGAGTACGATGAGCAGGTACGCAAATATTACCGCACGCGTACCGGAGGCAAAAAAGACACAGCCTGGAGTGAACAGGTAGCCGATATGCTGGTGAAAGAGGCAAGGCCGCATATGCTGGATTTCCTGAAGTCGCGTGGGTATTTGCTTAAGTAAATAGTCCATATCTTGCATATTGCACTCCACTTCATCATCCCTGCTACAGTTGTAGGGCTATTTTTTCGTCGTAAATGGCACTTCAATTATTTGATCATGATGTCGACCATGTTGGTCGACCTCGATCATTTGCTTGCCGACCCCATTTACGACCCCACACGTTGTAGTATCGGCTTTCATCCTCTGCATGGATTTATACCCATCGCAATTTATGGTCTGCTTTGTCTGCCGTCACGCACCCGGTTAATTGGTATCGGTCTGGTAATTCATATGTTGCTGGATTTCCTTGATTGCCGGTTAATTTAGAGTAAAGCCTTGATCTCATCCAGCGCGGCAGGATCTTCAATAGTGGAGGGTACGGTATATTCATCACCATCGACCATGCAGCGCAGTGTTTTACGCAGGATTTTACCAGATCGCGTCTTGGGTAATCTTGCAACAATCAATGCTTCTTTAAAAGCAGCAACAGCACCAATTTCCTCACGAACCATACTCACCAGTTCTTTAGTGATTAGTGAAACATCGACATCGGCCACATTTTTAAGTACTACAAATCCCATTGGCATCTGACCTTTCAACTCATCTCTACGACCGATTACAGCGCACTCGGCAACCATTGGGTGCCTGCCGACGATTTCTTCCATTTCTCCGGTCGACAGGCGATGTCCGGCGACATTGATCACATCGTCAACGCGTCCCATGATGAATAGATAACCGTCTTCGTCAAAATAGCCACCGTCGCCGGTGACGAAATATCCCGAATAGGTTTCCAGATAGGCTTCCTTGAAACGTTCAACGTCCCCCCATATAGATGTGAGACAGCTCGGTGGCAATGGTAATTTCACCGATATATACCCCTGTTCATTGGCTTTGAGCTGATTGCCCTGATCATCAAGAATTTGAACATTGAATCCTGGCACTGGAACTGTAGAAGAACCTGATTTGGGTGGCATTGGTTCGAGACCGTGCATATTCGCCGCTATTGCCCAGCCGGTCTCGGTTTGCCACCAGTGGTCTAACACAGGCACCTTGTAGGTGTCACGTAGCCAGTCGTAGGTCGGTGGATCGAGTCGCTCGCCCGCGGCAAAAATAGTTTTTAAGCAGGAGAGGTCGTATTGTGAGGCAAGCTCACCGCTGGCATCTTCTTTCTTGATGGCACGGAAGGCTGTGGGCGCTGTAAATAATGCCTTTACACCGTATTCGGAAATAACGCGCCAGAAGGCACCGGCATCAGGTGTCATTATGGGTTTGCCTTCGTATAACACAGTAGTACACCCATGAATCAGTGGCGCGTATACTATATAGGAATGTCCCACGACCCAACCGACATCGGATGCCGCCCAGTAGACTTCTCCCGGTTTCATGTCATAAATTGCATTCATGCTGTATTTCATGGCGACTGCATGACCACCATTTTCACGTACCACGCCCTTGGGCTTGCCGGTGGTGCCGGAGGTATAGAGGATGTAGAGTAAATCAGTGCCTTTGACCGGTACGCAATCGGCAGGCTCGGCATTCTCCATACCCTCGCGCCAGTCATGGTCGCGTCCGGCTAACATGCTGGCATCTGCTTGCGGGCGCTGTAAGACGATACAGGTCTCTGGGCTATGGCTGGAAATGCGCATGGCTTCGTCGACCAGCGGTTTGTATTCGATAACACGTGCTACTTCGATACCGCAGGAGGCCGTTAGTAGCACCTTTGGTGTCGCGTCTTCGAGGCGTACTGCCAGCTCAGGTGGAGCGAAGCCACCGAATACTACAGAGTGGATGGCGCCTAGACGGGCACAGGCCAGCATCGATATGGCTGCTTCCGGGATCATCGGCATATAAATAACAACGCGGTCGCCTTTCGTCACGCCATGGTGTTTGAGCATCCCCGCACAACGGGCTACCTCATCTCTTAACTCTAGATAAGTGAAGGTTTTCTTTTGATCGGTAACAGGTGAATCGTAGATAAGCGCTAGTTGATCACCACGACCATTGTCGACGTGATAGTCGAGTGCCAGGTGGCTGGTGTTGAGTTCACCATCTGCAAACCAACGCTGAATGCCATGCTCGTCGGTTGATAATATGTTTTGTGGCTGTTTAAACCAATCGATATCCTGTGCCTTATCGGCCCAGAATTTTTCAGGATTGTCGATCGACGCTTGAAATTCTTCCTGGTAAGACATTTTCGCACCCCCTCTGTGTATTGAAAACTTTCGGATTGAGTATTTATTACAATTGATCGATCTTAATATAAAGCTTTATTGTTGACAATAGAGGGTTGAAAATCCCAATACTTTGTATAAATCTACTACAGCTGGAACAGGTTTCAAAGCCCTTACCTCCACCGTTATGAAAAACAGTGTGAGTGTGACCGACAAAGGCAACGTGGCAGTTTTTGTGGCTGAAG
>JAAENK010000321.1 GCA_024224415.1 Gammaproteobacteria bacterium | reverse complement strand
CTCGGCATACGATAGCGCGGTATACCGTAGCGTATGGTGCCACCGGCCTTGGGTGCCGATTCATAAATTGTCACGGCATGACCAAAGCGGCGTAAATGATAAGCAGTCGCCAGGCCAGCCGGTCCGGCACCGAGCACCATCACGCGCTTGCCGGTATCTTTACCCGGCTGCATTTTCCAGCCGTATTGAATGGCCTGATCGCCAAGAAAACGTTCAACCGAATTAATGCCCACCGCATCATCAAGCTGAATACGGTTACAGGCGGTTTCGCAACTGTGATAACACACTCGACCCATTACCGCAGGCAGGGGATTGTCATCCATAATCTGCCGCCAGGCAGCTTCGTAGTTACCTTCTTCGGCATAACCTAACCAGGCCTGGATATTTTCACCAGCAGGACATTGCGCATTACAGGGCGGCAATCGATCAACGTAAACCGGTCTTTCGGTACGCCAGCTACCTGTCTTATTTAACAAACTGGTGCCAACGTCGAGGGTGACCGCAAAAGGTCTGGCTTCGGCCGGATTGGTGTTGCTCATAGCTGTTCCTCCTCAACGCGGCATAGGTCGAAACGTTTTATATTGCGATCTGCAATGGCCTGTAATTGTTCGAGTTGATTTGCATTAGCAGGTTTCAATACATGGGCAAAACGGCGTTGCAATTTCAGGTATTCCTCAACATTAACTCTGTTACGGATTCTGGTAACACCACTAATCTCACCATCCTCTGCTTCGATTAAAGGATACATGCCGGACTCGACCGCAAGGCGCGCGAGCTTGACTGTGTCACCAGGTTTAGAACCCCATCCCAGCGGACAGGGCACGAAAATTTCGATATAACGCGCACCGCGCACTTCCATGGCCCTGGTCACCTTATACTCGAGGTCGTGTAAATCGTGCACCGAGGCAGTTGCGACATAGGGAATCTGATGAGCCATAGCAACCAGCGGGACATTTTTGCCGGTGCCGAATACATTGCCGGGATTTTCTCCAACTGGCATGGTGGTGGCTGTGCGTGCCGCTCCAGGGGTCGCACTGGATCGCTGTACACCAGTATTCATATAAGCCTGATTGTTATAACAGATATAAAGTACATCGTCGTTGCGGTCGAATGTACCGGACAGGCAACCAAAACCGATATCGGTAGTACCGCCATCGCCACCCTGGGCGATCACGCGTACATCTTCCCGACCTTTGACTTTCATCGCCGCTGCGATGCCCGATGCAACTGCCGAGGCATTGCCGAACAGCGAGTGAATCCACGGCATTGACCAGGCGGTTTCCGGGTAAGGCGTAGTAAACACTTCGAGACAGCCGGTAGCATTTGCGGCGATGAGTTGATTACCGGTGGCGCGCATCGCGGCATCGATGGCATAGCGCGCACCAAGTGCCTCACCACAACCCTGGCAGGCACGATGGCCGGAGTCGAGCGAATTGCATCGATCCATGGTGGCCTGCACACTGCGATGTTGCTCGTCGAGCAGACGATTACCGGCCGTGAATGTGCCGGTTTGATAAAACTTTACTTTTTGCTGGGAATCAGAAACCTGAGACATGTTCCTCTCCTAAATGGTTTTCGCGGCGGCAACAACACCACCATCACGTAAGATATTTTCGGCTACTGAACCGGAGCGACGTTGTTGTTTCTCGCGTTCGAGTTCGCGATTAACAATATCCATGTTGATATCGTGAAAATGCGGTTCTTCGAGCTCGTCTCGCAAACCCTTTTCGAACATGCGTCGCAGACCAGCACGCGTAATGGGCCGACCGCCGAGGCCGCCGATCACCGACTGCACCAGGGTATCGCTATCCTTTAGCGCCATGCGTACATTCATCGATACAATACCGCCCATACCAACGGCCAGGCACTTCTCGAACACAATGACGCGTTTGGCATCTTTTAGAGCTGCGCGTAGTGCATCACTCGGAAAGGGACGAAATGATCGGATCGTCAACGCGCCAATCGAATGACCGTCATCGCGCATACCAGCAAGCACTTCCTTCATGGTACCAATTACCGAGCCCAGAGTGATTACTACGGTTTCTGCGCCTTCGGACTCGAAAGACTTAATTAATCCGCCGGAGTCACGGCCGAAGATGGCTTCGAACTCAGCCGCCTGTTGGGGAATTAAATCCAGTGCATCGAGCTGTTTCTGATGACCGAGAAAACGTACTTCGGTGAAGGCCTCAGGACCAACCATGGCACCCATAGAAAGCGGTGCTGCCGGGTCTAATACCTGACGTGGCTCAAATGCAGGGAGAAATTCATCCACCTGGCTTTGCTCGGGAATATCCACCTGCGAGTAAGAATGGGTCAAAATAAATCCATCCATACATACCATTACCGGCAAGCTCAATTCCTCCGCCAGTTTAAATGCCTGAATATGCACATCGACAGCCTGTTGATTGCTTTCGACGAATAATTGCAACCAGCCTGCATCGCGCGCCGACATCGAATCGCCCCAGTCGTTCCAGATATTGATCGGAGCACCGATCGCACGGTTACCGACCGTCATGACGATGGGTAAACCCATGCCCGAGGCGTTATATACCGCCTCCATCATGAACAGCATGCCCTGACTCGAGGTAGCGGTGTAACTGCGTGCACCAGCCGCCGACGAACCGATACAGGCGGATAGTGCACCGAATTCGGACTCGACCAGAAGGAATTCACAGTTCTCTATCGTGCCGTCTTTCACCAGTGTGCCGAGGTCTTCGACGATATGGGTTTGCGGCGTGATTGGATAGGCCGAAATCACTTCAGGGCGGCACAGCGCGACTGCTTCTGCGACTGCGTGGGAACCTTCAATTTGTTTTAACATTTGATTTGTTTCTCTCAATCAAGCTGCGGCTGCATGCGCGGCGCGAGCGGCCTCGACATTCATCTCACCAATTTTACCGGGGAATTTTTTAAGGATAGCCGTGCATACCGAATCGATATTGACGGTTCCATTCATCGCGGTAAATGCACCCAGTAAAACCGTATTTGGGGTTGGACGGCGTAAGTGCTTCAACGCCAGTTCGGTTGCCGCCACAGTGACGATATGGCCAGCGGGTAGTTTATTAGCAGTCTCCTCGATACCTAACTGTTCTAGCGTTTTAGTGGTATTGATGAGTACGTAGCCATCTGTTTTCAGGCCAGCAAATACATCGATGGCAGAGAATAAGGTAGGGTCCTGTACGATTAACAGGTCAGGATCCAGCACCGGTTCACGCAGCTCAATATCTTTCTCATCGATACGAACATAGGCAACCACCGGAGCACCCATGCGTTCGGAGCCAAAACTGGGGACAGCATGGGAGTACTTGCCCTCTTCAAAAGCAGCGTGGGACAACATCTCGGCTGCGGATACCACACCTTGTCCACCACGGCCGTGTATTCGTACTTGAAACATTTTATTTGATCTCGTGTTTATAGGTTACTCTGGCTACTGTCGGTATGTCCGTTCTATCCGTAGGCCATGGCCGGCAACCACGTCACCAGTGAGGGAAAGGCAAAGACCAGCGCAAGGCCGATCAGTTGCAAGATAATGAACGGTACCACACCTCGGTAAATTTCGGTAAGTTTAACCCCCGGTGGACAAACGCCTTTTAGATAAAACAGGGCAAATCCGACTGGAGGTGTTAAAAACGAAGTTTGCAAGGTCACCGCCACCAGCAGAGCAAACCAGACCAGGGAGGGGTTGTCGACTTCACCATAACCATTGATATCCAGATCAAGACCGCCGATGATGGGGCCGAGTAGTGGCAGAATGATCAGGCTAATTTCAATCCAGTCGAGGAAGAAGCCCAGCAGGAATACGACCCCGAGGACGAACAGGATCAGCCCATAAGGGCCGAGGCCAAGGCCGGTCAGCGCCGACTCGATGAGTTCATCACCGCCGCACTCGCGTAATACCAGTGCAAAAATCGTTGCGCCGACGAATATCGCGAAGATATAGGCCGAGGTGTTCATGGCGTTAATCACCACTTCCTTAAATATTGCAAAGTTGAGTTTCCTGTAGGCCCACGCCAATATGATAGAACCCAACGCGCCAACGCCGGAGGCTTCGGTTACAGTAGCTATGCCCATGAAAATTGAGCCCAGTACAGCCAGTATTAATAACGCTGGTGGCACGATATCGAGGAACACACGCGTAACATCTTTGAGAGTAATGTTTTCATGGTCGGCCGCTAAAGGTGCATTCTCCGGCTTGAAGTAGCCATAAATCAATATATAGGCGACGTAGAGTATACCGAGAATAACACCTGGAAATACTGCCCCCATAAACAGATCGCCCACCGATACACCGAGTTGATCACCCATGATAACCAGCATGATCGACGGCGGAATTAATATGCCGAGACAACCAGCCGCAGCAACGGTGCCTAGCGCGAGTGGTTTGTGATATTTCTGCTGAATCATGATCGGCAGACTCATCACCCCGAGTAACACTACCGAGGCACCGATGATGCCGGTCGAAGCGGCAAGGATAATGCCGATCAGCGTGACCGTAATCGCCAGACCGCCCTTGATATTGCCGAATATTTTCTGCATCGAATGCATCATGCGTTCCGCTACACCGGATTTATCCAGCATCAAACCCATGAAAATGAACATCGGCAGGGCCACCAGCACCCAGTTGTTCATGATATCGAAGATACGTCCGACCAGCAGGCCCAGCGTGTTGTAGTCGAGACCTGTCATGGTCTCCCAGTGATTATCGGTTAAATATGCGACACCAGCGAATAAAATACCGGTACCCGCAAGCACCCATGCCACGGGGAAGCCACTCATCAACAGGGTGATAAAGGTGACGAACATGCCGATCACCAGCCAGTTATCGGGTTCAAGCATCATGACTCGTCTCCAGCGTTATTGTTGTCTTTGGCGGATTGCTGCTGGGCGTCGTCAGGTTCACGATACATTTCGTTAATTCTGACGTTGAACAAATGTTTCAACATACCTACATCAACCGGATCCGTAACCACCGGTTCCTTGCCGTGATGAAGCAGAAGCGCCGCTTCCTGAATCAGGCGTGCAATAGCCGCGATAATCATTAGCATAAAAGCCATCGGTAAAAATGCCTTAATGATCCAGCGGTGAGGCAATCCCGTCGGTGCCGAGGAATGCTCATCGACACGGTAAGAGTCGGCTACCCATGACAAACTGTGATCAAACACGATTATCAAACAAGGTAGTAGTAAAAACAGGATGCCGAGAATTTCGATAATATGTTGCTTCTTTGCGGATAGATTCATGTGAATCAAATCTACGCGCACATGTGAGTCGATAACTATGTCGTAGGCTATGCCAAACATGAAAGCGACGGCGTAAATGTGCCAGATAAATTCTTCGAGGTAGACCAGCGCATTGTGGAACCCGTATCGCCAGACGATGGAGGTGATAATCACACCGATTAATAACACGTTTAACCAGGCTGTGGCTTCGGCAATTTTCTTCACGACATTGTTGAGAAAATCAACGATGGGAATGCGATAGGGTTGTTGGTTTAGAGTCACAATATACTCTCCTCATATCGGTGCATGAAAAGTGCACCTCCCTGTGCACACTGAAAATCCGTTAGTGTTATTCGCGAACAGTTCCGGGGCGTGGCAGGAAGGCCCAGGTGTTCCAGACCTTGTAACCCTCGCGGAACGTCGACAGGTTGTCGTAGATGCGCTTGAATTCAGGATCCTTGGCACTTTCTTCGGCGACCACTTCATCCCATTTGTCGCTGAACTGACCGAGCATTTCGTCCGACCAGTAGCGGTTTTCGACACCTTTTTCGAGGTTGGCTTGCATTTCCGGGAATTGAATCGCTTCACCCAGCGCCAACCCGTCGAGCATTGCCGCCTTACAGCCAAGTTCCATTAGGCCTTTTTGCGATGAAGACATTTTATCGTTCCAGAAGTCTTTGTTGATCAGCACTTCAAAGGTGGTTGCTGGCTGATGCCATCCGGGGTAGTAGTTAAATTTCAGGATCTTGTAAAAGCCAAGCAGCTTGTCGATCGCGGGCATAGAGAATTCGGTCGCATCGATGGCGCCTTTTTCCAGTGCCGGGAAAATTTCTTTGGAAGACAGCAGCGAAGTAGAAACACCCATTTTTTCCATCACCAACGCTCCTAAACCAAAGAAACGCATACGCAGGCCTTCAAGGTCGGCAGGCTTGTCGATTGGCTTTGAGAACCAGCCTGATGTTTCGGGTGCGATGATACCGCAGGGGATAGAATGTACGTTGTAACCAGCTTTATCATACATTTCCTGCCACAGGGCACGGCCATCACCGTAGTAAATCCAGGCGAGGAATTCAGGCGCGTCGGGACCAAACGGTACCGCTGAAAAAATACCGCCTTTGTTGCCCACCTTGCCGGTGTTGTAACCCGGTGTGGTGTAACCGGCGTTGATTTGACCTTTTGAAATCGAGTCGAGCATTTCCTTTGGTGGTATTAGTTTGCCAGGCTCGTATATCTTGATTTTCAATGATCCGTCAGATGCCTCATTGACATTTTCAGCCAGCCATTTCGGGGTTGAGCCCAAACCTGTCAGGTGAGTGCCAAACCATACCGGCAGTTTCAGTAAAACCTTCTTTTCAGCCTGTACCGGTGCGGCCGTCAATGTGACAGCGACTGCGGCGCTCAGTGTAAGTGCTTTTAACTTGAGTTTCATATGTTGTTCTCCCTCCAGAGGATAAGAAGCTGGGCCAGGAGCCCGTTAAAAATTTTGATACTTGCTAACCAATTATTGAGCAATAAATGCTTTTGGTATATTGGTAAGACCAGCACGATAAGAAACAAATACCCGTTTGTCAAATGAAACTTAATAGTTTTGCTGATAAATTGGCGGAAAAATGCCATTTCTCATTAATTCAGACAGTTTTCGCGAATTGGTCAGACCAAAGCAAAGGATTGTAAATAAATATGGTACGTGTATATTGGTCAGACCAATATGAGCCTGGGAATGTCAGCCGAATAATGAATTTCAAAAAAATCAACCAGCAGAAAATCTCTGAATCAATCGCCAGCGAAATAGAGCGTCAGCTTGTTGAAGGCATGATCAAACCAGGCGAGCGCTTACCATCAGAGCGCGATCTAGCAAGTGAATTCCAGGTCTCGCGACCGTCTGTACGAGAAGCGATTCAACTCCTCAAGTCACGTAATTTACTCATCAGTCGACCCGGCGGCGGCACCTATGCACGGGACTCACTGGGTGACACTATTACCGAACCACTAGATGACGCCTTAATTAGCAATCCCGAAGTGGTAGAAGATATGCTCGAATTTCGCCATGCGCTGGAGGGTATCTCGGCCTACTATGCGGCACAACGCGCCACCGAAGCAGACAGGAAAATTATCAAACTACGTTACGAACAGCTGTGCAACAAGCAGGCGGCCTCAGTCGCACAGGACGAAGCCATGGCCGATGTCGATTTTCACCTTGCCATTGCCGAGGCTTCACACAACGTTGTTTTGCTCCACGTAATGCGTAGCCTGTTCAAGCTACTCCATAAGAGCGTCGAGTTATCTTTTGGAAAACTTTACCGCAACGATAGCGGACGCGAAATCATTCGAGAGCACCATCAGCAGATTATGAATGCCATTCTGGCAGGCGATGCTGAACTGGCCAGGGACAATGCCCACGCACATATCAATCACGTAAAGGATACCCTCGAACGCTTTAATCGCGAGGAAACGCGCAACCGCAAATCAAATGAGCGACTTGAGAGAATTACCCGTGACTTGCAGGGTTGATGTTTTTCTGAGGTGTTGAGGCTAAGATATTCCCAAATTTATTATTCTTACCCAATTTCTGCAGCCGTTTGCCGCATAACTCTTTTCGCTTTCTCTAGGCACTCCTCAATCTAGCTTTTATCAAGCACTGTTGACACGGCCATAACCTTCACGGGGGGCAATAAACAGACCTTCACATAAACAGGCCAGATGAATACGGCTGATGATACCGAGGGCATCGCGATCATGGTGTATGCCACTATGGCTTTCGGTAAAGAATAGATTCAACAAAGAGCCAACATGGTTGATTGTCAATGGCAAATCTGCCTGTTGTGCTATTTCGAACAATCCATTTTTAAACATTATTGCCAGTCGCTCCATGTCAGCAATGCGCTCGCCCGTCAGCTCATGCACCTGATCAATCGATGCAACGCGGTTTGTTCCGATCATTTTAGCAAATTCATGATATTGTTAACTACCGATGAGATATTAAAGCAGAGAGTTGTTCACGCTTCCAAATGAGGTTGAAGATATAAACCAGCTCAACATGAACAGCAACTAACAATGAATAATGGCCATGAAGGCCAGGATAGCCCGGCCGCATCAGATAAGCTGGACGGTACATGGCTTTTCTGGTTCAGAAATCATCTATGGGTATTTAAGCTCATCCCTATCACCGTCGCTGGTATAATAATTTATCACTATCTTCTTTAGTATGGGAGGATGAGGTAGAGCACCCGGAGCAAGTTATTCCAAAACTGCCTGGCAGTCAGTAACAATGAAATTAGAAAAAGACCAATTTGATGCCATTGCATACATTTTTGAAACGGCCAATGGTAATACGCTCGATAACTTTGAGAACGGTATCATTGATGCATCTGGGCTCAAAGATATACCCCCTCAGGAATTAGTCGATGCCATTCTCGACATTTTCAGTGAAGTAAATCCTGACAACGCTGAGTATAGACTTTCCTGCTATTGGGCTTTGTCTAAACGCTTTGATAAAAACCTGCTATCCTTTTTTCGGAAGCAATTAAAGTTCGAATTAGAAGTAGAGGGAGCGCCCGGAGTTTTCCAGCTATTAATAGCCCTGGATAACTTAACCGAACCAGCCTTTGGGGTAGACAGGAACGGGTCTTATGCTGGCATAGACTCTGAGCTGAATATTCGTGATGCAAAGGCTTATTTAGGGAATCTCTGATAAATTTGTCGTTGTGAAAAGTGTCAACGACGTGACAATCTATAAGGTATGGATTATTGAAGACAGGATTGCCACGCTATGCTCGCAATGACAATATATTAAATGTAAAAGTTCAAACCTGGTCAGAAATTCTCTGCCTTTTTAGGGCTAAATTTCAAGCATCATATAGAGCAACTTTTCAGCCCTGGGCTTCATAAATTCTGGCCGCTATCAGTTTTTGTTTTTCCTCCTCCGGTAGTTTGCAGCTTCCATTCCAATGCGCCTCATGAGTATCCCAGGAGTCGATAATTGCTCGTAGATATATACTGTCACATTTGCTATTGCATAAAGTACAATTTCGTTTCAATGCCCCTCCGCCACATTCATCGCAGTCTTTTCCAAATTCTCCTGCCGACCAATTAGCCTGACAACTGCTGCATTGGAAAGTAGTTTCATCTTTTACACTCATTGCTACTACCTTACAAGTTTCCACGTATCACAAATTCTTAAACAGTCTTCAATATTTTCTTCCGGAAGAAATACTTTATTTTCGCCACTCCCACGCCATGGTAAAACACTCCCTCCATCTTTTGTTACTCTGATAGTGTAGGGTTTGGAATTTTTTGTGAACGTAATAGATAGCTCATTATCGTCAAACTGAAAATCAGTAAGAGTGGATTCGATGAGGTCGAATATATCAATAGCTTTGCCCGATGGAGACTGCATAATCTCTTCTTCTGACAATCCATTTTGAATAACAGAACCGTTAATTGTAAGCCACTCGGTTGCTCCCCAGAGTGTAAAGACCAGCCACTTTGTACTAGTACCATTTGAAACTTTCAACCCCAGAAATGCACACCCGGACATGCCAGAACTACCCAGGCGCATATCAATTGTCACAAGCCTGGTTCCGAGCCACTCAGCATAAACCGGGTGAAATGGTATAGTTTTCCTGGAAAAAAGAACAATGCCCAAAAAAGTGGCCAACCAACTTACAATTGAAGCACGCAAGGAAAAGAAGACAGGCCTCCATCCTTTCGGAATACGCCAAAGCGCTGCAAGGATAAATGAAAACTGTTCTTCGAAACATTCGAGTATTGCTGGACTTTGCTCACTCATTTGGACAGCTAGAATCCCTATTAACATTCGGAGCACTACACTGCACTAATACGCTCTACGGAGCAGATAAGTTTCTGCTAATGAAGGCTACCTATACTTCTCAAACGACCTCACTGGCCGTTTCCTGCATAGCTCTTTTTGCTTTCTCCAGACATTCTTCAACCAGATTCTCATCAAACACGGTTGACAGGGCCATAAGTCCACGTGGAGCAATAAAAAGCCCTTCGCATAAACAGGCCAGATGAAAACGGCGGCTGATATCCAGGTCATCGCGATCATGGTGTATGCCACTATGGCTTTCGGTAAAGAATAGATTCAACAAAGAGCCAACGTGGTTGATTGTCAATGGCAAACCTACCTGTTGTGCTATTTCGAGCAATCCATTCTTAAACAAAATTGCCAGTCGTTCCATATCAGCAATTCGCTCAGCCGTTAACTCACGCACCGAAACATTGCCTGCCACCATGGTAATCGGGTTAGCATTGAAAGTGCCGGTATGAAATGCTTTAAGATCTGTCGGGTCAAAAATATTCATGAGCTCGCGACTGGCGCCTACAGCACCGACTGGAAAACCACCGCCGATTAACTTACCGAAGGTTGTCAGATCTGGCTCAAAACCTAATGTCTGCTGCCTGCCCCCTGTTGCCAGGCGAAATGTTAGTACTTCATCAAGAACAAACAGCGCTCCAGCCGCGTTTGTGGCTTGCTTTACTTCATTTAAAAATTCGCTGGTGGCTGGAATGATGCCAGAGGCACCCATTACCGACTCCACAAAAACTGCTGCAATTTCATCCCCATGTTTAGCTAACTGCTGCTTGAAGCTGCCACTATCACCGTATTCGCCAAGATAAGTCATGGGTCCTTCTTTACCGAAAAAACCACTATCAAATTCCATCAGAGAGCCATGGTAGCCGCCCCGCGCCATAAGGATTTTATTTCTACCGGTATGAGCTCGCGCAATTATCAAGGCCAGTATCCCAGCCTCTGTGCCCGAATTGGTAAACCGCACCTGATCAATCGATGCAACACGATCTGTTAATTGCTCCGCAAGCTCTGTCTGAGCATGGTTAATCGCAGCCCAGCAAGTGCCCTTTCCAAGCTGTTTCGCCACAGCATCGGTGATAGGTCCATAGGCATGACCATGTACAAGTGCCGTGTAATTATTCAGCAGATCTATGTATTGATTGCCATCTATATCTGTGACCCTGGCACCACTGGCACTTTTTATAGTCAGAGGATAAGGTGCCCAGAAACCAGCTTGCCGTGAGTTGCCACCAGGTACGACTTTGGCGGCACGATCATACTCTGCCCTGCTACCCGGGGTTTTTTGTTCATAACCCTGAAGAATATCATTTGACTGGTTCATTGCAGAATTCAGCGATCGCTGACCTCAATAATTACCGCCATCGAAGTATCACCAGCAGCGCAACCAACAAATAAACCGTTGCCACCACCAGCGATAACCAGCTCTTCGATCAACTCGATGATTCCACGTAACCCGGTTGGTCCCTGAGGGTGCCCCCATACCAGTGAACAGCCATAATTATTCATATGATCCAGATCAAAACCACACTCACCAGCCAGTACAATATCATTTACCGCAAACGGGTTATGCGTTTTGATTGCTTTAAGTTGAGATACATCAAGGCCACTTTGCTTAAGCGCCATTTGCGTGGCGGGGACTGTAGCTTTTGGCATCATTGCAAGCTCTACACGAGCCTGACCGAATCCCCTGATGCGAATTTGCACCGAAGTATCTGTTGAAAACTTCTCTACTTCTTCAGATTGGCACAGCACCAGCGCTGCATTGCCGTCTGCAGGATGTGTTTGCGAGGCAAAGGTAACAACACCATCCCTCAATACTGGTCGAAGCTGCGCCAGTTTTTCTGCACTGCTGAAGAAGACACCTTCGTCAGTTTCCAGAGTACTGACGGTTTTTCTAAAACGACTATCAGGAACCGAGAATGGTAAGGTCATATAACGCCTCTGAAACGCCATATCATCGGCTAATGCCATTTTGTATTGATCCAGTCGGCGCAGTACGACTTCGTGTTGTTGCTCGGTACTGATTTCAAATTGTTGCGCGACATTCTCTGCAGTCTGCAACATGGAGTGTCTACCCAGAGGATCACAACTAAAGTTATCCATGACCCAGTCTTCGTGTTCCGCAGTACCCCCTGGTGCGTGCGGTGCAGGATAAACCAGGTGTGCTCCATTAGATGTTTTGTCAGCAGCGACAATCAAACTGCTTGTAGCCATTCCTGCAGTCAATTCACTTGCAGCAGAAGCAAGAACTCGCACGCCAGTAGCACAGGCCTGGTTAATTGTTGGACCACCAACATGATTCATGCCCATCATCCCGGTTAACCAGGGAGCACCATAGAAACTATGCGCCTGTGGGATGGTAGTTCCGAGCACCGCATGATCGAACCAGTCACCTTGCCATTTACGTTCATCCAGTTGTTGTTTCGCCACATGCGCAGCAAATTCCAGCGCATGCAAATGGCTTAAACTACCCTGCCATTTGCAAAAGGGTGTGGACCAGTAAGCCCCATAGGGGATCTCGATGGACTGCCAGGACATATTATTGCACCTCTACTCTATATGATTCGTTGTTGTACATGGATTCAATCTGTTGTTCGCGTGTTTTCACCACGCCGCGCTGATTTATGTAGCGTTTGTCGGTCATTTCACCATTATCAATACTCAATGGGCTGTTGATAAAATCGAACATGCCAACTCGGGTACTACTAGCCGGATTTTTCCTGTTGAAAGCCTGCAAGTACTGCCTGACTTTTTCGCGTAATTCCTCATGTATTGCCAGCTCCGCCAATGAAGCATCATCCGAAATATCCTGCATTTTTTCGGCGCACTGCTTGATATCGGGAAGCAGTAACACCGCAATTTCATGATGGTCCTGGCCAGCAACAACTGCATCCTGGATCAGGCTTTCACAGGCAGCGATAATCCCTAGCCTGAGGGTTCCAACCGAAACCCAGGTACCTGTATCAAGTTTAAATTCCTCTGCGGTACGACCCTTGAAAATCAAACCTGAATTGGGGTCATTGTCATCAGCCAATATAGCCATATCACCGATTTTATAAAAACCTTCCTCGTCAAATGACTCTGATGTCAACTCTGGTTGACGCCAATACCCGGGGAAAATATTATCACCACGAACCCGAATTTCAAATTTCTCAGCAAATGGCACAAGTTTAATTTCTGTCCCTGGCACCGGTTGGCCTATCGACCCGGGAAAGTCATTTGGCACCCATGTACCTGCTGCCAATGGTGCTGTTTCGGTGGACCCCCACCCTGAGAGTACCGGCAGGGTTTTACCAACAGTCTTGAGGCTGAGATCGTTCAAACGCTTTTTAGTTAGCTCGCCCAATGAAGCCGATGCGCAGTAAATCACATCCAGTTGGTCAAAGAATTTTCTGCTCAGATCCTCATCTTCTTCCAGATAATTCAGCAATGCATCGTAGCCTGCAGGAACATTGAAATAAATCGTTGGAGAAACTTCCCTCAAATTAGCCACAGTTGTTTCTATCAAACCCGGCAATGGTTTACCTGCATCGATATATACGGTTCCACCGTTGACAAGCATCATATTGAAATTATGACAGCTTCCAAAAGTATGATTCCATAACAACCAGTCGACAATGACTGGGGGCTTTGATTTTAAAAAGGGCCAGAGCTGCTGAATAGCCTGTTGATTTGAACATAGCATCTGCTGGGTATTAATAACGCCCTTAGGCATACCCGTAGACCCTGAGGTAAACAGAATTTTGACTATGCTGTCGCCATCGATCTGCTGATAAGCCTGGTGCAGCTCATCACCAACGCTTCCCTCGAGTAATTCTTGAATATTACTATCGGTAGAATAAATTTGAATATCAGAGTTCGCAATTGCATCTAACGCTTTGGAAAACACCTCCATGGATTCGACATACACTATCCCTGGCGTCGTGAGTTGCACAATATGCCTGAGCTTTGCAAAGTCATCAGACATCAACGAATAAGGCGGCGATACCGGCACCAGCGGAATACCTGCCAATAACGCCCCTAACTGTAACCGGGTGAAATTAAGGCTGGCGCCAGAGAGAATCATCAGTGGGCGATCTACAGACAAACCCAGTTCCAGCAGACGTTGTCCAATTATCTGCGCATCATGTAATGCCTGGGAATAGGATAATTTTTGCCAGTTTTCAGTGCTATCTTTCTCTGCCACAAAACAACGATCTGGCGCATGTTCGGCCCAATGGTATAGCCATGCGCCAAGATTTATCCCATAATCATCGAGCCTGGTCTGGCTGCGTAAATATATGCAACCATCATCAGACTTTTCCATCAAGATGTCCGGTTGCGCTAAACCCGGATCTTTGTACGACATACTTAATCCAGCTCCTGCTGACCGTTTGATTCATCGCTTAACATTAACTCACCTACTACAGCCTCAACTCTTTCTAATATTTCTCCCGACTGAATACGCCGTGCGAGGGTTTCCAGATAATCGATTATAACCGTATCAAAATCCAGGTAAGGCAGTGTTTCTCGTACTGCTTCGTACAGGGCGGTCGTGGCAGGACTCAATTGTTCCTTGCCCCGGATATCGGCCGCTTGCGCTGCGCATAAAAGCTCGAAAGCCAGTACATAGTTGGTATTACCAATAACGGATTTTGCTTTTCTGCCGGCGATTAAGCCGAAACTGACGACATCTTGAAAGTCGGAGGTGGAAGGTATAGATTGCACCGAAGCAGGCAAACAAAGCGTACGATTTTCTGCCACTATGCTGGTAGTCATAAACTGCCCACCCATTAAGCCCATACGTACACCAGTTTTTTCCCTGCATAAAAATGGAGGCAACCCGACACTATTACCAGCATCAAGAAATCGATCAATTCTGCGATCACTAACAACACTGATGGTAGTCATTGCCATAGCGATATTATCCATGGCATGCGAAATATATTGACCCTGGAAATGCCCGTTGTGAAT